>JBEKXO010000010.1:0-43413 GCA_049511995.1 Terriglobales bacterium
CGCCGCAGGACTATTCGGGCGAACCGACCACGCTCGTCGAATTCCGGCTGGAGAAGACCGCCAATGGCACGCTGCTGGTGGTCACCGAGTCCGGCTTCGACAAGCTTCCCGAGGATCGCCGTCTCGATGCCTTCCGACGGAACGAGGGGGGTTGGACGGAACAGATGAAGAACATCGAAAAGTATGTCTCGAAGTCGTAGGGCCGGGGCGGCGAGGCGGCTGGCTGCAAGAGCGAAGAATTCCGCGCTCGTTTTTGCCGCTCTCGGCGACGAAACCAGGCTGTCGCTGGTGGCGAAGCTCTGTGGACGACAGCCGTATTCGATCTCACAGCTAACGCGGGGCTCGAAGCTGACCCGCCAGGCAATCACCAAACATCTCCGAGTATTGGAGAGCGCGGGGATCGTGCACAGCGTCAGGTCGGGGCGAGAAAGTAGGTTCGAGTTCGATCCACAGCCGATGGAGGGAGTGAAGCGCTATCTCGATTTTGTCTCGGAGCAGTGGGATGAAGCGTTGTCTCGGCTGAAGGCGTTTGTGGAAGAGTGAAGGCCTAAAGGCATAGCAGGCCCACAAATATGAGGCCGCCATCAATCCTTTTTCGGCGCCTGCCGCCGATATCTCCACCATAGAAAAACAATCCCAACCGCGGCGACAATCAACACCGCGATGTTGAAGCGCTGCATCACCCGCATCAGCGCTTGCCAATGGCGGCCGAAGAGATAGCCTACGCTGCTCATTAAAGTGACCCAGGCGGCTGCGCCGAGAAAGTTGAAGAGCGTAAACGCCCGCCAGCGCATGCGCAGCACGCCGGCGAGTGGCCCGGCGAAGACGCGCATTCCGAAGATGAAGCGGGAGAAGAAAATTGCTGCGGCTCCGTAGCGCTCGAACATTTTCTCGCCGCGTTCGAGCAACGCTGGAGAAATTCGCAGCAGGCTCTGATAACGCTCGAGCACCGGACGCCCGCCATACGCGCCGATGGCATACCCCAGGTTGCCGCCCAGAGTCGCCGCGCAGGTGCCGGCCACGATGATCCAGCCAACATGAAGATGACGTTCGGAGTAGGCCAGAAAGCTCGCCAGCAGCAGCGTGATCTCTCCGGGCACGGGAATGCCCGTGCTCTCCGCCAGCAAGGCGAGAGCGACGGCCCAGTAACCGTAATCGGCGATGAAGGCGCGGAGCGAATGCATGGTGGCGTGTTGATAAATGGCCGAATTAAAAGATCAGTATGGAGATTAGCAGGCCGCCAGTTTCGTTTCGATGAAAAGTCTCGTCGATTGCAAATGAAATGGAAGCAGGCGCAGTAAAAGGACACCAATCCAAGAATATCCTTCGCTCGCGGAGAGTGCTGCCTCAGCGCCTAAAGGCACACCCACAAAAAAGTTGCTATCGCAGCCCTGAAGCGCTACGCCACCCAGAGACAACGGCACGATCGAGTTCTTCCGTAGGCTGCTACACGTCGATCAGCAGATCTCCCCCCTCGATCTTCACCGGATACACTGCGAGCTTAGCGCCGAGCGGACCGGCCTCGCCGGTCTTTGGATCCCAAGCCCAGCCATGCCACGGACAGATCACTTTGCCGCCCTCGATCGCGCCCTGGCCGAGCGGGCCTCCGCGATGCAGGCAGATGTTGTCCATAGCGCTGATTTCACCGTTCACATTGGCTACGCAAATCGTCTTGTCGCCGCAAGGAAATTCTTTGGCTTCGTTAGAGGCGGGAAGTTCGGATTGTGAAGCTATCTTCGTGAACATTCTGTTCCATTCTATTTCATCGGAAAGCGCGGCGATCATTTCTTGCCGTATGGTCTTGCGCTGATCTGACCCTTCGCTTCTTGAAGTGTCACGGTCTGTCCGGTTGCGATGTTTGCGAGTTTATCTACCTGTCCGCTGGGCCAGTCGATCTCGACCGCGTCGGCTTTGGTCTTTGTTCCCATGCCGAAGGTGAGAACGAGTTCGCTCTGCGAAAGATAGCTGGAGCCGCTCTTCATCGTGAGCCACTGCTTGTCGCCGCCGGCGCTAACGCGGACAACGGCACCGATGCCATCGCGATTGGATTTTGTGCCGAAAAGTTTTATGCGCAGGCTTTGATTCGTTCCGCCCTGGTTGAGATAGAGATGCGGCGGGCCTCCGTTGGTCATGACGAGTACGTCGAGGGCCCCGTCGTTATTGATATCGGCGTAAGCCGCGCCCCGCGCCACTTTTGGAGCGGCGAAAGCGGCGCCCACTCTCGTCGTGACTTCTTCGAACTTTCCATTGCCGAGATTGCGAAACAGGTGCGGCGACTCGGCGTAGCTCACGCGTTTCTGCACAGTCTCGATCTGGTCTTCGATGTGGCCATCGGCTATGAAGATGTCCTGCCATCCGTCGTTGTCGTAATCGAAGAAAAAGCAGCCGAAGCCGAGGGTGACGAGCGTAGCGCGACCGACTTCGGAACGCGGCGCTTCATCGACGAATAGTCCGTTGCCTTCATTGTGGTAGAGCGAGAGCATCTGATTGGAGAAATTGGTGATGATCAAACTCGCGCTGCCGGAGCGATCATAATCGGCTGCATCGACGCCCATGCCAGCGCGAGCAATTCCGTCTTCGCTGAAGGCGATTCCGGCGGGAACGGCGCGCTCTTCGAAGGTGCCGTTCTTTTTATTGAGGTAGAGCTTGTTGGGCTGCGTGTCGTTCGCAATCAGGATGTCGGGCCATCCATCATTGTTGTAGTCGAGAATGGCAACGCCAAGGCCTTTCGAAGTCGGATCGTAGAGGCCGGCTTTCTGCGTGGCGTCTTCGAATTTTCCGTTGCCGAGGTTGTGCCAGAGGCGCGCCGATGTTCCCTTATACGATTCCGGCGTGCAGTAGGATTTGTGCGAGCCGTCGAGAGTGCAATAGAGGTCGGATTGCTCGGACCACTGCACGTAATTGGCAATGACAAGATCGAGTTTGCCGTCGCGATCGTAATCGACCCACGCGGCGCCGGTGGAGAACTCGTTCGGGCCCCACAGTCCAGCAGACTTGGTGACGTCGGTGAATGTGCCGTTTCCGTTGTTGTGGAAGAGATGGCTCTGGCCGACGGCGGTGATGAAGATGTCGTCGAAGCCGTCGTTGTCGTAATCACCGACGGCCACGCCGAGTCCGAAGAGCGAAATGTCGAGGCCAGACTTGCGCGTCACGTCGGTGAACGTGCCATCGTGATTGTTGTGGTACAGCTTCAGCGTCGTCGCGCCGGTTTTGGCATGCCCGGGCCAGTCTTGGCCGTTCACCAACAGAATGTCTGGCCAGCCATCGTTGTCGTAATCGATGAAAGCGCAGCCGGGACCCATGGTTTCGGGCAGCCACTTCTTTCCGAAGGCGCCATTGTTGTGGGTAAAGTGGATGCCAGCCTGAACGGTGATGTCGCGGAAGGTGATTTTCTCCTGCGCGCGGCTTGTGGCGGCCAGTGACAATAGCAATAACCACGGAGACACGGAGGCACGAAGGAATGCTATGAATGAAGGGCTTGGTCTACCTCCGTGTCTCGGTGACTCCGTGGTGGATTCTGTCTTGAGAGAGGTCATCATCTTTGGCCTGCGGGAACCGTACTAGCCCTCGCCATTTGGCGCTTGATGGGTGCGGCGTTCAGAATTGGCAGCGGAACGGAAACGTGCTCGTGGATGCTTTGGCGTTCGTTATTGTCTTCGGGATTCAGCTGGCGATAGGGGCCGGTGATGGCCTGCGAAGCTTCGTCGGCCTTGAAGCGCAGATAGCGCGCCTGATGTTCTTTCGACATTCTTTCATCGCCCAGGCCGTTGTAGCAGAGCATGAGATTGTAGTGCGCCTGCAAATCTTCGGGATCGACGGCGAGCACCTGCTGCAGCGTCTTTATGGCATCGGGATATCTGCGCTCCAGGAAAAAAACGCGGCCGAGATTGTTCAGCGCGACGCGATCGTGGGGATATTGGGCAAGGACTTTTGCCAGATGTTGCGCCGCTCCTTCGTAATCGCCTTCCTGGCGTAGAACTGAGGCGTAGAAAAAATGCGCACGCGCTAGATCGGGACTGATCGCCAGCGCCTTCTCGAGCACAATGCGAGCGCGGGCAATGTCGCCTTCTTGCAGAGCGGCGCGCCCGATGTTGACCCATCCATCGGGATTCTGCGGATCAGCTTCAGTGACCTTTTCGAAGGCAGCCTGCGCCGCTTTCAAATCGCCTTGCAGCAAGAGGCCTATGCCGTAATCATTCCACCGCTGCCAGTCTTCTTTTGCCAGCTTGATTTTAGGCTGCGGCTGAGGAGCATTCGCTGGCAGCACGTCGACCGCGATTTGGTTTTGCGCTACAGTCACGATCGGGAGATCGGGAATTTTCTCCTGCCTCGCGGAAACTCCACGCAGCGACTGAGTGAACGCAAGTTTTCTATCGTCATAATCGGCGGTAACGGAGGCAGGCGCGACTCCAGCCTGCGCCTGACTAATGGCGGGGGCGTTTTCCGGTTCGCCCGCAAACGCAAACTGCGTACCAAACCACGAGAACTTGCGATAGCAAAGGCGCGCCGTCAAAGTAATCTTGCTGCCTGTTTTCTCCGGAATCTTCATGCGGAAGTGCACCGTGTCAGCCGCACCTGGGGGAATCAAGCGTACGTACACAACGGCGCGCGTGGCCCAAGCGTTGCGCTTGTTGACTGGATTGCCGTGGGCATCCACTTGGAGCGAGCGATAGAAGTGCGCGCCCTTTTCTACCGGACCTTTGCCGTCATCCTCGACCATGCCGCTCCAGAAAATTGTCTGGCCTTTATCGTCCACGCCCTTGAGTTCGAGCCAGGTGTCGTAGGCGTCGACGGTGCCGCCGGGAAAGAAATGTCCGACACGTTTGGTGCGGACCACGACATCAAGGCGGACTGTATCGCCGCGGCGGACGGCGGGTTGCACTCGGTTGAGCGGCGCGGTGACGGGCGCGGCCTCGATATTTGAAGTGGAACTCGGCGTAATTTTTGCTTCCGCTTCTTCGCCTACGGCGAAAGTCGTTGCCAGCTCATTGTCGCTGGTTCCTCCGCCTTTCAACATCGTGGCCTTTCGTGGAGCGCCTGCCGGCGAAAGCGCAAAAATATCGACCGTAAGCGCTCCGCTCGTTAGAAAGTCCTCAGTTGCCTTCAACTGCGCAGCATCCTCGTTAGCAGTCGGCAGCGCGGTATTGGCACCGGGGAAACGATGCGAGTGAACTTTGCCATCAATGTTGCCCATATCGCTGGAGGGCTGGAGCGGCATGTGGCAATCGGCGCACTGCTGCGGCTTCGGCGGATAGTAAAACGAGCGCGCGCCCTCGCCAGAAACGCCGCTCGCCTGCCAGTTGTCGTACTCGTTGAAGCCGCGAAACCAGCGGTAGTGATTGACCGGCACGTCGAGATGCACTTTGTGGCACGAGGAGCAGAACTCCGCTGTCTGCTGCTTCATAAACGGCTTGAGGAAGACGCGGCGATGCGGCTCGGGATTGAGCTTAATCAGAAAATCATGGAGGCCGCGAACCAGCGGATTTTTGCTGGCCGCTAGTTCGTGCAGCTTGGGATACTCGAGATAAAAATCGCCCTGGCCCATCGTGCTTTTTACGTCGGCGATGGAGTGGCACATCATGCAGCCGAGTCCAGCCTGGGCTTCCGGTGTATGCACGATCTGTTTGATCGGAGTGTCCATCTTGCCCGCGTAGAGCACGGCTGGATCGTGGCATCCACCGCACCATTTCGAGGGCTTGGTGCCGATTGTGTCTTGCATGTACTCGATCGACTTGCGATACCACTGATTGTTGAACGACGAAAAATGGTGGGCCGAGCTGTTCCACTGGTTGTAAATATCTTCATGGCAGCGCTTGCAGGAATCGGATTGCATGAAGAACCGGCTGGGAATTTTTTCGCCTCCGTAGACCTGCGCGGAGCTGGGGAAAAATGGACCGTTAGGTCCGTCGCCCTCGCCGTTCATCGTAAGCGGTGGAAGCGCGGGATTTTGAATGCGCGCGTGTTGATTCCAGCGAGTTTCGCGGAGATAGCGAGCCGCTGGCGCGAGCGCGGCCAGTACGGCGAGAACGACGGCGATCCGTAGAGCGGTGTGGCGCGAGAGCCGTCGGCCATTCGCTTTTCGATTGGCGCCCATGCGGCCCGCGATGACGAACACCGCGCCGATGAAGCTCAAGGCTAGATGAACGTAGACCAGCGTCCACTCGGTGCGCAACGCTCCGGTATAAATCAGTGCCAGTCCTGGGACCGCTCCCGCAAAAAGCAAAACCATGCCGATGCGCAACGCAGGGTCGCCATTTCGCCATGAACGCACCAGCCAGACAAGAAACCAGATCGAAGCAATTACGCCAGCAACGGCATGCAGTAATACCACGCCGGCATAGAGGACATTCGCCTGCGGAAAGGTATACAAGTAGATCGCGGACACTACGAGAAAGCCGATCAGCAGCGCCATCAATCGATTCATAGAAAGTCTGGGAACGACATGATAGAGCACCGCAGGCTCACGCCCAGAGCCCGCCCCCACAGGTTGCGACATCTTATCGGTTGGCCGGAAGCAGTGTCTCTAATCAAAAAAGATTAGGAGCCATTCTTGCACGGCTGAGCTTGCGGCTAAGCGGGCGACGCGGTTGACGCGGGGAAAACTCCGGATAACGATATTGATGGTGCACGCCAACTTTTCTGCTCTTGCCAAAACGCTGGTTTTTACGGTTTTCGTGCCGGGAACAGTCGCCGGCTACATACCTTGGCGATTGCGGCGCGGCGCCGCACCCGTGACCAGCTTCGAAGAGTGGGCAGCGATCACGATCATCGTGATTGGAATTGCGATCTATCTCCACACGGCTTTCTGGGGCTTCGCGCTGATCGGCGGCGGAACGCCTGCACCGATCGCGCCAACGAAGATTCTCGTGGTCAAAGGGCTGCATCGTTATGTGCGGAATCCGATGTATCTTGGGGTCGGGCTCGTCATTGGCGGCCAGGCATGGTTATTTCACTCGCTGCACATCTTGATCTATATGGCATGCATGTTGACGGTTGCGCATCTGTTTGTCGTTTCTTATGAGGAGCCGACGCTGCGAAAACAATTCGGCGAAGAATACGATCGGTATCGCGCGACCGTGCCGCGCTGGATTCCTAAATTCCGAGTTTAAGATTATGTTGGCCTACAGTTTTCTGCGCCATAGCGCCCCGGCCGAGAGGAGGCCAGCCTTCAGCTTCTCTCGCAGGGGGCGGGCATAGAGCAGGTCGAGGAAGCTTTCCATTTCGGCCTTGAATTCGCCGCCATAACCAAACCACCAGATTTTTTTCCTGCGGGGCATCAGGTCGCTATCGACGTACTTCACGCGAACCATTTCTTCCAAACCCCAGCGTCCGTGCGTGCGGCCGAGGCCGCTCGATTTCACGCCTCCATGGGGAGCTTCGCTGATGCTGAAGCACGAGACGGAGTCATTCACCATCACTGTGCCGGCGTTGATCTCGCGAGCTAGACGCTCGCCGCGGGCGCGATCGCGCGTCCAGATGCTGGCCGCTAATCCGTAGTCGGAATCGTTAGCCAGGCGTATCGCTTCCGCATCATTGCTGAATGCCGCAATCGGGAGCACCGGGCCGAAGGTCTCTGCGTCTCTCTGCATCACACGCATGCTGTGATCGACGTCGGCGAGTACTGTAGGGGCAAAAAATGTCGGGCCGAGTTCGCGCAAACGCGTGCCTCCAGCGAGCACGCGCGCGCCGTGCTGCCGCGCATCTTCGACATGCGATTCCACTACGCGCACCTGGCGTTCGTGAATCATGGGGCCGATTTCAGTGGAAGGATCCATGCCGTTGCCAACGCGCAGTTTGCGCGCTTTCTCGGCGCAGGCGTCCAGGAACGTAGAATATAAATTCTGGTGCACGTAACAGCGTTCCACCGAAAGGCACGTCTGGCCTGCATTTACGAACGCTCCCCAGATGGCGCCGCTCGAAGCCACATCGACGTCAGCGTCTTCGAGCACGATCATCGGATCTTTGCCGCCGAGTTCCAGCACCACGGGAAGCAGGCGTTTGGCGGCGATTTGAGCGATCCGTCGTCCCGTGACGACGCTTCCTGTAAAGACCAGCTTGTCGATCTCGCTCTCGACGAGCGCCGCTCCCGTCTCGCCTTCGCCCGGCAGCACCTGAAAAATATCGTTGGGAGCTCCAGCCTGGCGCAGCAGCGCTTGCAGTTCGAGTGCGATCAACGGCGTTAACTCAGAAGGCTTGAGCACGACGGCATTTCCCGCCACGAGAGCAGCCAAACTCTCCGTTGCGGGAATCGAGAATGGATAATTCCACGGCGAGATGATTCCGATGACGCCATAGGGCTCGTGCAGGATGCGGCCCGACTTCGACTTCATCGCGAGATTCCCATGCGCGAGCTTTTTGTCGCGCAGAAGGGCGAAGGCGTTGTCGATCAGGAATCGAGCCGCGTCGAGTACGACGAGCACTTCGGTGAGAAGAGCTTCGACTTGGGGCTTCCCTGCTTCCTGAGTGATGCGGCGCGCGATGTCCGTCTTCCGCGCGAGAAGAATCTGCTGAAATTGGCGCAGCACTCGGGCGCGATTGCGAATGCCCCAGGCGTTCCAATCCGGCTGCGCAGCGCGAGCGCGGGCAACGGCGGCGCGCACTTCGGTCGGTCCAGCGCTATCGAGTTCGCCTAAAACCTCGCCTGTCGCGGGGTTCACGGAGGCGATGCGGGTAACGACGAATTCAGCGTTCGTTGCCATCTCGGATGAAGTTTACGCGCGATGCGAGGGCCACGCCAGACCCTGCTCTAGTTTATAAATCCTCTTTTATGGCTTGTCATCCCGAGCGTAGCGAGGGATCTGCATTGTTCCTCACCGCACGAAATAGCAGCCGTTTCGCTTCGCTCATGACGACAAACTTGACGCGCTATTTCGCATCAGTATTCGACCGCGACCAGATACAAGCCGCTGGCGGGCGCGGTCGGCCCGGCTGCGGTGCGATCACACGCGTCTAGGATGCGGCGAAAGTCTTCCTGGGTCACACTTCCCTTCCCGACTAGAAGGAATGTACCGACCAGGTTGCGCACCATGTGGTGAAGGAATCCGCTGCCGCGCACGGTGTAGATCAGTTCGTTGCCATCGCGCGTCCAGCTCGAAGAATAAATCGTCCGTACGTTCGTGGGCGCATCGGTGCTTGTGCGGATGTCGCTTTCGGAGTTTGCAGCCGAAACATTTTCAGCGGCTATGCGCTTCATTCGCTCCGGATCGACCGCCGCGAACGACGTGAAATCATGCTCGCCAACAATCGCGCTTGCGGCGGCCATCATCGCTGATTCATCCAGCGGGTAGGGGTAATGCCACACGTAACGGGCCAGGAACGGCGGGCAGATCGCCGCGCGCAGAATGCGATAACGGTAAGTCTTGGCGCGGGCGGACTTACGCGCGTGAAAGCCGGGCGCGACCTCGGCGACCTCGAGCACGCGGATCGCCGGCGGCAGAATATCATTCAGCGCGCGCAGCCAGTTCTCCGCCGGTATCGCCGACTCGGTCGCAAAACTCACAACTTGGGCGAGGGCGTGCACGCCGGCGTCGGTGCGGCCCGAGCCTTGAGGCAGTACATTTTCTCCGGTCAAACGTCCAATGGCTGAGGCGAGCGCGCCCTGTATTGTCGAGCGACCGGGCTGCACCTGCCAGCCGGCGAAATCGGCGCCGTCATAGGAAAGAATCAGTTTGAGATTGCGCACGTTGTTTTCGAGCCCTAAGCTTGTGGGTCAATGTTGTCGTGACTACTGAACCGGCGCTCTTCTCACAGAAAGCACCGCGGCGCGTCGGTTATACTATTTCACTTGCACTCAATTTATTCGCGGTCTGGGGAAGATTGTAGGAACTCTTGCCCGTCGATCCACGTATCAAGAAACGTCGGCAAAACTGCGGACCACCGCGTCCGTACCTCTCAAGCCTGATCGCTTGAGTCTGATCACCGAGTGTCACCAATGGAGAGGATGCGAATGCAACGCTTTACGATGTTAACTGCGTTTCGGCGGTTCACCGTTCTATTTCTTGGCGCCATCTTCTTTAGCGTAATTCTTGCCCCTGCGGCGTGGACGCAGGACACTGCGCCGGTACCGAGTGCCCCGTCGGCGCAGATCCCGGCGCAGAGGGCTGTCTCCTCGTCAACGCAGATCTATGATGTGCAGGAGTATTCGAAACCGAAGTCGCATTTCCCCAATCTGATTGCTCCATATACGCCACGGCTCGTAGAACCGCCGAACCTGGCCAACACGCCTCGTATCGACCAACTCATGCACGATGGGAAGCTTTACATCTCGATGAACGACGCGGTCGCGCTGGCGCTCGAAAACAATCTCGATATCGCCATCGCGCGCTACAACCTGAATATTGCCGATACCGACATATGGCGGGCCAAGGCGGGATCAGCGATTCTCGGCGTGAACAGCGGTGTGGTACAGAATACGCCCGGCGGCGGCGTCGGCGGACTGGGAACGCAAGTTGGATCGGGCCAGGGCGGAACGTCGGTAGGAGCGGGAGGTGCCGGCGTAGGAGCGGGCGGCCTGGTGGTGTCTACACTGGGCAGCGGGCCGTTTATTACCAGTTTTGATCCCATACTTACGGGCACGCTGCAAAACGACCACCTGGTCATTATTTGTACCAGCCCGTTTTGCGGCCCTCATCAGAACACCGTAACCGGCAATTTCGCATATACGCAGGGATTCCAATGGGGCACGAATATTTCGGTGGGTTTCAACAACACGCGCGTAACTTCCGACAACCCTTACAATGCGTTCACTCCGTTGCTTAATTCCAGTTTCCAGTTCAAGCTTACGCAGCACCTGCTGCAGGGTTTTGGATTCCCCGCCAACGATCGGTACATTCGGATCGCGAAAAACAACCGCGAGATTTCGGATGTGGCCTTCCGCCTGCAAATTACGACCACAGTCGACCAGATTGAAAATATGTACTGGGACTTGGTGTACGCGTACGAGAATGTGAGAGTACAGAAAGAACAACTGTCCTTTGCTCAGAAAACTCTCTCCGATAATCAGAAGCAAGTTGAAATCGGAACCCTCGCTCCCATCGAAGTGGTTCGCGCGCAGAGTACGGTCGCTTCCGATCAGCAAACCCTGACCGTGGCGCTGACCAACCTCCAGTTGCAACAGCTCCTCATGAAGAATGCTCTCAGCCGAAACTTGGTTGACCCGGCATTGGCCGACGCCGACGTGATTCCTACTTCGACAATGGAGTTGTCGGCGCAGGAAGCGGTCATACCGACACAGGATCTGGTAAACGATGCGCTGAGTCATCGTCCCGAACTAGCAGAACAGCGCATCAACCTTGCCAATACGGACATCAGCAATAAGGCGATTCGAAGCGCTTTGTTACCTTCGGTGGATCTGTTCGCTTATTACGGCGGGGCGGGCCAGGGCGGGAATCTTAATCCTAACTACGTCTGTATCTCCGATCCTACCTTCTGCGGTCTAACCACTGCCCCGGTTGCGCCTCCCGTCTCTTATACCGGGACCTTGAACCAACTGATCAATTCCACTGCTTCCGACAAAGGGGCGGGAATTAACGTCAATATTCCGCTGCGTAACCGCGCTGCGCAGTCCACGCAGGTGCGCTCGGAATTCGAGTACCGGCAAGCGCAACTTCGCATCCAGCAAATCGAGAATCAGTTGCGCATCGAAGTGCGCGCCGCGCAGTTTGGGGTGCAGCAGAACCGCGCCAGCGTCGATTCGGCGCAGGCTGCGGTCGATCTGGCACGCCAGTCTCTGGACGCCGAACAGAAGAAGTACGCGCTCGGAGCATCGACTTCGACTCTTGTTCTTCAGAATCAGGCGGCGATGACGCAGGCCGAAGTTACGCTCGTTTCCGCCAAGGCGCTATACGAAAAGGCCGAGGTTGAACTCGATCGGGCTACCGGCCTTCTGCTTGACCATGCCGGTGTATTGGTCGGCGATGCGGAGCGCGGACAGGTCACGCACGCTCCGAATATTCCGCACGTGGCGCCGCGAAACACCGATCAACCGCCGCCGAACCCTCCGGCGCAACCGCAACGTTAGGGCGCTGTTGCAAAGCGAACTTAAGCAGTGAAGCGCCGGGATGGCTGCATCCCGGCGTTTCTCTTTTGCGCCGCGCTGACTCTCGCGTATTCTCTCTCCTTAGGAATTGTGTGTGATCCTCTCCGTCGTCGTCATCACGCATAACGAGGAAGTTAACATCGCGCGCACGCTCGCCAGCGTGCAGCCGCTGGTTGCCGATGGCAAAGGCGAGATCATCGTCGTCGATTCCGGCTCAACCGACCGCACCGTCGAGATCGCAAAATCGTTCGGCGCGAAAGTCTTCATTGAAGAATGGAAGGGCTACGCCGCGCAGAAAAATTCAGCGATCGACAAAGCCGCGGGTGATTGGATTTTGAGTTTGGATGCCGATGAGGAAGTTACTCCGGAACTTGCCTTTGAACTCGAGAATCACGAAACTACCAGCGCCGTCAATCCGGCCGAACGCGAGCGCAACTGGTGTTTGACGATGGAGCAACCATCCGCCGGGCCGAGAAACATCGACAAACTTGCGGGCCCGCCAATCGGCTATTGGATCCCACGCAAGAATCATTTCCTCGGCCGGTGGATTAAACATGGTGGATTCTGGCCTGATACAAAGCTACGTCTTTACCGTCGAGGCGCTGGCACTTTCGAGGCCCGTGCGGTTCATGAGGACATCCAAGTCAAAGGTTCAACTCGTAATCTACGAGGCGCCCTAGTGCACTACTCCTATCCCACCCTCGCCGACTACATCGACCACATGAACCGTTACTCGTCGCTTGGCGCGGAGATGGCGGTCACCAAAGGCCCGCGAGGCTTTAGCGTGTTCAACATCGTCTTGCGCCCGCTAGCAACCTTCACCTACAACTATTTTTTTCGCCTGGGATTTCTTGACGGCCGCGAAGGGTTGCTTCTTCACCTCTATCACGCCGTCTATGTATCGTGGAAGTACGCGAAGGCGTGGGAAATCTCGCGCTCAAAAAACTCGCAGTAGACACAGCGCGCACTCGCTACGAATTTGCGCTGGCAACTTGCCCTTGCGATTCTTTTTTTCTAGCTTTCGACAACTTCCATCGACAGCCAGGGTTTGAACCAAACGAAGCTAAGCAGCTTCCCGGTTGGGATCCCAGCGGTGCATTGTGAGCTACCCTGACGTTGCTTTTCCGCGTTGACGGCGGTTCATCCCCCACAATCAGCTTCACAACATCCACCAACTTTGAGGAGACTTATGAAACTTCGCAGTAGTGTCGTTTTGCTCGCAACTCTGTGTCTCGCGCTCGGAGCCTCCAGCTTCGCCGCCGATAACGCTTACCTTTACATCGTGCAAGGTATTCCCGGCTACGATGTTTCCAAGAATCTCAATCCTGGCTATCCGGTCGACGTTTTGATCGATGGCGACTGCCTGGCACGCGGATTGACCTTCGGCAATACCGACGGACCGCTCAGTTTTGCCGCCGGAACCTATGATGTGCAGATCAGCGAAGCCAATTCGCTTGCGCCCTGCACCAACACAGCGGTAATCACTTCGCAGGTGATGTTGGAGTCTACAACCAGCACAACCATCGTAGCCGCGCTCAACGGCGGCGGCCAGCCCACTCTGCTGCAATTTGCTGACAACTTCTCCCCGGTAGACGCGGGCAATGCGCGCTTCGTCTTCGCGAACGCGGCCGATGCTCCAACTCTGCAAGCCACGCTCACGCAAGTGGGAGTGAAGAATCCGAAAACTTACACGGTAACGGCGGCTAGCGGCGCGGAGGCGGCGACCAGCGTAACGGCCGGCATCTATCTGGTGCAGGTGACCGCTTCCGGCAGCACGACCGTGCTTACGTTGGAACAGATCGATCTGACCGATCAATCTGTCACCTTAACGTATGCGGCAGGTGAGGCAGCCAACAATTCCGTTGGATTAATCAACCGGAGCGTTCGGGACGTGTTCTAAAAGGCGAGTCTCAACTGGGGCCGGGCTTGGGCGGCCCTTCTTCGATCTACGGAGCGCGACCTAAGAGTTGCGAATCCTAGCCATTGGCGGCGCGCAAAGTGATACGCATGATGTCATACTTCACTTCCACGATCCGCTGAGGAAACGTCGACTCAACATAAGCCTTCACGTCATCGACTGACGGAATTCCGTTGCGGCCCGTCAGTCCGCGGGCGTCGTCGAGGAGAATCATGTGGGGGTGAGGATGGCTGAGAATCATTTCAAGTTCGGCCGACAATCGCTGTTGATCGCCCTGTTTGCCGACCCATCCGTAGTAACCGGCGTCGAGCCAAAAAAGTGCCGGGCCGGTTAACAATGCGAGCACCTCGGGCATGACGACGCGGCTGTCACCACAGAAAATTCGCACATGCCGATAGCGCGCGAATTTGCGCATGGCACGCTCGGCCAACTCAGGAACGAACTCTATCGAGTAGATGCGATCGAAATGGCCTTTCATGGCCGCCACCATTTCGCCATAGTAGGTGCCGGTCTCGACGAGGCTTTTCAGGGCAAACTTCTCGCCATATTCACGCACAACTATCTGCTTCAGCAGATGCGGAGAACGCGGTGGCCGGCCGCGCAGAATCCAATACCAGTAGTCGGGATAGTGGCCTAGCGCCTTATAGACGCCGTAGAACGGAGTGCGTTGCAGCAACCGCCGGAATGCCTTCAGAATCCCTCCGCTTGAGAAGGTCAAGAATAGGTGCGCGCGAAAAGCGGCGTCAAGGGAGTAGAAAATTTTTACCGCGCTGGAACGATGTGAAGGTGAGAACCTCACCAACCGCTTGGTCGGTCGCACTATTTTGCAGCGTAGTGATCGCTCCTCTATCATCGAAGGCGGAAATGGAAGTGGGGAACCGAATGCCTGAGAATAAGCCCAAGGCCGATTTGCGGAAGACAGTGGTTGAAAGTCCAATAGCAGACGTATTCGAAGGCCGCCATCCTTCCGCGTCGGAAAAAGGGTGGGCCGAAAAAACGCTGGCGCCCACGCTTGAGAAGGCCCCTGAAAAACCGATTGGCGCTGCGACTGGAACCAATCTCGACGAGCATGGGCGCGCCCGTTTCAGCACTATCTCGAATGCGCCGATCCGTCGCCTGTATACGCAGGCCGACCTTCCCGCCGACTGGAATTACGATGAATATCTCGGCTATCCTGGCCAACCGCCTTACACGCGCGGCATTCACGCTACCGGATACCGCGGCAAATTGTGGACGATGCGCATGTTCTCCGGGTTCGCCTCGCCGGAGGAGACGAATCGACGCTATAAGTATCTTCTCGATCATGGCGGGGGAGGGCTGTCGGTCGCCTTCGACCTGCCTACGCTGATGGGCTACGACTCAGATCATCCGGCAAGTGAAGGCGAGGTCGGCAAATGCGGCGTGGCCATCGATTCGCTCGAGGATATGGAAATCCTCTTCGACGGAATCCGCCTCGAAAACGTCACCACATCGATGACCATCAATTCGCCAGCGAGCGTGCTTTGGGCCATGTATCTGGTTGTCGCTGAGAAGCAGGGCGCCGATTGGAAGAAAATCTCCGGCACTATTCAAAACGACATTCTCAAGGAATACATCGCGCAAAAGGAATACATTTATCCGCCCGCGCCGTCGATGCGGCTGGTAATCGACACCTTCGAATTCGGGTCGAAATTTACTCCGCGCTTCAACACTATCTCCATCAGCGGCTACCACATCCGCGAGGCTGGATCGACCGCGCTCCAAGAACTTGCGTTCACAATTTATGACGGTGTCGAATATGTCGAGTGGGCGCGGCGCCGGGGCCTCGATGTCGACGATTTCGGACCGCGTCTCAGCTTCTTCTTTAACGCGCACAACGATTTCTTCGAAGAGATCGCCAAATACCGCGCCGCCCGCAAGATCTGGTATCGGCTGATGAAGGATCGCTTCGGAGCGAAGAATGACCGCACGCGGCTGATGCGCTTTCACACCCAGACCGCCGGCGTTTCGCTGCCCGCGCAACAACCGAGGAATAACATCGCCCGCGTCGCGCTCCAGGCGCTGGCGGCCGTGCTCGGCGGGACGCAGTCGCTTCATACCGACGCCTACGATGAAGCTCTCGCCCTACCCACCGAAGAGGCCGCGCGCATCGCGCTGCGCACGCAGCAGATCATTGCCTTTGAGTCGGGCGTGGCGCAAACGGTCGATCCGCTCGGTGGTAGCTATTTCGTAGAAAAGCAAACCCTTGACATGGAAAGGAGTGCGTTCGAATACTTTGAAAAGCTCGACCAGATGGGCGGTATGGTCAAAGCTATCGAACGTGGATATCCGCAAAAGGAAATTGCTGAGGCCAGTTATCAATATCAGAGAGCGGCCGAGGCAAACGAGAAGATTACGGTTGGCGTGAATGACTTCGTGATCGAAGAAGAGTCGCCACACATTCTCTATATCGGCGAATCGGTGGCGCGCGCGCAAGAGAAGAAACTCAAAGCCCTACGTGGCCGCAGGTCGAACGACGAAGTCCAGCGCCGGCTCGACGCGTTGAAACACGCCGCCTCAAGGACGCCGACCGCGGCCAGCAACGGCAATATCTCTGACGTGAATACCATGCCCTACATAATCGACGCCGTCCGCGGGTATGCCACCGTCGGCGAAATCTGCGAAGCGCTGCGGGAAGTGTATGGCACGTACACCGAAGTCAGCGTCACTTGATTTTGTTTGCGGTCGCAAATTGCGACCGCAAAGACATGTTACTTGCTTGCATACACAGCATCGTGAGGCAGGCCTCGAACTGGTTTAGTCGAGGAATTTGTTCGGCGTTAAGCCCAAGCGGCGAGCGAAAAATCCCGCAACCCCTTATTCCGCAATATTTTACGAATAAGTCCTTTAAACCCAAAGATCTGGCGGCCGAAACAGCCCTAACTCGATGATTCTAAAAGATAGGGGGCGGGAGGGGGTACCCAGCACTAAACAGTAAACAAGCGGCTAAACTGGCCCCGCTACTCTTCCGGCAAACACATAGGTCGTCGACTTATCCAACTTAATATTGATGTGCTTGGAGATGAGCGCCACCGCTCCATCCCGAGCCCGCGTCGACTCCACGTCTTTCAACGGCACGCGATGCGGAGCAGCGTTGGTGGTCGAAGTCGACGACGGCGGCGCGTTGCTCGCCGGACTGTCAGAGCTATCGTCCGCTCCCGGAAGCCGCTGCGTCGAAGGAGGACCGCTGGGATACGACCCCAAGCGCCCCCGATTTTTCTGTCCGCTGGGAATATCCGGCGGCTGATAAGCCGAGTCAGAAAGCGGGGTTGAAGTCAGCGGGTAAGACCACGCGGTCAGATAGACCGCTTTGCTGAGCTTCAGCGTTTGGGCTGCACCATGAATCTTCCAGCGCACCGAGTCCATCCGAATCGCCAGCCGCGAAGGATCGGTAGCAGATTTGGCGGCCGACTCCGTAACTTCGCCCGACAAGATGGCGTTCTCGGGAATTACTACACCATCGACCAGGGTAGCCAGCGTCAGTTTGGCGCGCACTACGGTCCCGACCGGAGTAACGCCAGCCACCACCTTCTGCCGCATGATTAAAGGAAGTTCAAGGCCTGCAAAGGAGTTCGCCGATTGACTCAGCGCAGTTTGACTGAACCAAGCCACAACAAAGCCAAGGAGAACGGCCACGATTCTTCCGGTGACTGTCTTTCCGATCGTTGTCTTTCCGATCATTGTCTTTCGGAGCACTGGCCGCCCGAGCGAGTTGCGGATCGTTCTGAACATCGGCGTCCCTCCAACCAGGGACGGACTATCCCAGCTTCGCGGACGGATGAGAAGTCGTCCGAGCCATCAACCAGGATTTATATTATTGTACTCGTCGACAGCGGAGTAAAGTTCAGGCAACCTCGCGCGCGCAACCTTCCGCACCAGAGGTTCGATCAAGCAAGGCAAGCATGCGCAGCGCATTCGAGATGCGATCCAACTCCCAGCGCTGCTCTGGCAGTTTCGGGTCAAGTTCGCGCCACCGCTCCGCCAGATTTTTGCGAGCACATTGCACGCGACCCGGAATCTTCTGGCGATCAGGCTCGAGGATAGCCGCCTGATAAACGCCTTGCCAAGAGGGATTCACTCGGATAGACATACACTTGATCCATTCTGAAAGGACGTTACCGGTTACAGGACCTTACTGGGATACCCACCGAGAAAATTACAATACTTCGCCTGACTCAAAACAGGCAATACAGTAAATTCTGTAGCCCGTTTTCATAGACTTAGCGAGGTTGTCGAGTGGTTAGACCACCCGACTGCTTTCGAGCAGATCGACGGCATAGAGCGCGCCTTCCGGCGTCTCTTCATGCTTAAAGTAGGCAAAGACGTCGCGTCCGGGGGCGAGATGTTCGCGAATGCGCGCGACCATCGCCTGCCGTTCTTCCGCCGTGTAGTTAGGTTTGCGAAAGCGATAATAGGCATAGTCGGCAGTGACTACGTCCGGAGTATTGCGCTCTTCGGTCTCGGCCACGCACAACGCGATGTTGCGCTCGCCCAGCGTCTTCCAGGTAGCGTCGCTGAGCCACGATTCATGCCGGAATTCAAACGCCGCCCGCACGGTTCGCGGCAGGCATTTTAAGAACTCCGAGAGCACATCCTGATCTGCCTTAAAGTTCGGCGGCAGCTGAAAGAGCACCGGTCCCAGCCGCCGGGCGCGCTCCAACGCTTCGATTGTGCCGAGGAAGCGCTGCAGGAATTCATCGGCGCTCTTCAACCTTTTAATGTGCGTGAGCACCTGGTGCGCCTTGATGGTGAAGCGAAAATGTTCAGGCGTATCGGCAATCCAGTTCTGGACGGTTGTCTCTTTGACCAGTTGGCGAAATGTGTAATTGACTTCGACCGCATTCAGCTTCGAAGCATAGAAATTGAGAAATTTTTTCTGCGCCAGCTTTTCAGGATAGAAAGCAGGCTTCCACGTTGGATAAGCCCATCCGGAGGTGCCGACGTAGAGGGTCGCCATGTCAGGCGGGATTATAACTTGCGACGCTTGGCCGCGGCTGATTTGCCTTTCGTGCCAGCCGCCTTTTTCTTTATCGCTTTCCTTGGCTGCGGTGACGCGACGGTCGCGGTGCTGGTCGCTTCGTCGTCTGTCTTCTCAGCGATTTCGGATGCTTCAGCCAGACCGTCCAGTTGCGGCAGCTTCTGCTTCAGTTTCAGCACCGGCTCAAACAAGTCGCCAATCTTCTCTACCCGCGACAATACATCTTTCGCTTCGAACGAAAGACGCTGCGCGTCTTTTTTCTTCAGCGCCTGCTCAACTTCTTCCCAGGTAATTGGCGTCGACACGGTCGGATGTTCGCGCGCGCGAAGAGAGTAAACCGAGATGGTTGTTTTGTGGCGATCGTTCTGGCTCCAGTCGACAAATACTTTATTCGTGCGCACCGCCTTCTTCATGTCGGAAACGACCAGGTCAGGATGCTCCTGCTCGAGCAGGCGCGCGATGGCGTGAGCAAATGGCTTGGTCTGCTCGTAGCTGGTTTTGGTGTGCAGGGGAACATAAATCTGCATTCCCTTCGAACCCGAAGTTTTCGGAAAACTTTGGAGCCCAAAGTGGTTGAAGATTTCTCGTACCCAGATGCCTACCTGAGCGCATTGCACGATGTTGGCCGGAGGCCCAGGATCGAGATCAAAGACAATCATTGTCGGCGTCTCGAGATCGGCGGCCAAAGAGAGCGACGGATGCAGTTCGATCGAGGCGAGGTTCGCGATCCACACCAGCGTGGGAAGGTCGTCGGCGAGAATGTAATTGACGGTGCGGCGATTGCCCTCGCTCCAAACCGGCGCGGTTTTTACCCAGTCCGGGCGAAACTTCGGCGCATTCTTTTCGAAGAAATATTCGTGGTCGATCCCCTCCGGATAACGCTTCATGGTCAGCGGACGTCCGGCAAGATGCGGCACGAGCACCGGCGCGATGCGGGCGTAGTAATCGACCACCTCGCCTTTAGTGAATCCAGTGGCGGGATAGAGAACCTTATCGAGATTGGTGAGCTTGAGCTTGCGGCCCTGCACGTCGACGATGGTGGGAGCGGACATGGGGAGTGGTTGGTCGTCTGTCGTTCGTCGTTCGCCGTTTGTCGTAAGCAATCCGGCCTTCCGAGCGACTAACGACTATCGACCATTGACTAGTATAAATTCCCGCATTCTCAAAACGAGTTTCTGATGCCAGATTCACGCGGCGAGTTTCCGGAAAGATAAATGAATTCCTTCGTGAGCCTTCGTGCCCTCTGTGGTCAATGATCTCTTTATGTCAGCCTGACCCTCAGCATTGCCTCTGTTGACAATGAATCCTTATTTCTAGTATTATCGAAATATGCCGGCGCTCAACAAGAACCATGATCAGGTTGCCCGCTACGCCGACATGTTTTCTGCTATGGGCACCGAGCCGCGTTTGCGCATCATGCAATTGCTGCTCTCCGCTCACCCCGAAGGAATGGTAGTCAGCGAGATTCAAGACGAACTGGAAATTCCCGGCTCCACGCTTTCTCACCACCTCGACAAACTGAAGAATGAAGACCTGGTGCGGGTCGAACGCAATGGAACGTTTCTGCGCTACACCGCCAACACCGATGCGCTGCGCGAGATTCTGCAATTTCTCTATGCCGAGTGTTGCACGCGCAATAGCGCTCTTAAGCCGCGCGACCTAATTCAACTTTGCAAATAGGAGGACCCATGTCCGACGCTAACATCGATATCGAAGTCAATATCAAGGATGTCGTAAAAGAGAAATATGGACAAGCCGCTCTGCGCGTCACCAATAAGGGTGGCGCCAGCAGTTGCTGCGGAGCCGCGCCCGCGTCGGCCACCGACCCCTGCTGTGATCCCATCACTTCGAATCTTTATGATTCGTCGCAAGCCGGACAGATTCCGGAGGACGCCATGCTGGCTTCTCTCGGGTGCGGCAATCCGACCGCGCTGGCGCAACTGAATCCCGGCGAAACCGTCCTCGATCTGGGTTCAGGCGGAGGTATTGATGTATTACTCTCCGCACGGCGCGTCGGGCCTGGCGGAAAAGCCTATGGTCTCGACATCACCGACGAGATGCTTGCGCTCGCGAACGAAAATAAACGGAAGGCTGGCGCGGAGAATGTGGAGTTTTTGAAGGGCGAGATCGAGAATATTCCGCTGCCCGACAATACCGTCGACGTCATCATTTCCAATTGCGTGATCAACCTCTCCGCCGACAAGGATCGCGTGCTGCGCGAGGCGCTTCGCGTGCTCAAGCCGGGTGGACGGTTCGCTGTCTCTGACGTGGTTACGCGCGGCGAAATTGCGCTCGAGGTTCGGGAGAGCGTGCTGGCATGGGTTGGCTGCATCGCGGGCGCTCTCGACGAAAACGATTACCGCGCCAAACTTGCGGCCGCAGGATTCGAACAGATCGAGATTGAACCAACCCGAATTTACCGCGTCGAAGACGCGCGCGAATTTCTCTCCAACTCGGGAGTCGACGTGGATGCGATCGCGCCGCAGGTCGACGAAAAATTCATGAGCGCTTTCGTGCGCGCGGTAAAACCGAAGCGAGCTGAGGAGTCCTGCTGTGATCCGACGTGCTGCAAGTGAAGCCCTGGGCACAGCATTTTTGCTAATGGCGGTGGTGGGGTCGGGAATCATGGGCGAGCGCTTGGCGGGCGGCAACGTTGCCATCGCGCTCCTCGCGAATACTCTGGCTACTGGAGCCGCCCTCGTCTTCTTGATCCTGGCTCTAGGGTCGATCTCAGGTGCACATTTCAATCCGGCCGTGACGCTGGCGATTGCTTTCGAAGGCGGAATGCCTTGGCGCGAAGTGCCGGTGTACCTGGGGGCGCAAACAGTCGGGGCTTTTGGTGGAGTGGGGGCGGCGCACCTGATGTTTGTCCTGCCTATTTTCTTTGCGTCGCGACATGTGCGGAGCGGCTCCGCCCAGTGTTGGAGCGAATTTATCGCCACTTTCGGATTGCTATTTGTGATTCTAGCCTGCTCACGCGCGCGTCCGTCCGCTGTGCCGTGGGCGGTGGGAACCTACATTACCGCTGCATATTGGTTTACCGCATCGACGTCGTTTGCCAATCCGGTTGTAACCATTGCTCGTGCCGCGAGCGACACGTTTTCCGGGATACGGCCGCACGACGTGTTTGGTTTCGTCGTTGCACAATTTGCTGGAGCTGCGTCCGCAACTTTATTGGCCCGTTGGCTGGTGCCAGTGCACGGCCCAAAATCTGCCAATTAGCCGGATCGGAAAAGCCCGTTACTTGGGGCGAAGTCGACTTGGAGGTCGGGCATGCAATCTCACTACAACGTTCTGTTCCTCTGCACAGGAAATTCGGCGCGCTCCGTCATGGCGGAAGCAATTCTTAACTACAAGGGAAAGCCGACATTCACGGCCTACAGCGCTGGAAGTCGTCCCTCCGGAACGGTTCGACCCGAAGCTCTGAAGCAACTTGAGATGGCTCGTGTCCCTGCCACTGACCTGCGCAGCAAGAGCTGGGATGAATTTGCGCAGCCCGGTGCTCCGGCGATGGATTTTGTCTTCACGGTGTGCGACAACGCCGCGAAAGAAACCTGTCCGCTCTGGCCCGGGCATCCGATGAGCGCTCACTGGGGCGTGAGCGATCCGGCCACGGTTCAAGGAGAAGCGGCCATGATCGAACGCGCCTTTCGCGATGCGTTTTTCATTCTGGAGCGGCGCATCGGACTGTTTCTTGCTCTTCCGCTGGCTGCGCTTGACCGACTCGCGCTGAAAAAAGAAGTCGATCGCATCGGGCGGCAGTGACACGCGCCCGCCGCAAGCGGCATTTACCACCCCGAAAACGAAGTTGCGTGAAGGAAACCCACGGCTGCTGATCGTTTGACAATCTTCCATCGCAGCACGTAACTTCGATTTTTGGTGTTGTTTGGAGGCCGGATGAAATTTCGCGTAATTTTTCTACAGACACTTCTTGTTTGTTTTGTGCTTTGTTCGCTTGCTTTAGGGCAAGATTTGGGGTCGTTCGAGAAGCGGACTACGGCCAAGAAGCTTGCCAATGGCCTCACCGTCATCATTTGCGAACGGCCCGAGGCGCCGGTCTTTTCTTTCTTTACCCACGTCGATGTAGGTTCGGTGCAGGATCCGATGGATAAGACAGGCCTGGCGCACATGTTCGAGCACATGGCGTTCAAGGGAACGGACACAATCGGCACGCGCGATTATCCCGACGAAAAAGTGGCTTTGGCGAAAGTGGAAACCGCTTATGCCGCTTACATTGCGGAGCGCGATAAGCCAGTGGATCGCGACGAGAAAAAGCTCAAGGAGCTGGAGCAAAAGTGGAAGGATGCGATTGCCGCGGCCGATAAATTCTCCGCTCCGTATAACAACGAGTTCGGCAAGATCGTCGAGAGCGAGGGCGGTGAGGGTATGAACGCCTTCACCGATTATGACGAGACCGCTTACCACTATTCTTTCCCTGTAAACCGGCTGGAATTGTGGGCCTATCTTGAGTCGGAGCGCTTTCTGCATCCGGTGATGCGGCAGTTTTATAAAGAGCGCAACGTGGTGATTGAAGAGCGCCGCATGCGGGTCGATAGCAATCCCATTGGGCGGTTGCTCGAGCAATTCACAGAAGAAGCATTCGCCGCACATCCTTATCATCGCCCGACTATCGGATGGATCTCGGACTTGAATTCTTTTTCGGCGACGGACGCGCAGAACTTCTTCGATAAGTATTACGTGCCGTCGAACATGGTCGTCACTGTAGTGGGAGATGTGAAGGCGTCGGAGGCGATGCCGATTGTGGAGAAATATTTTTCGCGAATTCCGGCGCGTCCGAAGCCGGACACGGCCACTACGGTTGAGCCGCCGCAAAATTCCGAGCGCACTGTGGTGCTACATGAGCAATCGCAGCCCCTTTATCTCGAAGGCTATCATCGTCCCGATTACCGCAGCGCCGACGATCAAGTGTATGACGCCATCGCCGACTTGATGTCGAATGGACGCACGTCGCGGCTTTATCGTGCGCTGGTTCGCGATAAGCAGATTGCATCTGACTCGGCTGGATTTACCGGGTTGCCGGGAACCAAGTATCCGCAGCTGTTTGCGTTTTATGCGTTTCCGATTCCGGGGCACACGACGCAGGAAGTTGGCAATGCGATCCATGCCGAGATTGACCGGCTGAAGAAAGAAGATATTTCGGATGAAGAACTCAAGATGATTAAGACGCGGGCGAAAGCGAATCTGATCCGGTCGCTCGGATCGAATGAGGGACTGGCGTCCGATCTCAGCCTGTACCAGGCGCGCTATGACGATTGGCGGGAGCTGTTCCGCTCCGTCGACAGAATCGAGAAAGTCACGAAGGCGGATATTCGGCGCGTCGCGAACAAGACGTTTACGCCGGACAACCGGACGGTGGGAATTATTGAGTTTTCGCCTCCGCCGGGCGGGCCGCCCGCAGCGGGCGCGGCGCCGCAAGGAGGTGGACAGTGAAGCGCAGACTCTCTTCCTGCTTTGCACTGGTTGTCTTCGCCCCTTTCATCGGCTTGTCGAGCGGCAAGCAACTTGCGGCGCAGACACAGGCGAATTCGCCGCAGCCCTGGCAGCAGATAGCGATTCCGAAGTTGCCGGCGTTTCATCCATCGCAGCCGAAGCGTTTTGTTTTGCCGAATGGGATGGTGATTTTTCTTCAGGAAGATCACGAGTTGCCGACCATCGACGGCACAGCTCGCATTCGCGGCGGCGAGCGCTCGGTTCCGGCCGATAAAACGGGGCTGACGGATATTTATGGCGAAGTGTGGCGCACAGGGGGCACGAAAACGCAGACCGGCGATCAACTCGACGACTTCCTCGAACAGCGCGCTGCCAAGGTCGAAACCGGCGGCGGCGGTGACTCGACTACCGTGAGTTGGTCGTGTCTTAAGGAAGATTTCGACGATGTTTTTCGCGTGTTTGACGATCTGCTGAGGAATCCGGAATTTCGCGCGGAGAAAATTGAAATCGCGCAGAAGGGGATGTACGACGGCATCTCGCGGCGCAATGACGATCCCGGGCAAATCGCGGGGCGCGAGGCAGCGAAGCTCGTCTATGGAGCGAACAATCCCTACGCGCGCGTTCCTGAATACAAAACCGTAGCGGCGGTCAAACGGCAGGATCTGATCGAGTGGCATGGCAAATACGTTCATCCGAACAACATCATCCTCGGGGTAGTTGGAGATTTCGATTCAGCGAAGATGGAGGCAAAGCTGCGCGAGGCATTCGCGTCCTGGCCAAAAGGTCCGGCAGCGAGCAACCCGGAGATCAAGGCCGATCCGGCGAAACCTGGATACTACGAGGTTGATAAGACCGACATCAATCAAAGCCACATTCAAATGGTGGCGCTCGGCATCACACGCAAGCATCCCGATTACTTCGCGACATCGGTGTTTAACGAAGCCTTCGGCGGAGGATTCTCGTCACGCATGTTCGGCGACATTCGCACGACCAAAGGCCTCGCCTACGCGGTGGGCGGCGGAATCGGCGCGGGTTGGGATCATCAGGGAATGCTGCGGCTGATGGTGAGCACGAAGAGCGCGACCACGATTGAATCGATCCAGGCGCTCGATGACGAGATTGCCGACCTCAGCAAGCGGCCGATTAACGATGAAGAAATCAAGCGCGCCAAGGATTCGATTTTGAATTCCTTCGTCTTCCGCTTCGATTCTCCGGATAAAGTTTTGCAGGAAAAAATGGCGTATGAATTTTATGGCTATCCGCTGGATTTTCTGGAGAATTTCCAGAAAGGGATCGAAGCGGTGACGAAGGAAGATGTAGCGCGCGTGGCGGCAAAATATCTGCACCGCGATCAGATGGCAGTGCTGGTGGTTGGAAACACGAAAGAATTTGACAAGCCGTTATCGTCGCTCGGTTCGGTGACCAAACTGGATATAACAATTCCCGCGCCGCCGCCGGGGTTGATGCCGGAGCAGGGGGAGGGCCACTAAGAACTCGTGGCGAGCGTGATGCAATCTTGCGCAATTAACGGCGCGCAGCTTTAGCCCACGTCTCGAAGATGTACCAATTCTCTTCGAGGTGACGATACGAGTAGCCTTTATCGCCTGCTTCCTCGACCTGACCGATATCGTGTCGCTCCAGACAGGGAAGAAATGTCTGGTCGCGGTCTCCGAAGTGAATGCAGTGCACAAATCCTTTGGTCGCCCCAGGGACGGTGAACTCTGCGGCAGCGACGAGGTAGACGTTCCCGGCCTTATCTTTGATTAATCCGCTGAGGTGAACCTGGCGGAAGAGTTCTCGGTATTCATCCCACTTCTCGCGGGGTATTCTCCTTCTAGACTTTGCTCTTGCCCAGCCTAAATTGCTCTCCAGTCTGCCAAAGTTGTAGGTGATGGTCATTCCATCCGCATCTTCCTGGGACATGCGAACGAGCGCTTCGAGTTCAGACCGGTCACTTTGAAATTGACTCCTCAGAGTTGCGTCCGATGGAACGTCGCATGACCACAGGAGAAATATGCCTACGAAAAAAAGCGAGACGATGCCGAGCAACAGGCGGCCCAACATCCTATAAGCGGTACGGGCGACCCTGGCCAGATCGCCGCGCACGACGATTTGAGCCGAATCCGTGGGCTCGCCCGATAAGGGTGAAGAATACGTCCCAGCTAAGAGCTGTCCCAGTTCGAAATGCGGCGACAACTTTCTTACGCAGTTAATCTCACTGAGTGAGAGTGGTTGTGCCATGGCAGATTCTTCGACAAATTCGGGAATCAACCTTAAAGAAATGTTGTCGATGTAACTGAATGCTGGCAGTGATCCCGTCTTAGTTGACAAGGTCGGAACGTATGGCTATCATGGGCGAACAAATGGCGAATGTCCGCCGATGCCTATGGCCACGCTCCCACTGCTCCCCGACGCTGTGACGCTCTCCGAGTCTCACCCTAAGTTAATCGGCATCGCGCGCCTGGCGGCTGCGGGCGAGTCGGTGCGCGAGGGGCACAATGTCGAGTACTTCACACTGGGAACTCGCTCTCTTCTTAGCCGGGTGGTGAGCGCGCGTCAGCTTCCTTTTACTTGGGCGATCAATCCTTATCGCGGATGCGAGTTTGCCTGCAAGTATTGCTATGCGCGTTATACGCACGAGTTCATGGAGCTGCGCGATGGGATTGATTTCGAACGAAAGATTTTTATCAAGCAGCATGCGGCGGAGATGTTGCGTTCAGAATTGAAAAAGGTCAAGCGCGGCGAGTCGATTGCCATTGGCACGGCCACTGATCCGTATCAGCCGGCGGAACGGCGATTTGAGGTCACGCGCGCCATTCTCGAAGAGCTGGCAAAACATTCGGGCCTCGAAATCGGAATTGTGACGAAATCAAATCTGGTGACGCGCGATGCGGAGATTCTGCGGAAGTTAAGCGAGCACAACCAGGTCTTTGTGAATATGACTGTGACCACTGTAGACATCGACCTGGCGCGCAAACTGGAGCCGCGGGCGCCGCGTCCCGATCTGCGACTGGAGGCGGTGCGCCAGTTGAATCTTGCGGGCGTGGACGCGGGCGTGATTTGCGCGCCAGTGCTGCCGGATATCACGGACCACTTCCGCGACCTGGAGGCGCTCGTAAAAGCCGCGAGCGAAGTCGGGGCAAGGTATATCTACGCCAATCCGCTTTTTCTGAAACCATGCTCGGCCGCTGTCTTTATGCCGTTTCTAGCGGAGCACTTCCCTGCCCTGGTCAACAGCTATAAGAAGCGCTACGAGAGTCGCGCATTCTTGCCGAAAGGATATTCGGAGAGGCTGTCGCAGTTGATGTCATCCCTGCGGCAGAAATACAGAATTGGAAATGAGCACGCGCGGCGCAGTCGCACCGCGCATATTGAGGCGGCACAGATGCAGTTGTTTTAGAGCGGCCGCAATTCGGCGAAGGAGCAAGTCTTACGACGCAGGAAATTAGTTATCCACGTCTTCGACCAGTTCCAGCGCAGCCTTGCGCAGAGATCTCATGAGCGGCAAGGTCGAGACGCGCAGAAGGTTGACCAGAAGCCCCAGGCTCTTCTCCAGTAACCGACGCGTGCGTTGCTGTCCCGGCGAGCGGTCGTAGAGCCAGAACATGATCAGCGCCATTTGATAAAGCCAGAGAAGATATGGCAATCGCGGCTTCAAATCGGATGGCACCTTAATATCGCCGCCTTCCACCGCGATTCGCATGTGCTCGATGGCGTGTTCGCGGATGGGGCGGGATTCCTCGCTGAAGGGCGAGAGGGGATCGGCGGCGTCGGGCGCGTGGCGCGAGAGCGCAGCGCAGAACTTGCGATTCGGCTCCAACAGTTCGAGACGCTTTTCGAGCACGCATCGAATGCGGTCTTTGAGCTTTTTGTGTCCGGCGAGGGCATCCAGGATGGCCTCGTTGCTCGTCGCCTGCATCTCTTGGTAAAACGCCAGCACAAAGGCATCTTTGGCCGAGAAGTAATAATAGGCGGCGCCCAGCGCGACGCCGGCTTTCGCGGCGATGTCGCGCATGGTAGTGGGTTCGAACCCTTTTTCGCGGAAGAGTTCCATCGCCGCCTCATAGATCTTGCGACGTGTATCTTCGGCGCGCGGCGTCGTGCGGTTTTTGAGTGTCGAATTCATTTTGCTGGTTGTCATTGTCATTGCAAGTAGTCCCGAATGTCGGGCGTCGGCAACTTGCTTTCGGGCAGAGCGCATGGCTCGAGCACCACCTCACGCAGTTCCGCGGCGATTGTTTCGGGCCCGGCGGCGCTCATCCAGCGGGAGAGGAAATGACGGTTCCGAGACAGCGCCGCATAGGCCTGGCGGGCCAGCGGCATCAGCAGCGGATGGGTCAGACGCGCCGCCCAGTCGCGATATTCCTCCAGCGCGTAGAGAACCATAATCCAGGCACGATCGTTCAGATACACCGCGCCTTCATCGCTGATCACGGCCAGATCGTTCTGGGAGGCGATGTGTTCAAGCGTGGGAAACATCTTTCGAGCAGTTGCCGATCCGGCGGGCATTAGCTCCAGGCCGATCCAGGCATTCTGCTCCGCGAGCCACTCTTTCAAACGACAGCAGAGTTCGCATTTGGGATCGTAGAGCACATAAAGTTTGCGCATGTTGCCCCTCCTTGTGGGTCACAATTCGCTCCGCACCCATTGCGGTACTCTGGCTAGCGGGGTATCGCGAGGTTGAGCATGGCGTCCGGCGCGACCGGCGGAGGTGGAGTTGAACGCCGCGACCCTTGAGAATTCCTGCGGATGCGGGAAAAAACGAACAAGTTGAAAAAGTGCATTCCGCCAAGAACCAGGAGCACCATGCCCACTTTGTCGCTCAGCAACTCGATCGCTTCCCTTGACGTGACGATGTTCTCTCCGGTCTTTAGGGCCAGAGAAACAAAGCCGATGTTGATCAGGTAAAAACCGACCACCAACAGATGGTTGACCGAAGTGGCAAGTTCCGCGTTGCCATGGAACGCATCCACCAGGAAGATGCCGCCGCGTCGGTAGAGAGTGCGGGCGACCCAGATGGTCAGGGCGACACTGATCATCAGATAAACCACGTAGGTGATGACGATGACGTTGTTGGTAACGACGACGATGTTGCTGGCATGGGCTTGCATTGTGCCTCCTCGCGGCGAACTTGAACATGTTCATAATCAAGGTAAGGCCACAAAAGATCGTTGTCAAGAACAATTTGAACATGTTCATAATTATTCGGATCATGAGTTTGTTACGCGCTAGAAAGTGGAGATCCCTCCGGAAAAGAGAGGATCGACAGCTCACCGAGGCGCGGTTGATCTCATGACTGTCGACAGCCGCTAAGTCTCGCGTCCACTGCCCTATAATGGTCACTCCGCCATGGCTTCCACTCAGCAAACTGTCCCGCCTCCGCCGCCAGTAAAGGGTAATGCCCGCCAATTCTGGTATCGCGTGAGCGAAGGGATGGCAGTAAACCAGCTCTGGTCGCAGTTGCAGAAGGATGCGCTCTCCAGCTATCGGCTGTATTCGGCGGGGCTGGAAAATTTGCAGGAAGAGCCGTCCAGACGCCGGCGATTCTGGCGCATGGCGAAAGCATTGTTCTGGGCCATCCTGGAGAAACTCACTCCGGCGCGCCGCATCCTCGTGTTGGCGGGGCTGATTTTCTTGTTCTTTTCTTCCAGCGGGTTTACCTACAAAGACGAGGCCGGGCATGTCGAAATCTTCGTAATGGACTTCCACGTCGTCGGTGGATTGCTCCTGTTTGCGGCCCTACTGCTGGAGCTCGCCGATCGTGTCGTGATGAAGCGCGACCTCGAGATTGCCAAGGACATTCAAACGTGGCTGCTGCCGGGAGCACCGCTGCAAATTCCCGGATATCAGATCGCTTACGCGACGCGTCCGGCGAACACGGTCGCAGGCGATTACTACGATGTGATCCTGCGCCCAGGGCGCACCCCGAGCGACGGAGGCATTCTGTTTGTGGTCGCCGACGTCGCGGGAAAGAGTATTCCGGCGGCAATGCTCATGGCAACGCTTCAGGCCAGTCTGCGCACGCTCTCCACGAGCGGCGTCGCGCTCGCGCAACTGGTCGCAGGCGTAAATCAATACGCCTGTTCCAACAGCATGGGCGGAGTGCGCTTCACAACTGCTTTCTTCGCCGAACTCGATCCGATGACGGGAGAAATTGCTTATGTGAACGCCGGGCATAATGTTCCCATCCTGCGCAAGAACACAGGCGTGATGGAACGCCTGGAAGCGGGCGGCATCCCAATCGGGATTTTCGCCGAATCGCCTTACCAGGTCGGGACGACGCGCCTCGATCCTGGAGATTGGCTGGTGATTTTCACCGATGGCGTGGTCGAAGCGGAAAATTCGAAAACGGAAGAATATGGCGAACCGGAATTGATTCGGCTGGTGGATCGCGAGGCAGCGTCAGCCCCGCCACAAATGTTGCGCGGCCTGTTGGCGGAGTTAGACAAATTCGTGGGCAACACTCCGCAGCACGATGATATTACCTGCTTGTTGCTGAAGCGGACTTAGAAGCAGCGGTTGGCTATCAGTTATCAGTTATCGGTGGTCAGTTGCCGTTCTTCAGGTCGGCAACGGAAAGCAGCTGGCCTGCTGCGCTTTGCGCCTGACTTATATTAGATGAGATTTTCCCTGCCTCCGCGGTCGCCCGTTCCGCTTCGTCGTCATGGCCGGCTTGGCGCAAAGCTTGCGCTAGCAAAAGGAAATTCACATCGCTCGGATCAATCTTTACGACATGCGCCAAGTCGGCAACGGCTTCCTCGGACTTCTCCTGGCCGAGCGCCACTAAGGCAGAGCCAACCAACGCCATTTCATTCTCCGGGCTCAGGCGCAGCGCATTCTGGTAGCTTTCAGCGGCTTGGTCGTATTGGCGCAATTGCAGTTGGGCTTGGCCAAGCGTGGTCCACGCAGCGCTTTGCAGCCTCGGATCGCCATTGTTGGCGGTGCGCAAGACCGATTTACATTCTTCGATGGCTTCGGCGGCGTGGCCGACGCGCTCTTCGTAGAGAGCGAGAGCAATGACTTGCGCTGGCGGATATTTATGCAGAGCATTGGCAGCGCGGAATTCGACAACTGCTTCGTCCGATCGGCCTTCTCTGGCGAGAGCTAGCGCAAGGTTGTCATGCGCCATGTAATTGTGATCGGTGACACCTAGGGTATAGCGCCACAGGGTTTCATCGTCGTGCCAGTAACCAAGTTGGTGATAGGTGAGGATTCCGAGGACGCACACAACGACGGTAGCTGCGGCGAGCCACGCCGCGCCGATGTGACGATCCCTGACTGTAGTGGCAAGAGACTTCCTCTGGGCAGCCCAATCATTGACAGCCCAAACCACGGCGATGAACAATCCGATGAAGGAAATGTAAGCGTAGCGGTCGGCCATGGTTTGTTCGCCAACCGTAACAATTCCGATCATTGGCACTAGGGTTCCCAGAAACCACAGCCACCCGACAAGCAAATAGCGGCGATCCCGCCAGTGGCATACCAGCGCGGAAATCAGCAGCAGCAAGGCCAGTGCCCCCATCACCTCGAACTGCGGCAGCGAATTGCCAAGATGCGGATACATGGGAGCAAGGCGCGAGGGCCAAAACAGTTTTCCCATGTAGCGCACGTAGGAAACGAAGACATTGTCGATGCGAGCCGGCATGGATACTTCCGCCGCCGTGCGTACGGCGGCCCCGGCGCGTTGCGCGATCACCGTGATGACCGAGTCCGCGGCGGCGAGAACGAACAGCGGCCACTTCTCCCAAACCAAAAAGCTGAGCGAGCGTGAGGCGGACGCGGACGGCGAGGCGCCCGCATCGCCATCCCCGTGAGTTGGGAATCCACGCAGGCGCTGCAGCGGCCAATAATCCCAGAGCAGCAGCACGAACGGCAGCGTAACGATCTGCGGTTTTGCCATCAGTCCTAGGGCAAACAAAATCGCAACCCATGCGTAGAGAGATCGCCTGCCGGTGCGCGCGTAACGATCGTAGGCATCCAGGGCTAGCAGAAAAAACAACATGCTGAGAACATTCTTGCGCTCCGCGACCCAGGCTACCGACTCAACGTTGACCGGATGCGAAGCGAACAATGCCCCTACGACGACGCTAGGCCAGGTAAGCCCGGTCGCCCGCCACAACAATAAGAAGAGCAAAACCGCGTTGGCCGCGTGCAGCAGGAGATTGACGTAGTGATGGCCCACTGGATTGAGCCCAAAAATCTGGTAGTCGACGGCATGCGAGAGCCATGTCAGTGGATGCCAGTTTGCAGCGTGAAAGGTCGTGAACGACCACTTCACCGTGTTCCAGGCAAGGCCCTGCTGAAGCTGGAGATTCTTGACGATGTAGTCGGAATCGTCGAATTCGATGAAACCGTTGTGAACGACGGGATTGTAAAAAGCCAGCGTGGCCGCCACCAGCAGCAGGCAGAAGATGACGATGCGCTTTTCGGCTGAGGCTGACATGTCGAAAAAGTTGGCGAGGCGCGGTCCACAAGGCGCTCCGCCACATGTCAATTTTAGCTAGGTTAGATTCACTGCGAATCGTTCCGAAAGCTCGTGTCCACTCCGAAGTAACAGCTTCTTCAATCAGTTATTCCGGCATCAACTCGCGATACATCTGGTGGAAGGCGTGTACGCCTTTCTCCTGCTTCACGCTATAGCGCCCGCTGTGATAGCTGCGAGAGTGGAGGTTCTTTTGCACGACCTCGCAGATGCTGACATCTTCCACTTGGATCTCATCGCTGAAGGCTAAAGCTTTGGCCGCCGCATCGCTGCCCAAATCCTTCTCAGGCAAATACCATTCGAAGATGGCCAGCGTGCGCTCGGGCGTCAGTGGGAGGATGATGTTCAGCGAAACATTGTCGGGATAGCAGTTGAGCATCCAGTTGGGGAATATCCAGAAATAGTCGGCGGTGAGGTCTTTGCCCGATTCGTAACGCCTCGGAGTAGCGTCTCCCGGCTGAGCGCCGCGGATCGGCGTCCACTGCCGAACGTACTGCGGATAAGGCTCGACCACGTAGGCGCCATAGTTGATCTCGCGATTGAGCGCCGGGTGGACGCTCGGAACGTGATAGCCCTCCAGATAGTTGTCGATATAAGTTTTCCAGTTGCAGTTCATGTCATACCTTCGGCGCTCGGAAAACTTCATGTTGCGGAAATTAAACTTCTCGGCTTGCGCAGGCAGTTCTCCGAGCGACTCGCGCAAGGGACGAGCCTCAGGGTCGAGATTGACGAAGATGAGATTGAACCATTCTTCGAGCCGCACCGGAGCCAGTCCAAAATCCTGGGGATCGAAATCCTCGACGCCATCAAACTCAGGAGTCACGAGCAGAGCGCCGTCGAGGCGGTATGTCCAGCCGTGGTAGGCGCAGCGGAAGAGCTTGCGATTGCCACAGCCCGTGGCGGGATTACCGGCCCGATGCCGGCAGACGTTGTAAAAGCCGCGCAGGATCCCGTCGTCGCCGCGCACGATGAGAAGCGGCTCTCCGATGAGGTCGAAGGTAAAGTAGTCGCCAGGATTCGCCACCTGGCGAACATGACCGACCACCTGCCATGTGGCGGCGAAAATGGTGGCCCTTTCCTGCTCAAAAGTTGCCGGACTAAAATAGAGGTGTGCAGGCAGAGTAGAAGCGCGAGCGATGTCGCGGTCGGGGTTGCGTTGGAGGTTCGGCATATTCTCCGCGCCGAGGGCCATTCTACCGCAGAGAAGAACTCGGCCGGACTCTCTGAGTTACCAAGGGAACTTAGACTTCGCAGTTCATCTCCACCAATGTTGGCGTCTGGTTGAGAATAGTTGAATCCATGAGTTCGTCTTCCTCTGCCACGGCTATGAAACGTCTCGAAGAACCTCGCTGCTCGAGTTCTTCCCGGCTGTTTCAGTCGCCCAGGAGCCAGACGCTACTCTTCTGTTTGCTGATTACCGTCGCTGTCCTTATCTCCTACAACCCGGTGACTAACAATGGGTTTCTCAGGTATGACGACGATAGATATATCGTCGACAACCCTCACGTAAAAGCGGGCGTGACGTGGACAACCGTGAAATGGGCTTTTACCACTTATGAAGAGGCGAACTGGCATCCTCTGACCTGGCTTTCCCACGCCCTGGACTGCGAACTTTTCGGCCTGAAACCAGCCGGACACCACTATATGAATGTCCTGCTGCACGCGCTCAACGCAGTGCTTCTCTTTCTATTGCTCCAGAGCGCCACCGGATTTCGCGGGCGCAGCCTGATGGTCGCCGCTCTTTTTGCGCTGCATCCGATCAATGTCGAATCTGTGGCTTGGGCCGCCGAGCGGAAAAATGTATTGAGCATGCTGTTTTTCCTGCTCGCCTTGTGTGCCTACACCTGGTACGCGCGCCGTCCGGGAATTGGCCGCTATGCCGCCGTAACGTGCTGCTTTGCACTGGCGCTCCTCAGCAAGCCGCAGGTAATCACTTTTCCATTTGTGCTCTTGCTGTGGGATTACTGGCCGCTATGCCGAATCGGCGCTCCTATTTCGTCGGAGTTATCAGAGCAAGGTCGATTGCTGCCCAGATGGCGAAGCGCATGGCTGGTGCTCGAAAAGCTGCCGCTGTTCTTGCTCTCTGCCGCAAGCGCCGTGGTTACGATGAAGGCGCAGAAGGCGGGAGGCGCGGTCAAGAATCTCTCTGAATACAGTTTCCTCTTGCGGCTCGAAAATGCGGCTGTTTCTTACGTTCGCTACATCGGGAAAGCCTTCTGGCCGTCGAAACTGGTGGGCCTCTATCCTCACCCCGACAAGCTTTATCCAGCCTGGCAAGCGGGCGCGGCCGTGGCTTTGTTGATTCTCGTCACCGCTTGGGTTCTTCACTGGCGCCAGCAGCGCTATCTTGCTGTCGGATGGTTCTGGTTTCTAGGCACCTTGGTACCCATGATCGGGCTGGTGCAGGTGGGGCTGCAGGCGATGGCGGATCGCTACGCTTACCTCTCATTTGTAGGCCTGTTTCTGATGGTGACCTGGCTGGTGGGAGATTGGGCCGATGCTCGCAAAATCTCGGCCAAATGGCTTGCCATTCCAGCTGTCGCATGTCTGCTTACACTCAGCATGCTCACCCACCGGCAGGTTGGCTACTGGCACGATACGCAGTCATTCTGGCAGCGCACCTTGGCCCTAACTCATGACAACTACGTCGCCGAGGCTAATCTCGGGGAGTTTCTGTATAACCAGGGAAGAGCGGATGAAGCCGCTGCCCACTTCCGCTCTGCACTGGCCATTCGACCTACGGGACTGATCGCCAACCTGAATCTCGGCGCATATGAGGACCGTCGCGGCAATCTGCCCGCAGCCATTGAGCGATATCAGACGGTGATCGATCACGCCGGCGACGTCGGTATGCGCGCAACTGCGTACGGAAGTCTCGGCTTTGTTTACCGCCAAATGGGGCAGCCGTTGAAAGCGAGGCAGTGTTTCGAAACAGCCTTGCAGTTGGCGCCGGAGCGGACCAGAGCAATGATCGGGCTGGGCCTGCTCGCGCAGGATAGTGGCGACCTGGCCGAGGCGGTTCGCTGGTACTCGCGTGCCGTCGCGGTGCAACCGGGCGACGTTGCGTACTTGCTAGAGGCGCAGGCTTTACAGCATGAGGGCCATCCTGCCGAAGCGAGGGCGATTTACGAAGGGCTCGCGCACTCGTCGCCGAATCTCCCCGAAGCTCTGAAAGAAGTAGAATCGCTACTCTCGAGCAAGTGAAGGCTGATGTCCCCAACATTACTGGGTGCGGTTCTTGCCGCGATGCGGTTCGTTACTCCGATTGCCGCAGCTTCCAGTCTGAACAAAAAATGGCCCCGAACGCTAACGCAAGAGAGGCGGTTTCAAGCGTTCCTAAGTCGGGAATCGCGGCTCTCCGCAAGCGGTTTGCACGGTCAGCGCGGATTGGGGCCGTTGGCAAAATTTGTCAATTCTAGTCTCTGAAAGTGTCATGGCTCGGTCGATTGCCGGTAATGGTAGAGGTAACTTTCAGGCGAACGGCCGCTGAAAATGCTGGGTTTGCATCCAGAAGGACATCTGACTTCCGTCACTTTGGCCTCTGGCACTTAGAGTGCGATAGTACAGGCGAGTTGGTCATCCAACCAAAACCAGTCAAACGGAGACGAGGAAAATTTAAATGCGGAAACAAAAGGGCTTCTCACTGATCGAACTGCTGATCGTGGTGGCGATCATCCTGATCATCGCCGCGATTGCTATCCCGAACCTGCTGCGTGCACGTATTGCGGCTAACGAGTCGTCCGCAGTTGCGTCGATTCGTACCATCAACACCGCGATGATTTCTTACAACTCTGCTTATCCGACAGTCGGATTTGCGGCTAACCTTGGCGCCCTCTCGGGCACCAGCTGCGCACCGCCTACGTCCGCTGGCGCTTGCTTGATCGATACCCAGTTGTCTTCGGGCACCAAGAGCGGCTATTCGTTCGAAGCAGCCTCCTCTGGTTCAGCCCCGGCTAGCTCGTACTATACGTCCGGCTCGCCGCTGACTCCGAACCAGTCCGGCGTGCGCTCCTTCTGCTCGATCGCCGATGCGGTCGTTCGCTACAGCACGGCTTCTCTGACGAGCTGCGCTGGAACCGAAACCCCGCTGCAGTAAGTTTGAATTTGGCAAAGTACCTGGGGGAGGGTACAAGCCTTAAAGAAGCAGAGGAGAAATCCTCTGCTTTTTTATTTTTTATTCCTTTTCCGCCCATAACCCCAACCCGCCGCATAGCCTGCCTGCTCCTGGCAGGCTAAGTCTTACCCCCATCCCACCTCTGGCAACGCCATTACCACGCATCGCGCCTGAATCGAACGACGCTATGGCAGAGAAGCGCCTGAAATCCGCCTTTCGGCATTTGGTTTCGGTCTCCTAAAGACTCCAGCCCGCATAGCCGATAGTACTAGCGATGACTTCATTTCGCTCAAGCCCGTTCACCTATGGAAAAGGAAACATTCAGATGCGGAAACAAAACGGTTTCTCGCTCATCGAATTGCTGATCGTTGTGGCGATTATCTTGATTATCGCTGCGATTGCCATCCCAAACCTGCTGCGCGCTCGTATTTCGGCGAATGAATCGTCCGCCGTGGCATCGGTTCGCACCATCAACACAGCACAAATTTCATACAACTCTGCTTATCCCACGGTCGGCTTTGGCGCCAATCTGGGTGTTCTGTCGGGCACGAGCTGCTCTCCGCCCACCTCAGCCGGCGCCTGCTTGATCGATACCCAGCTGGCTTCGGGCACCAAGAGCGGTTACTCGTTCAGTCTGGTGGGTTCGGGCAGTAGTCCAGTCACTTCGTATCAATCCATCGCATCGCCCCTGACTCCGAATCAGACGGGCGTGCGCTCCTTCTGCTCTTTCGAGGATGCTGTAGTCCGCTACAACACGGGCACCATCAGCACCTGCGATACGACGCAGACCCCGCTGCAATAAGCTTGGGTTGGGCAAAGAATCCATATAAAGCAAAGGAGAGATCTTCTACTTTTTTCTTGCGCCTGAGTCCTCTTCTCCCCCGTTATCTCTGGCCCAATGTCTCGATACGGACTGACACAAATTGGCAGAGCGATCCAGCCGCGATTTGTCAAAGTTTGTCAAGAAGGCGAGTGCAAGATATCTCGAGCCGACAGCCCGTTAACCATTACGCCGAAAGACTCATTGTTTGCAGTAGCATGCCCAGCATGTTCAGACCCCGGGAAGTGGCGAGTCAAATGCGAACGGAGTGTGGTTGTGGTTACTTCGGAGATAGGAACGGGGAGAGGTTTTCAAGAATGAAAAAGGAAAAAGGGTTTTCTCTGATCGAGCTGCTGATTGTGGTGGCTATCATTCTAATCATTGCGGCAATCGCGATCCCAAACCTGCTGCGGGCGCGCATCGCGGCTAACGAGGCATCGGCAGTCGCATCGCTGAGAACGCTGAATACAGCGCAGATTTCGTATAACTCGAGTTATCCGACGGTGGGTTTTGCGATCACGCTCGCCTCGCTCAGCGGCACGAGTTGCGCACCGCCAGGAAGCACACAAGCATGCTTTATCGATACGCAGCTGGCCTCTGGCACCAAGAGTGGTTACTCCTTCGCCCTGTCGGGCACCGGCGGAACGCCAAACGCGTCCTACACGTTCATCGCTTCGCCTTTGACCCCAAATCAGAGCGGTGTTCGCTACTTCTGTTCGTTCGCTGACGCGGTGGTGCGATACAGCGCCACATCATTGGCGACTTGCACAACCAGCGTATCGCCGCTGCAATAGCATCCACGAATGGCATCCCCGGGTCGTTTCGCAAAATCGGCCCTCTGCAGGTTCGATTGAGTGACACAAAATGTCATCCCTGATGTGGCGAACACAACCTGCGCCTTCGATACATGAAACGGCCAGGTTGCGCTGCATCGCGTTTTCAATAACTTACATTTGCCCTCTCATCAACCGAGTCCGGCACGCGAAATGCAACACTTGTAGCGAAACTGGATCGGATTTGCTCTTTCGGGATTGGCATCGGGAGAGCGTTTGCGAGCGTGGATCCGCACTGAGGAGAGGCGATGCGCAGGACCAAGGGATTTTCGCTGATTGAACTGTTGATCGTGGTGGCCATCATCCTGATTATCGCGGCCATTGCGGTCCCCAGTTTTCTGCGCTCGCGGATAGCCGCCGCGGAATCGTCCGCCGTCGCCGCGGTGCGAACCGTCAATACGGCACAGATTTCCTACAACTCGGCCTATCCAACTGTCGGTTTTGCGTCCAGCCTCGGGGCCCTTGGTGGTACGAGTTGCACGCCGCCGACTTCGAGCGGTGCCTGCCTGATTGATTCGGTCCTGGCTGCCGGCCAAAGGAGCGGCTACAGCTTCTCGCTCACGAATGTCACAGGCACGCCAAGCGGCAGTTACAACGTTATCGCGAGTCCCATAGTATGGGACTACTCAGGCATGCGCTATTTTTGCTCCTATGAAGACGGAGTCGTTCGCTATAGCATGACGCAAGTCACAACCTGTGATAATACCGTCTCCCCGCAAAACTAACGCAGTGCGTCTCTTCTCCATGGCGTCGGTAGTTTAGCCTCACGATTTTTCTCACCCGACGCTTCATTAACACGCGCTTTACCTTCGTAACCAACCAAGCGGTACGACGCCCGCGTCACGTGTGCGTATTGCTTATAATCTTTTCATCGGAACCGAGTTTCTACGATTGGATTAAATTCCTCGCAACCTCCATCTAAGGAGCTGGGCAGTTCTTGGCATAGCCATGGCAGCAATTGAAATTCTGGACCTCGAAAAAACCTATCTGGTCGGATTCTGGCACAAGCGGCCCAAACTTGCCCTGCGCCCCCTGCGTCTCAGGGTCGAAGAAGGCGAGGTCTTCGGCTTTCTGGGGCCAAATGGCGCGGGCAAGACGACCACTCTCAAACTGCTGATGGGGTTGGTATTTCCAACGGCCGGAACAGCGCAGCTTTTGGGAAAAGAGTTGGACGATCCCGCAGTGAGATCGCAGATTGGATTCCTGCCCGAACAACCTTACTTCTATGACCATCTAACTGCTCGCGAACTGCTGAATTATTACGGGCAACTCTCGGGAGTCCCGGCAAAAGGGCGTTCCGCGCGGGTGGAACAGATGCTCGAGCGCGTTGGATTGAGCGATTCGGGGAACGTGCAGTTGCGAAAATTCTCGAAGGGTATGTTGCAGCGGGTCGGTCTGGCCCAGGCGATTTTGCACGATCCGAAGCTGGTCTTTCTCGATGAGCCCATGTCGGGATTAGACCCGATGGGGCGGCGCGAGGTTCGCGACCTGATCCAGCAGCTTCGGTCAGAGGGCAAGACGGTTTTCTTTTCCACGCATATCCTTTCGGATGCCGAGGCGCTCTGCGACCGGGTGGCCGTCATCCACCAAGGGGAATTGCGCGGAGTGGGAGCGATTGCGGACCTGACTTCTGGAACACAAGGGAAAATCGAGATTATCTTCTACGCGCCCAAAGTGCCCGCGGGCTTGATCAGCTTGGGAGCCGTGGCCAGGATCAGCGGTGACATGGTCAACGCCGTATTGCCTGAGGAGCATCAGGACGCGGCGCTGGAACTTCTCCGTCGGGAACGTTTCAAACTGATTTCGTTGGCGCCGGTCCGCAAGTCGCTGGAGGAATACTACATTCAAAAACTGCAGCCCGACGGAATCCAGAGAAGCGCTGGTCAAGAAGAAGGAAATGAACTGGGAACGCAGGAAAGCCGGAAAGGGGTGGGCGTGTGAACTCGCGCATCGGCTATATCGCCTTCAACACTTTTCGGGAGGCAGTGCGCGACCGCGTTCTTTACAACCTGATCGCCTTTGCGCTGCTACTTTCCGGCGCCGCGATTCTGGTAGGGGAAATCTCCATCGACATCGAACGTCTAGTCGTTGTGAATCTTGGCTTGACAGCGGTTTCGCTCTTCGGAGTCGTCATCGCCATCTTCATAGGGATTGGCCTGGTTTCGAAGGAGATCGAGAAACGCACGCTCTACACTGTGCTGTCGCGGCCGGTGCGACGTTGGGAATTTGTCGTCGGCAAATTCTTCGGCCTCACCGGGACTCTGGTCGTGAACACGCTCTGCATGGCTGTGGGCGTCCTGCTGGCGCTGCTCTATGTGGCGCATAAGTTCGAGAAGATGGACGTCTGGGTGCTCGTAGCGCTGTATTTTATCGTGCTGCAATTCTTGATCGTCTGCGCGCTCGCGCTATTTTTCTCGTCGTTCTCCACTCCGCTGATGTCGGCGGTCTTCACCTTCGCGTTATTCGTCATTGGCAGCTTGGCCGAAGACCTGCGCGGCTTCGCTCGCATGACGCATGGGTTGGGTGGCTGGCTGGCAACGGGTATCGCGTATCTGGTGCCAAATTTTTCCGCTCTGAATGTGATCACTCAGGTCGCGCACGGCGATGCCGTGGCCGGGCGCCTCATTCTCTATAACTCCATCTACGCCCTGCTCTATTCGGCCATGGCGATCTCGGGAGCGGTGCTGATCTTCCAGCGCCGGAACCTGAAATGAAAATGACTGCGAGCGGGCGCGTAAAACTGGTGGCCTTGGCTGTGCTGTTGTTTTCCCTAACCGGCGCCATGGCGACCCTCATCACGATGGACCGCGGGCGGCGCAAAGCGGTTGCACAGGAGGAGCTTTACATCACCTCTCCGAAAGTGCTGCGGCGATTGAGCCTCGGCTATACCGGCCTGCTGGCGGATATCTATTGGACGCGCGCCGTGCAGTATTTTGGCGATCAACATAATGCCGGCTCGAGCGATTTCCGGTTGCTGGCTCCGCTTCTTGAAGTCACCACCCAACTGGACCCGAAGCTTCTGCCCGCTTACGAATTGGGGGCGAATTTCCTGGCGCCGAAACCGCCGAGCGGCGCGGGCCAACCTGGCGCCGCGCTCTCGCTGATGAAATATGGGATCGAACACAATCCCGATCAATGGCGGCTGTACTACAACATGGGATTCCTCTATTTCACCGAGTTCATTGACTATGCCAAAGCGGCAGAGGCATTCAAGCTGGGCGCGGCGGTTCCCGTCACTAACGAATTCATGCCGATTCTCGCCGCTCGGATGGCGCAGCATGCGGGCGAGTTCGACACGGCGCGCATGTTGTGGGTCACCACTTACCAGAGCACGAAAGAACCGAGCATACGGCAGAACGCAGTCGAACACCTGCTCGCGCTACAAGTCGACGAGGAAGTTACGCAGCTGGAGCGTGTCGTTCAGCGGTATCGCCAGCAGACGGGGAAATTGCCGGCGAGCATGCGCGATCTGGAACGCGCAGGATTCATTCACGGAACGCCTGCCGATCCGAAGGGCAATCCTTACCAACTAATGACCGACGGGCGGATCGAAGTGCAGGATCCGAAAATCCTTTACTTCATCACGAAGGGTCTAACTCCAGGAGCATCGCCTCCGCAGCCCCCACACCAGAAGAGCAGCAAGTAGCAATTAGCAGTTAATTCTAGCTTTCGCTTTAAACGCTCGTTATGGTTGGTACTAAGTGCTCAATGCTAAGTGCTAACCTCCTCCGCAACCTCTGGAATTTTCTTCGAGATTCTACGCCTGAGCGCCGCCGCCAGCGCTATGGCGACATGGAGTACGACTGGGAGCATCGCGTCAACACCACCAGCGGAACAGTCGGTTGGCGCGCGCGGCTGCTGGGAGCTTTTTATTCTCCGTATCAACCGACGGAGCCGTCCCTGTTTCGCGAAATGATGGCGAGCCTACCGATCGCCCTCGATGAATTCACCTTCATCGATATTGGATCGGGCAAGGGGCGAACGCTGCTGATGGCGTCGGAGTATCCCTTCAAAAAAATTGTGGGTGTGGAGTTGATTGCAGAACTGCATCGCGCGGCCGAGGAGAATATTCGCGCTTACAAGTCAGCGACGCAGCGCTGCTCGCAGATTGAGGCTGTCTGCGCGGACGCACGCGAGTTTCCTTTTCCCGATGAGTCGCTGGTGCTTTATCTATTCAATCCGCTGCCAGAAGCGGGAATGAGACGCCTGCTTGCAAATCTCGAAGCAAGTTTGGCGGAGAAATCGCGCACCGTGTATGTGCTCTATCACAATCCGCTGCTTGAGCACGTGATCGGCGAGCGCACGGGTTTTGAGAAAGTGGGCGGGACCGAGCAGTTCTCCGTCTATTGCCGGGGTAGGTAGCTGTGTCGCCTGGCGCTCGGTTCTACAGGGCCCACCGTTCGCAACGGACACGAAGGATGGGGTACCCTCATTTTCGTTATTTGTAGAAAAACTTGCCGCCGCGAAGATTGCACTCGCCGACTGCGCTTCCACGCTTTACTGTTCCGCATCTAGAATGGGGTGGCGTGTCGCGAAATAATCATCTGCTGCTGGCATTGGCGTTCGCCGGAGTGCTGTACTCCCTACTTCCGGCAAAAGCTCAAGCGCAGGACATCCACCAGCTCGCCCAGGCGGTAGATAACCACTACAACCATCTGCGCAGCCTCCAATCGGATTTTACCGAGATCTATCGCGGCGATGGGCCGGAGCGGATTGAATCCGGCACACTGTGGTTGAAAAAGCCGCGCAAGATGCGCTGGGA
>JBEKXO010000011.1:0-43399 GCA_049511995.1 Terriglobales bacterium
GCATCACCCGCAAACGGATACTTCACCCACACTGTAGGGCTGGTGTGATTCTCATACTCGACTTCGGCTTCGGCCAGCGCCGTCTCGTCGAAGACGCACCAGTAGACCGACCGCAATCCCTTATAGACGAAGTCGTTCTCGAGAAAGCGATAGAGAATGCCGAGCACCGCCGCTTCATACTGCGACGTCATCGTCGAATACGGATTATCGAAGCGTCCGAAAACGCCGATGCGCTTGAACTGCGACCGCTGCAGGTCGAGAAATTTTTCGGCGTACTTGCGGCATTCGGCGCGCACATCGACCGGCGCCATTTGCAGCTTTTTGCCGCCGAGCATCTGGTCGACCTTGATCTCGATCGGCAGCCCGTGGCAATCCCATCCGGGCACGTAGGGCGAATCGAAGCCAGCCATATTTTTCGATTTGACGATGAAATCCTTGAGGCATTTATTCATCGCCGTGCCGAGATGGATGGGGCCGTTGGCGTACGGTGGTCCATCATGCAACACGTAGGTGGGCGCGCCTTTGCGCACCTCGCGGATGCGGTCGTAGATGTGCTGCTCCTCCCACCGCGCCAATATTTTCGGCTCGTTCTGGGGCAGCCCCGCCTTCATCGGAAAGCCGGTTTTCGGCAAATTGATGGTGGACTTCAAGTCCATTGGCACTTGCAGGATTCTCCCAACTGGTTGAATCTTTTCATTATATAGGGAGTGCAGTAGGACGCGCCAAAGGGACGCCGCGCGTGCAACGGGTTGCAAAAAGTACTCTCTGCGACCGGCGAAAGCGTGTACAATTTTCAGCAGATTGAGCGGGCGAGCTTCCTGGCGGGTTTACCGTTGAAAGGCGTAAGCTTGCCCATTTCACAACCGGGCGTTTGTTCGCATTTTTTTTCGCAAGCTCTTGAGGAAGGCAGACGCATCTAAATTTACTACCACCCGCATCGTAATATGGGACTGCTGCTCGGGACACTATGGCAGAACTGGAAACACCACAGAATCCACCGGTGCAGGGGCTAAGTTCAGAGCCGGAACTGCATCTTCTCCTTCAGAATCAGACTCTGGATGAGCCTGTCTGGAAGTCGCTCTTCCGCAACATCGACGAATTTTTCTTCCCCAAGAAATTGCCGCCGCTGGTGCTCACCTCGAAGCCCGTGCCGGTGCGCGATATCTGGGGCTTCTACGATTACAAGCGTCGTGGTGCGTTTGGGTCAACCGCAATCCATATTCTCGCTGTGCTCGTGATCATCCTGGCGACCTACCTCGGGCGGAGGATTGTTGACGTTGCCAAGCCGAAGCAAACCGTTTTGCTGATCGCGCCCGACGATCTGCCTGTTCTTCCGCCTTCGAGAAGCATTAGCGGTGGTGGAGGCGGTGGCGGTGATCGCGACAAGTTGCAGGCTTCACAAGGCCGCTTGCCCAAACAGTCGATGCAACAGTTCACTCCGCCGCTGGCTGTGGTGCGCAACGAGGCGCCGAAGCTGCCCATGGCGCCGACGATCGTTGTACCGCCTGAAATCAAGTTGCAGCAGCCGAACCTGCCCGATCTCGGCGATCCCATGTCGCATCTGCCTTCGGTGCCTTCCAATGGAACTGGATCTGGTGGCGGCATCGGTTCCGGTAGCGGCGGCGGCGTAGGTTCTGGCGAAGGGCCCGGATACGGCCCAGGCCGTGGCGGCGGCACAGGCGGGGGAGTGTTCCACGTCGGCGGCGGCGTTTCTGCCCCGAAGGTCATCTATCAGCCTGACCCTGAATATTCAGAAGAGGCCCGCAAGGCGAAGTTTCAGGGCACCTGCGTGCTGTGGCTCGTGGTCGGTGCGGACGGCAAGCCGCGCGAGATTCGCGTGGCCCGCACATTGGGATTGGGTCTGGATGAGAAGGCTCTCGAAGCAGTAAAGAACTGGCGTTTCGAGCCGGCCCTGAAAGATAACAAGCCGGTCGCGGTGCAGATTAACGTGGAAGTCACTTTCCGCTTGTACTGACGCCGCTGTACAAAAAGTTGGAGCCCTGTGAAACGGTCGCGTAAGCGGCCGTTTTTGTTGTCGGATAGCGATTGGCAATTCGTGACGACGGAGGCGGCGAGTTTGCGTCGCCTACTCCTTCAGATCCACATGGACAACGTCGCTGACAGGAAGCCCTAAGAATCGCGATCCCATCTTCCTGAATTTTTCCGCCGAATCGGTGGCAAAAAACTTGAGCGTCGAAGCTGGGGCCAAGTCTCCCTGGCCTTTATCCGAAGACGCCGCGCTGTGCGCTTCGCTGCCCAAGAGCCGTGCCACCTCGTGCGCGGTAGATTCGGCCGAGTCCACGATCGCGACATGCGCCGGAGCGACTCGCCGCAATAGCGGCTTGATCAACGGATAATGTGTGCAGCCGAGCACCAGCACGTCGGCATTAAAATCGCCCGCGTCGCCAGCGAATGCCTCCGACAAATAAATCTTTGCCACCTGCTCGGTCACGGAATGTTCTACCCACCCTTCTTCAACCAGCGGCACAAGAAGAGGGCAAGCTTTTTCGCGCACTGCGACGGCGCGTGCCTCGAGCGCCCTCTGGTAGGCATGGCTGCTGATGGTCGCCTCCGTGCCGATGACGACGACTTTCTTTTTGCGGCTGACGGCCGCGGCTGCGTCCGCTCCAGGTTCGACAACGCCGATCACACTGACGCTCGCCGCAACTTTGATCTCATCGAGCGCCAGCGCAGTCGCCGTATTGCAGGCGATCACCAGCAACTCGGCGCCGTGATCCTGCAGGTAGCGCGCAGCCCCAACCGCATAATGCGCAACCGTGGCTGCGGATTTCGATCCGTAGGGAAGTCGCGCCGTGTCGCCGAAGTAGAGATAATTGGCGTCAGGAACGCGCTCGAGCAACGCGCGCAGAACGGTAAGGCCGCCGACGCCGGAGTCAAAAACGCCGATCGTCGGCCGTTGCATCAACTAGGCTAACCCCAGGCGCTTAACGTCTTTGTGCTTCAATGCGAGATTGGGGACGGTGACACTTCCGCGCTCGTCAAGGTTTCTAAACGCGGATTCAACGATTTCCTCGCTCATGTGGAGGATGTTTCTGAGAAAATAACGCAATCGTTCCGATCCTTCGAAAGTCTTGGGACTGGGTGCCATTCCTGCAGGACCGTCGTATGGTGCGTAGAACATGTCATAAATTGGGGGAGTCGTCTTTCTCTGACGCTGAATAATTTGTATAAACCCGGCGTAAAGGTATGCATCCTCAATGAAGCTGCCCTCAATAGAAGCGTTCACAAGACGGTAATCTTCACGCCCCCAAAGACGGCTTTCTCTTTGTAGCAACCTCAAGACGCGGTCTTTGGGGCTCCTTAAGAAAATCCGCCTCAATGGGAACTCATTTTCAACGCCAGTCCTTTGAAGTGCCTTCTGGACCCTTCCATAGGCTGCGAGAGGCCCGAGTTCGTCAACCAGCGGCGTAGCGATCGTTAGTTGCCATTCCTCGGACTGGGACGAATACGCCCACAGGCCGATCGTAACCGGAATGCCTTCACGGCTGAGAGCGGCTATGACCTTGCGACCGAGATTGATACTGCTTTTGTCTACCAGCGCCGTCGTAGCCATTGCATCACCCCGTCCCGCCCCACCACCGCCCTATAGAGGTCGCGAGCGTTGAGGCCTGTTGTCATGTACCGACTATCGACGTTCCAGACCTTAACCACACCCCAACTCTTGTCGAACGAATTGTTTCTAGTCGTTTCAGTATCTAGCGCCGTCTGCAGTCCCGCGGCCTTCATGAGCTTAATCAAATCGTGAGTATAAATATCCCTCACCGTACTTTGGTTCGGAGGAAAATCGTGGCGCTTCGTATTCTTGGCGATACAAGCCTTCACCGCGCATTCGACTGCCAATCCTGTGAGGTAGTATGCTCCCTCCACACTACCGCGCTGCATGAGGACGCGGGCATCCTTAAGTCTCATTCTCGCGAGTTGCTGAAATTCCCGTCGCGTTTCCGCCATACTCGCCTGCGCTGGGGCAGCTATAAGTTAGTTTAGCGCAGGAATCAGGGAGCTAGAACACCCAAAGCGCACAGCACGTTGGCACGCTTATACCTGAGTCGGACCGGCAGGACTGATTCCGGCTTACCCTCGCCAGAATTAACCTTCTGCGGTAGTCGGGCCGATGATCGACCGTACCGCGGAAACCCGATTCGCCGGGAAACCGCCCTGACGGGCGTGTTCGCGAACCATCTCTTCGTTCGGCGCGTTGTAGATACAGTAAATTTTGTCGTCGGTGACAAAGCTTTCCACCCACTGCACCTGCGGGCCAAGCTTCTGCAGAATGCCGCACGACTTCTGCGAGATCGCCTGCAACTCCTGCTGGCTCAGCTTCCCGGCATTCGGTATCTCGCGCTCAATGACATATTTGGGCATGGGGGCTCCTCTCATTGAAAGTCAATAAATCCAAACTGCGACTTCGGATTCTAGCACGCACTCACTCTGGGCTCGCAGGCTCCGTGAGCATCGCTCCTTGTCAAACCGAGAGAGAGCAACTACGAAGGACACGAAAACCAAGGAAAACGGATCTCTGTGTCCTCCGTGTCCTCTGTGGTAAAAGCACTCTGGCAGCGGTTGGATTTCTCGCAGTTGCCTCACCCATCCGCCCCCCGTTATCCTTCTCCCCATGCCGAGCACGCTAGTCGAATGTGTACCGAATTTTTCTGAAGGTCGCGACCCCGCCAAAGTTGACGCCATTGTCGAAGCCATGAAAATTCCCGGCGTCTTTCTCCTCGACCGCGAGATGGATTCCGATCACAACCGCTGCGTCATCACTCTGGTCGGCGAGCGCGAGGCCATTCAGGAGGCCGCTATTCGCGGCGTAGGCAAGGCCGCCGAGGTTCTCGATCTCACCAAGCATCAGGGCGCGCATCCGCGTATGGGCGCGGCCGATGTCGTGCCGTTCATCCCCATCGAAGGGGTCACTATCGAAGACTGCGTCGCCATGGCTCGCCACGTAGGAGCGGAAATCGCCCGGCGTTTTCAGATTCCCGTCTACCTTTATGAAGCGGCCGCCACGACGCCAGAGCGCCAGAATCTGGAGAACATTCGCCGCGGCCAGTTCGAAGGCATCCGCGCCGAGATTGCCACCGTTCCCGCGCGCAAGCCCGATTTCGGCGAGTGTGGCGTGCATCCCACGGCCGGTGCGACGGTCGTAGGCGCACGCAAAGCTCTCATTGCCTACAACGTCTTTCTGAATACGCCCGACGTCGACATCGCAAAAAAAATTGCCAAGGCCGTGCGTTTTTCGAGTGGAGGCCTGCGCTTCGTGAAAGGGGCCGGCTTCCTCGTCCGCGGGCTGGCGCAGGTTTCGATGAACCTGACCGACTTCGAGCAGACGCCCATTCATCGCGTCTTCGAATTCGTAAAGCGTGAAGCCGCGCGTTACGGCGTGATTCCGGTGTCGAGCGAAATCGTTGGCCTGATCCCGAAGAAGGCTTTAGAGCAAGCCGCGGAGTGGTTTCTGCAAGTCGAAAATTTCGATTCCTCGCTGATTCTGGAAAATCGCCTCGCCGCAGTCATGAGCGGCAAGATGGCAGTTGGCGGATTGCGCGCCGGAGTCGAGCCCTTCATCGAGCAACTCGCCGCTCCGACCGCAACTCCTGGAGGAGGCAGCGCCGCCGCCGCTGCAGGAGCGATGGCTGCCGGACTGGCGAACATGGTGGCATCGATGTCGCGAGGCAAAAAAGCGTATGTCCAGTTTGAAAGTCAGCTCAGCGAAGCGATCTCCAGGCTTAGCCAGCTTCGCGAAGAACTCAAGTCTGCAATCGACGCCGACGCCGAGTCTTACAACGTGGTTATGAAGGCCTACAAATCGGCCAAAGAATCCGCTGACGGAGACGCCGCAATCAGCGCCGCTCTGAAACAGGCGACCAGCGTGCCTTTGGGTGTCGCTGAAAAAGCAGTCGAGGTGTCGAAGATCGCCGCCAGTCTGCAGCCGATTACGAATCCAAACATGAAGTCGGACTTGACGACCGCGAGCGCGCTGGCGAAGGCCGCACTCGAAGGCGCGCTGGCCAATGTTGAGATTAACCTTCTTTCCTTGAAGGATGAGGCATTCGTTGCTACCACGCGCAAACATGCGGAGATGCTTCGGAGCTAGTTCTTCTGGACCATGTCGCCTTTGATACTGATGTTCAATCGATAATTCGATGAACAGTCTGTTACTCACCGCCAGCCAACCGAATTCCACAAGAATAGTGCAGCAAGGGGGAACTGTTTGATTGGCTGCGGTGTCTGTTAAACGAAGAACAGGAGGAATCTTATGCTTTCGATACGGTCCATCGCCTATCTCCTTTTAGTCACGTGCGTCGGGGCGGTTTTGAGTTTTGGTCAATCGCAGGGCATGAAGTCCAATAGCAACCCCGAAGATCAAATAACGCAATTGGAGCGCGATTGGCTCGCGGCCGACGCCAAAGGCGATGTAGGATCGCTGCGTCGGCTTATCTCCGACGATTTCATCGGCAGCAGCTTCGACGGCGGCCTATTGCGTAAAGGCGATATTATTCCCGACAACGATGGTCCGGGCGGCTTTGCCGGGGCGACTACTGGCGAAACCAACGTACGAGTTTTTGGCGACACTGGCGTGCTCATGGGTGTGATCAACACGGCTGGTGGACCGCAATCAAGACAAATCCGCGTGGTTCTGGTTTGCCAGAAACGGTCTGAGGGCTGGCGGATGATCGCAGCGCAGATGACGCGCGTACCGTAAAAAGCCGATTCGTGCAGTGATTAAGTCGCTTCTCTCGCGCAACCTTTGCCGATACGCGCGTTCTAAGACCATGCCCTTGGACGCACTTTAGTTACGGTCCAGCCACGCGCATCCGGACTACAATGCGATTAGAATAAATGCAATTAGAATATTGCTAACACCGTCAAGGATCGCCAACGTATGGGTTTCGGCCTGCATCTAACGGTCAAGACTCATTCTGAGGACTCGTATTGAGGATTTCTATGAAGAAATTTTGTTGTGCAGTTGTGCTTCTGTGTGCAACGGCTGGCTTCGCCATGCCGATCGCATCGTCGGCGCGTTCCATGGTGCCCGCGGAAATTCAGCAATTAATCGGCGTCGACTACCGCGCGCTCAAGGATTCGCCCACGGCGATGGCGCTCAAGCAACAAGTTCTGCCGGACAACCTGAAGGACCTTGAAACCGCGCTGAAGGGCATCGGCATCAGCACCGCGCGCGACGTCGACCAGCTCAACTTCGCCTCCTTCCGCACCGAGAAAAAGGGCATTCAAACCATTGGCATCGCGGCCGGGTCGTTCTCTGCGAAGGCCGTTATCAAGAAGATGAAAGTGAAGGGAATCACCGCCACGAAATATGGCACGACCGCCGTTTATCCCATGGATAACGGCATGGTCATGACCTTCCTCGATGACAACACGCTCGCCTTTGGCACCGAAGCCTCGCTGCACAGCGCACTTGACACGCGTGACGGCAAGCGTCCGTCGCTCGATTCGAATCCGGTGATGGCCGATCAGATGGCCGCCGTCGATGGATCGCCGGTCTGGAGCATCCTCGACCAGCAGGGCACGCAAGCGATGTTGTACTCCGCGCTCGGCGATGCCGCCAAGGTTGCCGACTACGACACGCTCAAGAAGCGCATTCTCGCCTCGCGCTACACCATGAGCTTTCAGACCGGGGTCGATTTCGATCTCAGCGTGCTGACGGCCGATTCAATGACCGCGGCCACGCTATCCACGATCGTCAAGGCCGGCATGCTTTACAAGAAGATGAATGCCAGCCCGGTCGAAAAGACCGCCCTTGACGCGACCACGGTAGATTCCGACAGCTCAAATCTACAACTACACTTCAAGACTGATGACCAGAAATTTCAGTCATTGATGCACTCGCCGCTCTTTGTCGCCGTGTCGCACTGATTGGCTTAAAAAGTCCGTCGGATCAGATTGTTGACTAGAGCAAAAGAAACGTCCCGGAAGAATTCCCGGGACGTTTTTTCGTTGTCAATACAAATAATGTCGCGAGGCAAGGAAGAGCAGCGCAACAGGTGAACGGCCCGGGTTCTCCTCTGACCTGTGACGTCACCTATCCCGTGACGCGCCACGTAGTCTATTCTGTCACCTGCACTACGGCAGACAATCTATGAAGATTCTGGTTACCGGCGGAGCGGGTTACATCGGCAGCGTAGTCGCAGGCGAATTATTGCGGGCGGGGCATCAGGTGGTGGTTTTCGACAACCTCAGCCGTGGCCATCGCCAAGCTGTGCCTCAGAAAGCAGAACTCGTCGTCGGCGATCTCGCCGATCGCGCCGCCCTAGACAACCTGTTCAAGTCGCACACGATTGACGCCGTAATGCACTTTGCGGCGCTGATCGAAGCGGGCGAGTCAATGAAGGCTCCAGCGACTTTTTTCCGCAATAATACCGCCAATGCCCTAACTCTTCTCGAAGCGATGCTCGCCGCCAAAGTCAACCGCCTCGTTTTTTCGTCGACGGCTGCGCTTTACGGCAATCCCGAGCGCACTCCGATTGAAGAGGATGATCTTCTCAGTCCGACCAATGCTTACGGTGAATCGAAGTTGCTGGTCGAGCGCATGCTCGCCTGGTTGCAACGTATTCACGGCTTGCGCTATGCCAGCCTGCGCTATTTCAACGCCGCGGGTGCGTCGCGCCCGGATCAGGGCGAAGCCCACCAACCGGAGACGCATCTGCTCCCGCGTATTCTCAACGTTGCTCTCGGCCGCGCTGACCACGTTAATATCTTCGGCACAGACTATCCCACATCCGATGGCACCTGTGTTCGCGATTACATTCACGTCAGCGATCTGTCGCACGCGCACCTGCTGGCGCTCAACGCCTTAAGCCTTGTGCCGGACGCCGCAAACACCGCATCCGCCAATTTCCAGCCCCTCATCTATAACCTCGGCAATGGACACGGCTTCAGCGTGCGCGAAGTGGTCGACGTGGCGCGACAGGTCACTGGACATACAATTCCGGTGATCGAGTCGCCCCGGCGCGCAGGCGATCCGGCTGTCTTAATCGCCAGCTCAGAAAAAATTCGCCGTGAACTCGGTTGGCAGCCAAAATTCCCGGATTTGAAAACCATCGTGGAAAGCGCCTGGGAGTGGCATCGCAAGCATCCTGAGGGGTACGGAAATCATTGAGCCATGGAGTCGGTCGGCGTTGAATGGTGACCCAGTCTCGCTACTGCGTGTCTTCGGATTTCGGGCGTGGGACCTTCTCTGCGATCGGCATCTTCCTGTCTTGTCCGTAATCGTCCAAAACATGGGCGGACTTGCCGTCAATGGCAATTTTCGTCGGCTCGTGCAGCGTCACGTTTAGCAGCTGGCGCTTGCTGATAACCGGGCCAAGTACGTAGATCGTGTCGGCGGTTTGTATCCAATAGAAGGTCTTTGTGGGGGGCCCTCCCACCAGCGATGCGATGGGAACAACCATCGCCCCGCGCGTTTCAGAGGTGATGTCGATGACCTTAGCGTCTTTCCACTGATAATCTTTGGCAACTGCTAGAGACGACCATAAAATGGCAACTATCAAAGCGGCGCTTTTCATGGTGCCCTCCACCTTCCCTTCTACGCCAAGGGACGTGGCCCCGAAAGATTCCGAAAGGCGTTCGTCTTAAGGGTTGGGTATTGATCGATTGGTAACCATTTGGATTGGCAATTTCGATTGTCACTATCGAAAATATCAATTGCTCTAAGTACTGAAGTCAGTTGACCGTCGGGAGCCGCCGAGCCTAAAATCGCAAACATGGTAAGTCAGAACCTTTCCGCGTTGTGCGTGTGCGCTTGTTGTTGTTGTGCGTGCGTGTGCTCTGGCGCGGGGAGGCTGCCGACCTAAAGATCATTTCTTAAAAACGGCACTCATAACCCTATCGCCAGATCATTCTGGCGGTGGGGTTTTTATTTTTTGGGACAAAGTCGGTCGAAATGTGGGGTAGACAATGACAATCGCCGCGAAAGAAACCAAGGCGCAGAGGGTCGAGCGCCTGAAGCGCTCCAAGAATCCGTGGGAAGGCCTGGACGAAATCCGGCGTTTTTCCCGCGAAGGCTTTGGCTCCATTCCTCCCGAGTGGCTGGGCACTTACTTTCGCTGGTGGGGTGTCTACACCCAGGGTGACGGAGCGGGCGTCACCGGCGGCCAGGGCGGCGAAGGCCGGGCGCTGCAATGCTTCATGGTGAGAATCCGAATCCCCAACGGGCTGCTTCGCTCAGACCAACTGCGCACCATTGCCGACCTTACCCGCCGCTACGCCCACGGAATTGCCGACATCACAGTTCGCCAGAATATTCAGTTGCACTGGGTCACCATCGAGCAGCTTCCCGATGTGCTCGAAGCGCTGGCGCGCGTGGGATTAAACACGATGAGTGCCTGCGGCGATGTCACCCGCAACGTTACCGGCTGCCCGGTCGCCGGCGTCGACGCGGATGAAATCTGCGATGCTTCGCCGCTCGCGCTCGAAGCGGCAAACATGTTGTCGGGAAATAGCGATTTCTACAATCTTCCCCGCAAATTCAAAATCTCGATTGCGGGATGCCGCGTCTGGTGCCCGTATCCCGAGATCAACGATGTCGGCTTGACCGCGACTACTCGCCAGCTGCGCGGGAGATCCGAAGTCGGTTTCTCTCTGCGAGTCGCGGGAGGGCTTTCCACTGAACCTTATCTTGCGGCTCGCCTCAATGCATTCGTTCGCTGGGATCAGGTGCTCCCCACGATCAAGGGAATCGCTGAGCTGTTTCGCGACTCGGAAGTCTTGCGCGAACATCGCGAACGCGCGCGACTGAAATTTCTCTTCCTCCGCCACGGCTGGACCGCGGAAAGCTTTCTCGATGAACTTCAGCGGCGCATTGGATTCAAATTCGATCCCGCGGTCGACGACTCGCCGCCCAACGATGTCTATCGCGACCACGTGGGAATTCATCCACAAAAACAACCTGGCTTTTGCTACGTAGGAGCGGCCGTCCTCCGCGGACGAATTACCGCCGAGCAAATGGAATCCGCTGCCGATCTCGCCGATCGTTTCGCCGCCGGCGAACTGCGCACCACCAACATGCAGAATCTGCTCATCGTCAATGTTCCCCAAGTGAATGCTGATAGCCTGGCCAAAGAGCTCGATGCGATCGGATTGCGCGTCGGCGGATCGCCTTTCTATCGCGGCACCATCGCCTGCAGCGGCACGGAATTTTGCAAGCTCGCAATCACCGAGACGAAGAGTTTTTCGCGCTGGCTCGTCGAAGAACTCGAAGAGCGCCTGCCGGGCTTCGATCAGCAGCTGAAGCTGCACGTTACCGGATGCCCCAACAGTTGCGGACAGCACTGGATTGCCGACATTGGCATCGATGGCAAGAAAATAAAAGTCGACGGTCAGTTCGTCGACGCCTATTACTTCTGCCTCGGCGGAGCGCTTGGTCTCCATCAATCGACGGCACGGCTCACGGGATATCGCTGCGCGGCGACGGAAGTTCCCGATGCCATCGAGCGATTGCTTAGGCATTACCTGGCCGCTCGCGAGTCCAATGAGAATCTACGTCATTTCTTTGCGCGGCATAGCGACACCGAGCTGCGAGAGTTTCTGGCCGGCTCACTGGTTAGCCCGGTTAGCCGCGATTTGCCGCCCGTGAGTGTTGGCTTGGCGCATGCCGCAGGAGGCGAGGGTGACTGACCTCTTTCCCATGTTCATGAAGCTCACCGGCAAACCGTGCCTGGTCGTTGGCGCGGGCAAGGTTGGAGAACCCAAAATTGCCGGCCTCATTGACACCGGCGCAAGCATCCATGTGGTCGCAATAGCGGCGAGCGAGCAGGTCCGCGAATGGGCGCGTGCGGGGAAGATCGAACTGGAGCTGCGCGCGTTTTCCAAAAACGACCTCGACGGCAAATTTCTAGCGGTGGCGGCGACCGCTTCGCAAAATTTGAACCAGCTCATCTATCACGAGGCGCAACGGCGCAACGTGCTTTGCAACGTGGTGGATGTTCCCGAGTTCTGCGATTTTTATTACCCCGCCGTGGTGCGGCGCGGCGATCTGCAGATTGCGGTCTCGACGGCGGGGCAGAGTCCGTCCCTGGCGCAGAAAATCCGGCAACAACTTGAACGGCAATTTGGACAAGGTTACGCGGCGTGGGTCAAACAGCTCGGCGAAACACGCCGCCTCATTTTGGCAAGCGAACTGGATAAAGAGACGAAGCTGGAATTGCTGCATTCACTAGCCAGCAGGGAAGCATTCGAGGCCGCGCTCGCCAAGATTCCCCAGCTGACTACGGAAGGAAAGGGAGCATGAAGGGAAAAGTTTATCTGGTTGGCGCGGGCCCGGGCGATCCCGAGTTGCTGACGCTCAAGGCGTTGCGACTGCTACGGACGGCCGAGGCGGTTCTGCACGATGACCTGGTCGCGCGGGAAATTCTTGCTCTTATTCCGCCGTCCGCGCAAATCTACAACGTAGGCAAGCGCTGCGGAAAAAAGAAAATCAGCCAAGCCGAGATCAACAGCCTGATGGTAGCGCTCGCTGGATTTGGATTGCGCGTGATTCGCCTGAAGGGGGGCGACCCGCTGATCTTCGGGCGCGCCGGCGAAGAGATCGAGGCCCTGCGCGCGAACGCCATCCCCTTCGAAATTGTTCCCGGAGTAACTTCCGCTCTGGGCGCGGCTGCCGCGGCCGAGATTCCACTGACGCACCGGCGGGCTTCTTCGGCGCTCGTATTCGTTACTGCGCACAAGGCTTCTGGGAAGCGTGGTTCCGAAAAAGACGGCTCCGATTGGAGCAATCTGGTCTTGAGCGGCGCCACCCTGGTCATTTATATGCCCGGACAAGATTATGCCGAAATCGCGAGGCGATTGACCGCAGCTGGGTTGCCGGGTGACACACCTTGCGCCGTTATTTCCCGCGCCTCTGCAAAATCTCAGCAAACCCATCGCACGACGGTGCGCAGCCTCGTCAGCACGCCGCAACTCGCGGCGCCAACATTGCTGGTTGTCGGCGAGGTTGTTGCTCTCGGCGACCCGGCAACGCAGGTGGCCGAGCACTTGTTGCCGCAGCTTTCACTGCGCGATGGAAGCTTGCTTCCGTCAGCGCTCTTTCAAGACGTTGCGTTCACCAACGCCGACACCGGAAGTCGATAAGGAGACTCAACCGTGCCAGACCACGACCAGCAGATCGACAAGATCACAGAAGCGCAATCGAACGCCGAGAGTTGGAATCCACAGCGCGTGCTGTCCTGGGCGTTTGCCACCTTTGGCAACGAAGTCGCCATCTCCTCTGCCTTTGGAGCCGAAGGCATGGTGCTCATCGATATGGCTTCGCGGGTGCGCAAGGACTTCAGGTTATTCACCGTCGATACCGAATTTCTCTTTCCCGAGACCTACAGCTTGATGGACCGAATCGAACAAAAATATGAAATCAAAATCGAGCGAGTATTTTCGTTGCATTCGCCCGAAGAGCAGGAGCGCATTCACGGTGCGGCGCTCTGGGGGCGCGATCCCGACCAATGCTGCAACCTTCGAAAGGTCGAGCCGCTTCGACGCAAGCTGAGCACGCTGCGAGCGTGGATCACCAGCATTCGCCGCGACCAGACGTCATTCCGCAAGAGCGCTCGCAAAATCGAATGGGACGAAAAATTCGGCTTGGTAAAAGTGAACCCGATCGCCGACTGGAATTCGAAGCAAGTCTGGCGCTATCTCGTCGAACACGGCGTACCTTACAACTCACTCCACGATCAGAATTATCCAAGCATTGGCTGCACGCATTGCACGCGAGCCGTTCGCCCCGGCGAAGATCCGAGAGCGGGTCGATGGCCGGGAACGGCGAAAACGGAGTGCGGCCTGCACGTCATTGCCGCCGCCGCATCGTCGACCAGTGTCTAGGCGGATTTTATCGGGCTGGTAAAATGTGACGGCGAGGCCTCCGTTGAACATTGTGGTCGATTTCGACGCCAAGCATAACATTCTGCGTGGGACCCTGGAGGGGCCCATGACCGGCGCGATTCTGCTGGATTTGTACCATCAAGCGACGGAGTTTATGGCGTCCCATCCACCCTGTCGCGGCATTCTTGACTTCTCGCGGGTCACCGAATTCGAAGTCTCCAGCGAGGCCATAAGGCGGGTCGCGGCTGCACCCCCCGCAGTTCCCGCGGGATACATGCGTGTACTGGTGATTCCCCAAGTTTTCATTTTCGGGTTGGCTCGCATGTTTCAGATACTCGGCGAAAAACATCGTCCAGAGTTGCAGGTGGTTCGTACCATGGAAGAAGCGTACCTGCTGCTCGGCGTCGAACAACCGGAGTTTTATCCTCTACCCTGATTCCTCTCCGCACTGCCACGCTGTCTTTACATTCCCGCTCGTGGACCAATAATGTTCGCGACACTTGGGCAGTTGGCGACATGATCGTCGCTCGTCTCTGATAGGATTCACCGCAGCCTGGCCTCTACTGGTGAAGGGAGCACCCTGCCACTGATGAGCAACGATAAAGCCGTTTATAACCGCTTTCTCCTGTTAGTCGCGGGACTCGGCGGGTTGCTTTATGGCGTCGATGTCGGCATCATCGCGGGCGCGCTGCCTTATCTTGAGGCGACCTCCGGATTGAACGCTGGCCAGCTTTCAATTGTCGTCGCGGCCGTTCTCCTTGGCAGCGTCATCTCAACTTTGTTTGCTGGCGCGCTTGCCGATTGGATCGGCCGCAAACCTCTGATGATTGTCAGCGGCCTCCTTTTTGTTTGCAGCATTCCCATGATCGCGCTTTCGCGTGGTTATGAATCGCTCGTTGTGGGGCGGCTCTTGCAAGGTATCAGCGCTGGCCTGATCGGCGTGGTGGTTCCGCTCTATCTGGCAGAGTGTCTCGCCGCGACCAACCGCGGCAGAGGGACGGCCATCTTTCAATGGTTGTTGACGCTTGGCATCGTGACCGCGGCCGTCGTTGGAATGTATTTTAGTTTTCGGGTCGAAGAAGTAGCCAGGCTAGGCGACCCAGCGCGTCTCTTTGCTTTCAAAGACTCGGCTTGGCGCAGCATCTTCTGGGTGTCGCTGCCGCCGGGAATCTTATTTGTAATCGGCAGCTTCATGGTGTCGGAGTCTCCGCGGTGGCTTTTTCGCCGCAACGAGAGGGATGTCGCCTTCACCGCGCTCCTCCGTTCACGCACCGACGAACAGGCAAAGCTCGAGCTTGTCGAAATGGATCGGGCGGCCTCTGCCGAGAAGGCGAAGACGGCTACGGGCACCCAAATCCGCGAATCGCTTCTGCGCCGCAAATACGTGATTCCGTTTATCCTGGCCTGCGTCATCCTCGCCTGCAATCAGGCTACAGGCGTCAACTCGATCATCGGCTATAACACCAACATCCTCTTGCAGAGCGGTCTTTCGGATGTGCAGGCGCATTGGGGCTACGTCCTCTTCACCATCGTCAATTTTCTGACGACGATTGGCAGCGTCGTGCTGGTTGACCGCAAAGGGCGCAAGTTCCTGCTTTCCGTCGGCAGCGCGGGAATCATTGTCGCGCTGGTTTGTACAGGCCTGCTTTTTCGCCGAACCGAAAAGCTGCGGGTCGATGCGCGAAAGGCAGTGCAGTCGCTGGTTGACGCTGAGCAGAAGGTCACCTTGCTGTACAGCGCGAAAACTGCGCATGCGCTACTCGATGCGAGTGGCGACCCCGGTCCAGCTCTTAGCAACCGGCCTACCTCGCTGGTTGTCATTTATTCCTATGGAGATTTCCGTGCCGCCACCAAGGTTGCGCGTTCCGACGACAGCGCTGCCGCGCCGCTCGAGATCACTCGAGAAGGCTGCGTGCCTGCGAACAAAGTCGTGGCGTTTTTTTCCAACCCGTTTGCCGATCTCGACGCCGCACGCCATGCTCCGCTGAAAATTGACGATGCCCTGATTACTCCTGTGCCGAGCGCGCGCAATGGTTGGCTGGTGGCCGTCAGCCTCTTTGTGTTCATGGCATTCTTCGCGATCGGGCCAGGAGTCTGCGTCTGGCTAGCCCTCTCCGAGTTGATGCCGACTCGCATTCGCTCCAACGGCATGAGCATCGCCCTCTTAATCAACCAGGCAGTTTCAACTGGCATTGCGGCAATGTTCCTGCCGACCGTCGGCCGGTATGGCTACTCCGCCATGTTCTTCGGTTTTGCCGCCTGCACCGTGATCTACTTCATCACCGCGACCGTCTTCCTGCCCGAAACTAAGGGGAAAACTCTGGAGGAGATCGAGGCCCATTTCGAAGGAGCAAAAACCTGACAGTTTCAGGCTATGCCGGACAATCCACAGGGGTTGCGCGTCACTTTTTCCAATCAAAAGCTGAAACAAGATTACATCGATGTGTGATGGCGGTCACAGAACCTCCTCCCCGCAAAGCTCAATATTGCAAGTTGATATATTGTTGTTGCGATATTCAACAATCAACTCTGAACGGAGCGTAAAAATGAAGAGAATGGGCCTTCCCGTGTTTACTTTCGCAATAGCTTTGGCTGTTGTTCTCAGCATTCCCGTTTCGGCGCATGCCCAGGATGCGGCCGCACTTTACAAATCAAAATGTGCCATGTGCCATGGTGCGGATGGAGCGAAGGCGGCGGGCCACGACTTCTCGTCGGCGGCAGTGCAGAGCAAGTCAGACGCCGATCTCGCGGCAGTGATCACCGATGGCAAGCCTCCCAAGATGCCCAAATACGGCGACAAATTGAAGCCAGAAGAAATCAAGGGCCTGGTGGCTTACATTCGCACGCTGAAAAAGTAGTTCGGCGGGCTCTTAACAGATTTAGGAATTCGGTCATGGTCGCGGATAATCCGCGACCATGTTTGAAGTGTGTCTATTCGGTCTCAAACGGAACAGGAGAGTAGAAGCTACCAATGAATCGGCGAGAACGTATCCGAGAGTGGTTGGAACCGATCTATTTCCTGGGGCAGAATCCTATCACCCTTACGGGGGCCGTGATCACCACGAGCACGGCGCTCACCGTAATCGCCTTCTGGTTTTATGACTTTTTCCTGCCGGGACCTCCCCATCCTTACATTGGCCTCCTCATCTATCTAATCCTCCCAGGCATTTTTGTGCTTGGCCTGTTGATGATCCCCCTCGGCATATGGTTTCGTCGCCGAGCTTTGCGTGGAAGCGGCACACTGCCGGCGACTTTCCCCGCCATTGACCTGCGTCTCCCCGTGGTGCGGCGCACTCTGGAATACGTTGCCGTCGCGACCATCCTCAACCTGCTCATCATAGGCACCGCGTCCTACCGCGGCGTCGAATATATGGATTCCACGAACTTTTGCGGCAAGACCTGCCACACCGTGATGGATCCGGAATATACGGCTTATCAGAATTCGCCGCACTCGCGTGTCGCCTGCGTCGAGTGCCACATCGGCCCCGGAGCAGGATGGTTCGTGCGCTCCAAACTCTCCGGATTGCGTCAGGTGGTCGCGGTCACCTTTCATACTTATTCGCGTCCCATCCCTTCGCCGGTCAAATATCTGCGGCCGGCGCGCGAGACTTGCGAGCAATGCCACTGGCCGCAGCGTTTCACCGGCGATAAGTTCCTGGTCAATACAAGCTACAAAGAGGACGAGAAAAATACTCCACAGACCGACGTGTTACTGCTGAAGGTTGGCGGACAGGATTGGAACGGCTCGGTCGGTATCCACGGCCATCACCTGGCAAACAATGCGCGCATCCGCTACATTTCGACCGATGCCGAGCGGCAGACGATTCCCGCCGTCTACTACACCGACGAAAACGGCAAGACCACCGAATTTATTTCGACGGATACTAAGCCGACCAAAGAGCAGTTGGACAAAGGCGAGCACCGCGTGATGGATTGCGTTGATTGCCATAACCGGCCGACGCACGCCTTCGATTTGCCCGAGAACGCAGTCGACAAGCAGATGTCGAACGGGCGCATCAGTCCCGAACTGCCTTACATCCGCAAAAAAGCAGTCGAAGTTCTTAAGGTGAATTACTCGGCGCGCGATGTTGCGCAGCAGAGCATCAAGGAAGAACTCAACAAATTCTATCGGACGAATTATCCCCAGATCTATCAAACGCGGCGCACGCTGGTTGAGCAGGCGGGCCAGGAAGTGGCGAACATTTATCTTCGCAATGTTTTTCCGGACATGCGGTTGACCTGGGGCGCGCACCCGAACAACCTCGGGCACAATGATTCGCCGGGCTGCTTCCGTTGCCACGACGGCAGCCACGCCAGCGCCGATGGTCAGACCATTACGAATGATTGCAGCGCCTGCCATAACCTGCTAGCGGTTGGAGAGACGAACCCGAAAGTGCTTGCCGATCTCGGAATGAAGTAAGAGGTCGAGGAAGGGAGAAATAGCGTGCCTACTAACAATAGGCCGATTGCCAAACCGATCATTGCAAAAGATATCGCAAAAGACATCATCGAACGTTTCAATTTCGCTAACCCGGTACTGATTCTTTCTGGTCTCGTTATTTTAGTTTTCCTACTTCTACCAGCTCCGGTCCAAGCGCAATCGAAAGCCGCTCATCCGCTGAAGCAAGACGAAAGTTGCCTTGCCTGCCACGGCGAAGCGGGGATGAAGTCTGACAGCGGCAAGAACCTTGCAATTGATCCCGCCAAGCATGCGGCCAGCGTTCACGGAATTCTAAGTTGCACCGACTGCCACACATCGATCAAAGAGTTTCCGCATCCCACCAAAGTAGCGAAGGTGCAATGCGCCACTTGCCACGCCGATGAGGCGGCGCACGCGGCGGCCAGCATTCACGGCCAGGTCGAAGTCGCCTGCCAATCTTGTCATGGCGAGCAACACGAAATTGGCGTTGCCGCCCAGGTCGCTCCGGCAAAGTGTGCGCAGTGCCATGCCGACGAGCTGAACGAATTCCACCAAAGCATCCACGGACAAGCCGCCGCCAAAGGCGATCCCGACGCGCCGAATTGCTTGTCCTGCCACGGCGCGGTGCACGAGATTCAGGCTTCGAGCGATGCCACTTCGCGCGTCGCCAAGAAAAATCTTCCGGATACTTGTGCCTCCTGCCATAGCAACACGCAGTTTCTCGCGCGGCACAAAATTCCATTCGCGCATCCGGTCGAGCTTTACAAACAAAGCGTCCACGGACGAGCCGTCGTGGCCGGGGATGGCGCGGCCGCAACCTGCTCCGATTGCCACGGCAGCCACGGCATTTTGCCCTCGCAGGATGCGCGCTCCAAAGTCAACCACTTCAACATTCCCGCGACTTGCGGACAGTGCCACAAGGACATCAGCCATACTTATCTCGAAAGTGTGCACGGGCAAGCCATGCAAAATGGCGTCTCCGCCGCGCCCGTTTGCAGTGATTGTCACGGCGAGCACTTGATCCTGGCGCCCAAAGAACCAGGATCATTGGTCAATGCAAACCGCGTCTCTATCGATACCTGCGGGCGTTGCCACAACGATGAACGCCTCGCCTTGCGTTACAACCTGCCCACCGATCGCGTTCCCTCCTACGCCGACAGCTATCACGGCCTCGCTGCCCGCGGCGGATCGCAAGTCGTCGCCAACTGCGCGTCCTGCCATGGCGTACACAATATCTTCCCCTCGAGCGATGCGCGCTCCACGGTGAATACGGCAAACCTCGGAAAGACCTGCGGCAACTGCCATGCCGGAGCAGGCACCCACTTTGCCATCGGCCCAGTGCACGTGCAAACCGCGACTGGCGCCGCGCATCCGGTCGTGAAGTGGATCCGCTGGACTTATTGGGTGTTGATCCCGATGACCCTCGGCTTCATGATCCTGCACAACCTGATCGACTTTGTCGCGAAGCTCAAGCGCGGGCGCCCGCCGCACGCGAGCTCGGCGAAAGTGACGCGGATGAACCGCAACTTCCGCATCGCGCACTGGGGAGTGATTCTCAGTTTCCCGACGTTGGTGATTACCGGCTTTGCGCTGAAGTATCCCGATGCATGGTGGACGCGACCAATTTTGCTCTGGGAAAGACACTTCGCATTTCGCGGCGCGGTGCATCGCGGTGCGGCAGTCATTCTCGTCGCCGCGACTGTCTACCACATGATTCATCTCGCCATCGTCAAGCGCGATCGCCTGTTCCTGAAGGCGATGATGCCGCAATTCCGGGATGCGGTCGATCTGGTGCAGGTCTTCACCTACAATCTCGGAATCACCAAAGTTGAACCGACCTTTGCCAAGATCAACTACGCCGAGAAACTTGAGTACCTCGCGTTCATGTGGGGAACTCTGGTGATGACCGTCTCCGGCCTATTGCTGTGGTTCAACAACCTCACCCTGCGTTACTTTCCGAAGTGGGTGTCGGACGCGGCCACAGCAGTGCATTACTACGAGGCGTTGCTCGCAACCTTCGCCATTCTGATCTGGCACTCCTACATGGTGGTCTTCGATCCGCTGGTCTATCCGATGGACACTGCATGGATCGATGGCAAAGTTCCGGCCGACCACTATCGCCATTCGCGCCCGGAATATTACCGGGCGTTGGAAAGGGCGCACATGATCGAGCCATCGGATGATCCTGCGGAATTTCATGATGAGCGGGAGGGTGCCGAGGTGAAACACGACGAACCGGTGGTGAAGACGTAGGCTCGTCTGGTCGTGGAGCGTTCACTCGTGTCCGCTGCCGTTGACGTCGTCTTGAGCAAAGTGGCCGCTTCGCGAAAGTGGAGCAGCCACTCGATCGCAATATTTATTAGCGATCACGCTGCAGTCTGGCGGAGCAAAATTCTGGCCTCGCGGAGCAGCACCGACGAGCACTCCACTTTCGAAACGATAGCGGCAATGCCAACCGCGCGGGCTTCCTGCTCGGGGAACATTCCCCCGTAATCGCTTAAGAGAATAATCACCACTGTGGGCAGGATCTGTCTGAGGCGACGCGCCGCCTCGATACCATTCATCCCTGGCATGGAGAGGTCCATTACAATCAGGCCCGGGTTTAATCTTTGAGCTTTCTCAATCGCTGCCGGGCCGCTTTCCGCCTCGTCGCACACTTCAAACCCGCCATCGGAAAATAGTCGCACCAGACATTTACGGACTAGTAGACTGTCGTCCACAATCAAGACCGAGCCAGCCATCTGTAGGACCTCACACCAATTACAGAGCAGCGAGGGTTAGAAACCCCGAACTTGTTGGAACTGAGATGCCGCGGGTCGACAAGAGTTTTCCCGCTTTCTCAAAATAGATGTTATTAACCTCGACATGTCACTTGGGATTGGACGAGGAGCCGACAGGAGTGTCCGCTCCAGACAACAACCGGACAAAAAAGTGGGGCCGGTGGAGGATGTCCGGCCCCAAACGAAGTTACTTGAGCGGTTTCGGCGTGCCTACGCGGTAATCAGCGACTCCAGGGCGACGCGGTTCGGGATTACCAGGGTCGAGCCGGTCTGCTGAATCAGGTGTTGCTTCTTAAATCCGGCGAAGAGGCGGCTGACGGTTTCGCGCGAGGAGCCGATCATCTGCCCGATCTCTTCGTGCGTCAGGGCCAGCTTCATTTGCGCGGGGTTCTTCGCGGTGGTGTTCTGATCGAGCCATCCGACGAGCAGGCGAGCGAGCTTTTCGCTGGCCGAATCGGAAAGGATGAGGTCGCGGATTTCGCGGCAGGTCGAGGCATAATCGCGGCTGATGTGCTGCGTGACCCAGAGGGCAAGTTCGCCGTACTGGCGCATCAGGCGCAGCAGATCGCTTTGGCGCAGGAAGCTGATCTCGCAAGGCTCCTGTGTCTCAGCCGTCGCTTCGTAGGGGCGACCGGAGACTACCGCGGCAACGCCCAGCGGGCAGCCGACTTCGGCGATCCGCAGAATCAGCGTTCGACCGTCGCTGCCGCAGACGGAGAGCTTCACGCGCCCACGGCGCACAATGTAAACGCCGCGCGGCGACTGCCCCTCCGCGAAGAGAACCGCGCCTGTTGGATAACTGGTTGTGACTGCTGCCTGCTCAACCGCTTCGATTGCGGCTGCGGGAAGATCACCGAACGTCTTATCTACCGGTGAAAGTTTCTGGGCATGGTTTACAACTTGTGTGGCCATAGTTGCCTCCGCTCACACGTACATCGGCACGCGCCTCGCCATTCTTTGCACACGGGCCCAAAATCGATGGAAGTTGTCTAAGTGGAACGAAATAATAGCATTGCTCGGGTGCGCTAGCGAACAATTTATTTTTCAGCCGAGGTCGCGGAAGGGCAAACTGCGTGCTTTCCCACAGCGATGTGTGATCTCCATCACCATTCCTTTGGTTATATAACCAAGGATGATGAGACATATGGGCGAATTTTGAGGGCGAAACAGGGGCTTGGGCACGCCCATTGTCGTCGCTAGCCTAGCGTTTCATGGAGAGTATTCAGCAGGGAGGTGCGGGTGAAGGGCTTTTCGAGCAGGGTGATGCCGCGGCTCAGCACCTCGCGCTCGGCCATCAGTTCGCCGGTATAACCTGACATATAGACGACTTTCAGGTTCGGTCGAGAAGCGCTCACGCGCTCGACCAATTCCGGGCCGCTGACACGCCGCATCACCACATCGGTCAGCAAAAGATCGACTGGATCGGGATGGGATTGCAGCCATTCCAGCGCAGATTTGCCGTCATCCGCCTCGATCACCGTATAGCCGTGTTCCTGGAGGAGTTGCTTCGTCAAGCCGCGCATCATCTCGTCGTCTTCGACGAGCATGATCGTAGCTCCCGCGCGCTTCGGGCTGACGGTCTCAACCTCCGCCTGGGTTTCGAGGCCGATTTTGTGATCGGCGCTGGGCAGGTAGATCTTGAAGGTCGTTCCGTGGCCGGGTTCGCTGTAAACCATGATGTGTCCCGCGCTTTGCTTGACGATCCCGTAGACCGTGGCGAGGCCCAGGCCGGTTCCTTTGCCCATCTCTTTGGTAGTGAAGAAGGGTTCGAAGATACGCGAGACGGTGGCTTCGTCCATGCCATGGCCGGTGTCGCTGACCGCCAGAAGAATGTATTTTCCCGGCGGCATCTGCTGATGCTGTTCGGCGAAAGTTTCGTCGAATCTCTCGGTGCGGGTTTCGAGAATGAACTTGCCGCCTTTTGGCATGGCATCGCGCGCGTTGACGGCAAGGTTGACCACGATCTGATCGAACTGGCCAGGATCGGCTTCGACTACTGCTGCAGGCGACATGGACACGATGAGGATTTCGACGTCGTCTCCCATGAGCGGGCGCAACAGTTTGCTGAGGTCTTTCAGACGCTCGTTCAAATCGAAAATACGAGGCTGGATGGCGGAGGATCTGCTGAAAGCCAGCAACTGGCGGGTCAACGCGGTGCCGCGTTCGGTTGCTTTGCGGATATTCTCGACGTATTGCAAAGGTCCGTTCGCGGGATCGATCCGGTCGCGCAGGAATTCCGCGCAAGCATTGATGATTCCGAGGATGTTGTTGAAGTCGTGCGCGACGCCTCCCGCGAGCCGCCCGATCGCCTCCATTTTTTGCGATTGATGCAACTGCCCCTCAGCTTTTTTCTGAGCGGTGATATCGCGCGCAATCGCCGATGCTCCTACCACGTTGCCATTCGCATCGCGCAGCGGAGAGACAGAGATGGAAACATTCAACTGACGCCCGTCCTTGGTTGCTCGCACCGATTCATAGTGCTCAATGCTCTCCCCACGCGCAATTTGTCGGAGAATTTCGGGGATTTCGTCGGGGCGATCACTAGGCGCTAAGAGCGAGATATTCTTGCCGACGACTTCTTCCGGAGTGTAGCCATAGATGTGCTCGGCGCCCCTATTCCAGGTGGTAATCGTGCCATCCAAGTCTTTACCGATGATTGCGTCTTCAGAGGAATCGATAATCAAGGCCAGGCGGGCGCGGTATTCGCCGAGTTGCTCGGTGGTGCGGAGATGCAGTTCTTCATTGGCGCGGCGCAGCTCTTCGGCGATTCGCTTGCGGTCGCTAATGTCGCGAATCGCGCTCAGGACGAACATGCCCTTATCCGTGGAAAGCGGGCTGAGGCTGATTTCTACTGGAAATTGCGAACCATTGCGGCGTCGTCCATAAAGATCGAGCTCGGCTCCCATACGGCGCGTCTTGGGCGCTTCGACGAAGTTTTCGCGATGCCGGTGGTGCTGGCTGCGATAACTTTCGGGTACCAACGTTTCTACCTTCTGGCCGATTAATTCGTCGCGCGTATAACCGAAGAGCGCCTGCGTCTGGGAATTGATTTGGACGATGGTGCCGTCGTGATCCACGGCGACAATGGCATCGGGAAGAGCTTCGAGGAGGTCGCTCGAGAGCAAGACCTCTCCCAAGGCGTGATCGGATAGAGGTGCCGTCGTTTGTTCGTTCTTAAAGGAGGGTTGGGACATAACAATTGGGAACAAAGACTCGGTATTTTAATCTAGTTGGAACCCTGCTCGTTGTAAAGGCGAGAGGGGGAGATGAAAGTCCTACTCCGAGCGCCCTCCGCTCCTTAGTAGGTAATTGCGAGGCTGCTGGTTGTGGGTAAGATCTGGTTAGTGGGGTTGTTCATTGATGGATGGTGCACCCGATCTATTGGCAAGAGTCCGCGACCTGACGGTTACGTACTTTCCCGACGAGGGCCTTCCCATTCGCGCCGTGGATGGCGTCAGCCTTGAGATTCATCCGGGTAAGATTGTCGGGGTATTGGGCGAATCCGGCTGCGGCAAGAGCACGCTGGCGAGTGCATTACTGCGGCTGCTGCCACCAACGGCGAAATGCGGAGGCGCGATTCTATTTCGCGGGCGCGATCTGCTGAATCTGTCGGAGGCGGAATTGCGTGCGCTGCGAGGCCGCGATATCGCGCTGATCCCGCAAGATCCGGCGCTCTCGCTCAATCCCGTGATGACGGCTGGAGCGCTGATTGGCGAGGTCTTGCGTGCGCACCTGCCGCTCACCGCCGGGCAACGCCGGCAGCGAGTCATCGACTTGCTGGGTGAGGTTGGCTTCGATCACCCGAACGAAATCTATTTCGCTTATCCGCATCAACTCAGCGGAGGCCAACGCCAGCGAATCGCAATTGCGCAGGCGATTGCGTGCCGGCCCGCTCTTCTCATCGCCGATGAACCGACCAGCAAACTCGACGCGAGCTTGCAGGGTGAGATCGTCACGTTACTCGCAAAGATCCGTCATCAACACGGCACGGCGATCTTGATCATCAGCCACGATCCGGCACTCTTCGCTGGATTTGCCGATCGTATCGCGGTGATGTATGCGGGGCGAATTGTCGAAACCGGCAGCAGCGCCGAAATCCTTGGCCAGCCGTTGCATCCATATTCGCAGGCTCTGATGCGAATCGCGGCGTCGTCTCTGCTCACCGGCGCCAGAGCAAGAGTTCGCCTTCCGGCGATTACCGGAGAATCTCCTGATCCTGGGTGCGTGCCAGATGGCTGCCGCTTCGGGCCGCGTTGCAGCGAGCGCATGGACGTGTGTTCGCAGCGCTATCCGCAAGCTTTTTTGCCTGCACCCTCGCGACCCGTGAACTGCTTCAAGTATGGGGAGTAACTTGCCGACTAACTCGGCCGCGGGCGAGGCGCGAAGCCAAAGTTTATTGCGAGTTACAGGTCTCTCAAAGAAGTACGCCCGAGGTAGGCTGTGGCGAAAGCGAGTGCCGGTAGCGGCGGTAGTCTCTGCTGACTTCGAGATTCCAGGTGGTCAAACCTTCGCGCTGGTCGGAGAATCGGGATCGGGAAAGTCGACGGTTGCGCGGTGCGTATCTCGCCTTGAGAGGCCGGACGCCGGTCAGATCGTGATTCAAGGAGCCGACATCGCGCAGCTCTCCTCCCGCGAACTGCTACCGTTTCGCTCTGGAATCCAAATGGTCTTCCAGGATGCAGTCACTTCGATGAATCCGCGCTTTTCGGCGCTGGAAGTTATCGAGGAGCCAATGCTGATTCAGTGTCGCGCCAGCCGCGATTCGGAGCATGATCGCAACTCTGAGACTCCCGATGATCGAGAGCAGCGGCGCGATCGCGCGCGCACGCTGATGGCTGAAGTCGGGATCTCTCCAGATTGGATGCACCGGTCCATCCTTAATTTCAGCGGTGGCCAACGCCAGCGGCTGGCGCTGGCGCGTGCTCTGGCCTTGCGTCCGCAACTGGTTGTTCTAGATGAGGCACTGACCGGTCTGGACGTTTCTACGCAGGCGCAAATTGCCAACCTTCTGCTGGACCTGCAAGCCTCACATCAGCTGACTTATCTCTTGATCTCTCACGACCTGGCGCTAGTGGTGCGACTGGCGGACACGATCGGAATTATGGAGCGCGGGCGGACGGTGGAAGTGGGTGCCACGCAGCAGATCATTGCAAGCCCGAATCATCCCGCTACCAAGAAACTTCTTACATCGGCGCAAGCTGCGGCAGGGAAACTCGCCGCAATAACCGGAGCGTCTTTGTGAGTTACATCTCACGCAGGTTGTTACGAGCAAGTTTGTTATTGCTAGGAGTGTCAGCGCTGTGTTTTCTATTCACCGAAATGGCGCCAGGGAGTTTCTTCGACGAGATGCGGCTCAACCCACAGATCTCGCCGGAAACAATTGCGGCATTACGCTCGAGTTATGGATTGGATCGACCGCTCGCCGTGAGATATGGGCATTGGCTGAGGGCGGCTGTGCACGCCGATCTTGGCTACTCTATCGCCTACAACATGCCGGTTGCGCCGCTGCTCTGGGAGCGCGCGAAAAATACTTTGCTCCTCGCCACCACCGCTCTCATCGTGACCTGGATGATCTCGGTCCCGCTAGGCGTCTGGGCAGCCAATCGTCGTGGCGGTCTGCTGGACAAAGCGGTTGCTGTCGCAAGTTCATTCCTTATTTCGGTCCCTGAACTGGTGATTGCAGTGGGCCTGCTTGCGCTGGTAGTTCGTTGGCGAATTTTACCTGCCGGTGGAATGATGTCAGCCGACTCCGAGTCTTTCACCGCGCTGGCGAAATTGCGGGATCTCGCGCGGCATTTGGCGTTGCCTGTTTTCATTTTGGTGCTGTGCGAGACGGCCGTCATCGTCCGGCACGTTCGCGCCAGCGTGCTCGAAGTGCTAGGTGCCCCCTACGTGCAAGCGGCGCGTGGACTGGGAACCAGTCCGGCGAGGCTCCTCTTTCGACAGGTGCTGCCGGTAGCCGCGAATCCCGCCATTTCGCTGCTGGGATTTTCTCTTGCTGGTCTGCTCAGCGGATCGCTGATTGTTGAGGCTGTGTGCGGTTGGCCGGGCTTGGGCCCGCTCATTCTCGAAGCGACCTTATCGCGCGACTTATATCTCGTCATCGGAGGAATCATGTTTTCGGCGCTGTTCATGGTAGGTGGGAATCTTGTCGCCGACATCATGCTCATTGCCGTTGATCCCAGGATTCGCAAAGAGGGGGCGGATGCGCACTAAGGCAGCCGCAGTGATCGTCCTGCTCGCAGGTTTGCATTTTGTGTTGCTCCTCGCGGGCTTTTTCGCGCCCTACGATCCCACTGCTCAGAACCGCGAGATGTCCTATGCTCCGCCGACGCGGTTGCATTTCCGCGATAGTTCAGGATTTCACCTTCGCCCGTTCGTGTATGCATGGGCAGTCGGGCTCAATGGCGATCAGCCAGGGAGTTATCAAGAAGACCGCAGCCATGAGTATCCGGTTCGGTTTCTCATAAGTGGACCGAGTTATCGTTTATTGGGTGCTCCCACACTGACTCTCCACTTACTCGGCGTGGATGAACCGGGCAAGATATTTCTTTTCGGAAGCGACGGTTTCGGCCGCGATGAATTATCGCGCGTGCTCTATGGCGGCCAGATTTCAGTAGCCGCCGGAATCTCCGCAACTATCATCACGCTTCTTGCGGGAAGCGCCGTCGGAATCATTGCGGGATACTATGGCGGCTGGATTGATGAGGCGCTGATGGGCGTAGACGAGCTTTTTCTTTCACTCCCATGGCTTTATTTTCTGCTGGGAGTGCGAGCCTTCTTGCCTTTACATCTGAGCACGCTGCGGACGTTTTTCCTTTTGACCGGCGTGATCGGCCTGATTGGCTGGGCCCGGCCAGCCCGCCTGGTGCGGGGAATGGTGCTCAGCTCGCGAAATCGAAATTACGTTCTAGCGGCGCGCGGCTTTGGCGCATCGGATTTCTATCTTCTTCGGCGGCACATTCTGCCTGAAGTCTTTGGCCTGTTGCTCACCCAAGCGGCATTACTGATTCCGCGCTACATCGCCGCAGAAGTTACACTCTCGTTCTTCGGTCTGGGAGTGAATGAGCCGATGCCAAGCTGGGGAAACATGCTGAGCGCGCTGCAGCAGTATGGCGTCTTAGTATCTTATGGATGGCTTTTCGCTCCGGCCTGCGCGCTGGTGGTTACTTCCGTACTCTATAGTTCTCTCGCTGAGGTCTTTCATTCCCGGTTAAAATCCTCTTAACCTAGAAAACCGTTCTGTGGGGTAAGGGGTCTTTAATGAAGCTGATCCGCCTAGCCCTACACGTGTGTCTGCTCGCCGGTGTTTGTGTTGCTGCCGCGCCCGCTCCTGAAGCGGCGAAGCCCGGCGAAGAACTGGCGCGCATGGCGAACGTCATGGGCCGCTATGGCGGACACTTGACCGTGGGGCAGCGAGCCGAACCTAAGACGCTCAATCCCGTTACCGCGACCGACGCCGTATCACGCGAGGTGATTGGACGCCTCATGGGCGATCTCATCGAGATCAACCGTGCAACACAGCTGACGGAACCCGCGCTGGCTAAGTCGTGGAAGATCTCTGCCGACGGCCGCACGTTTACTTTGCAACTTCGCAAGGGAATCCGCTTTTCTGACGGTTATCCGTTCGATGCCGACGACGTGGTTTTCTCGTTCAACGTATACATGGACGAAACGGTCGACTCGCCACAGCGTGACCTGTTGATCATCGACGGCAAGCCAATTCTGGTAACCAAACTCGATCAGTACACGGTGCGTTTCGTGTTGCCGCGTCCCTATGCGGCGGCCGAAAGATTATTTGACGGGTTGGCGATGCTTCCGAAACATTTGCTTGAGAAACCTTACCACGAAGGCCGTTTCGCGCAGGTGTGGTCGCTAAATGTGCCAACTTCCGAGATTGCCGGGTTGGGTCCGTTTCGGCTCAAGCAATATGTGCCCGGTCAGCGCATAGTTCTCGAACGCAATCCTTACTACTGGAAGGTCGATCGCGAGAATCAACGGCTACCCTATCTCGACGAACTCGTATTCCTGTTCGTGGGCACCGAGGATGCGCAAGTAATGCGGTTCGAAGCGGGAGAGACTGACATTGTCAGCCGGCTTAGTTCGGAAAACTATAACTTACTCGCGCGCGAAAAAGCGCACGCTGGCTCGCAGTTAGCCGATATGGGCCCTGGTTTGGAATACAACTTTCTGTTGTTCAATCTCAACGACCTCAGCGGAAAGAAGCTCGATGAAGTTGCGGGCAAGCAGGCGTGGTTTCGCGATCTGAAATTGCGGCAGGCAATCAATACCGCCGTCGATCGTCAATCGATCGTGCGGCTGGTCTATGGATCTCGCGGCGCGGCGTTGTGGGGCAATGTTGGGCCGGGAAATAAGTTGTGGGTCAATCAGAACCTTCCCCATCCGCAGCAGTCGGTCGAAAGCGCGCGCCAGTTGCTGAAATCAGCGGGATATTCGTGGAATTCAGCCGGGCAGTTGCAGGATGCTGCGGGACGGACCGTCGAATTTTCGATCATTACCAGTTCGTCGAATAGCCAGCGCATGAAGATGGCGACGCTGCTGCAAGATGATCTTTCGCATTTAGGTATGCAGGTGCACGTCGTACCGCTGGAATTTCGCGCCCTCATCGACCGCGTGTTTCAGAGTTTTGATTACGACGCCGCAATCATGGGTCTGGGCGGCGGCGATGCCGACCCGAATCCCGAGATGAACGTCTGGACGTTTAACGGCACCTCGCATCTATGGCATTTGAACGAAACGCAACCCGCAACTGGCTGGGAGCGCGAACTCGACCAGCTCATGCAGCAACAGATGGTCACGCTCGATTATGCCAAGCGCAAGCAGCTCTACGATCGCGCGCAGCAACTGATCGCCGACAATCTGCCTTTCATCTTCTTGGGAACGCCGAACATACTCGCCGGCGCAGATTCGCGTGTCGGCAATTTCCACCCTGCGGTGCTCGATCCTTACACGTTGTGGAATGCGGACGAACTTTATGTGCGCGGTCCGGCGCTTGAGAATGCGGGCGTGCGATGACCGGAACCGCAACAGGCCGGCAGAAGGAGAAACTCGATCAATCTTCGGGGGCGCCACAATCCCCGCTGGTGCAGGTTTCGGATGAGAAGCTGATCGGGCGATGCCTGCAAGGCGATCAAGAGGCGTGGTCAGCTTTGATCGACAAGTACAAGAACCTCATTTACTCGATCCCGATCAAACTCGGGATGCATCAGGATGCAGGCGACATTTTTCAGTCTGTCTGCGTTGACTTGCTTTCGGAGTTGCCGCGCCTGCGCGAGCATCGCGCCTTGCCCAAGTGGCTGATGCAGACGTGCTATCACAAGTGCCTTCACTATCAGCGTGCCGCAGAGAGATTAGTTGAGCTTCCAGAGGATCGAGAGGGGGACAGTCAGTTGCCCGCCGCGAAAGCCGATGATCTTCCCGAGCACCTGTTGCTGCAACTTGAGCAGGAGCAAACTTTGCGTGACGCAATTTCGCAATTGCCCGAAAAGTGTGAGCACATGGTGCGCTTGCTTTTTTTTGAATTTCCCCCACGTCCCTATGAAGTCGTTGCCGAAGAATTGGGTATGGCTACAGGCTCGATAGGCGCAATCCGCGGACGCTGCCTGGCCTATCTCAAGAAACAACTGGAAAAGAGGGGCTTCTTTTAATGAGCGTTCAGGCGGCGCAAAAAAACGAAGCTGACGCCATTCTCGAACGCCTGCTCGCGCTCGATGACAGACCAGGCCGCGCGCAGTTAGTCAGAGAAAATCCCGCTGTAGTCTGGAGTGAAATCGTAACCCTGCTCACGGAAAGAGTCTGGCAGGAAGTTCGCATCGACACGCATCGGGCCAGCCGAATAGCGGACGCGGCCTTGGATGTTGCGCAGACCCTCGCCAATGCGATCCTGATTGCCCGAAGTTTTCGCGCCAAAGCGAATGCCCTCTACGCGCTCGACGAGCATGTGGCGGCTGTACATTTTCATGAGCAGGCCATCGCGTTGTTCGAGCAAACCGGCGAAGAGAGCGAACTGGCACGGACTTTAAGCGGATCGATTCAGTCGCTGTTATTACTTGGGCGCTACGATGAGGCGCTCGCGGCAGGCGAGCGCGCCGGCGCAATTTTTCGGAAGCAAGGGAACACGCGCCGGTTGGCTCGGGTCGAAATCAATATTGGAAATATCTACCATCGGCAGGATCGTTTCACCGGAGCGCTCGCATTCTACGAACGCGCCTACGAGCAGATGCTGGCTCACGACGATGCGGAAGGATTGGCGGCGGTTCTCAGCAATCTGTCGCTCTGCCACATCAGCCTCAACGATTTCCCGAAGGCATTAGAACTGCACCGGGTTGCCCGGCGCCATTGCGAGCAGAAAAACATGCCGATTCTGGTCGCCTATGCCGATTACAACATCGCCTATCTATATTTCCTGCGCGGGGAATACGGGCGCTCGATTCAGATGTTGCGAGATGCCTCGGTAAGCGCCAAGAATGCGAACGACGCCTATCAACTTGCGCTCTGCAATCTTGATCTTTCTGAAATCTATCTCGAACTCAATCTAAGCGCCGAGGCCGGAGAACTGGGACGAGCGGCGAATGAGGCATTTCGCGACCTGGGCTTTGGGTATGAAGCGGCAAAGGCGTTGGGCTTTGCGGCCATCGCTGCAAGCCGCAACGGGCAGGCGTTTGAGGCAGTTAAATTATTCGCGCAAGCAAAAGAAATGTTCGTTCGCGACCGGAATCAGGTGTGGCCCTCGCTGCTCGACCTCTACGAGGCACTGGTACTTTTCACCGAGGGGCGCTTGTTTGAGGCGCGGCGCCTTTGCGCGGCGGCGCATACATTTTTCAGAGCGTCGCCGATGCGCGGAAAAGCTGTGCTGGCCGAACTCTTGCTCGCGCGTATCGCAATGCGTCTCGCCGATAATGGCCTGGCGAAACAGCATTGTCTGGCCGCTCTAAAAGACCTGAAGAACCTGGATTCGCCGACTCTCCTCTATCAGGCAGAGTTCCTGCTTGGCGAAGTCGAACGCGCAACCGGAAACGAAGATGCGGCCTACGACTCCTATTGCCGGGCCCGCGCAGCAGTCGAGCGCCTGCGCAGCAGCCTGCGCGGCGAAGAGTTGAAGATCGCTTTCTTCGAAAACAAATTAGAGGTCTACGAAAGCCTGGTCGATATTTGTCTCCGCCGCCACAACAGTCTCGAGGAGGCATTCACTTACATTGAGCAAGCCAAGTCGCGCACGCTCATGGATGTTCTAAACCAGCCAGTGCACGTGCCCACCGCCGCCGATCCCGGACAGAGCGAGCTTGTGCGTTCGATCCGCAACCTTCGCGAGGAGCTGAACTGGTACTACAACCTGATCGAGCGCGAGCAACTGCGACCGGAAGAGCGCTCGCAAGAGCGTGTGCAGCAACTCGAGCAACAAGCCCGCTCGCGCGAGACCGACTTGATGCGGGCGATGAAAGAAGCGACCGTTGCGGAAGCGAATGAGGCGGGTCTGCAGGTGCCCACCAGCATGTCGCTCGAGGAGATCAGGGCGGTGCTTCCCGCCGATACCGCATTAGTTGAGTATTTCTGCGCGCACGATCGCAATGTCGCTTGTGTCGTGACCCGGGAAAAACTTCACATCTCTCCCGTGACCGTGCAATCCCGCATTCAAAAGCTTCTTCAATTGCTCCAGTTTCAAATGTCGAAGTTCCGTCTCGATCCGCAGTACGTTTCCACTTTCAGCCAGCCGCTGCTGGCGTCGATCGAGTCGCACCTCAAGAGCCTTTATCAGGAGTTAGTCGCACCCATCCGGCACTTACTCAATGCGCGTCATTTGGTGTTTGTGCAGCATGGCCTGCTTCACTATGTTCCGTTTCATGCCCTCCACGATGGGCAATCGTACTTAGTCGATCAATTTGCCATCTCTTACGCGCCGAGTGCCAGCATTTACGCACACTGTCAAACCAAAATGGCAAACGCGGCTGGTGATGCTTTGATCCTTGGCGTGCCCGATGCCCGCACGCCTGCGATCAGCGCCGAAGTCAATTCCCTCGCCGTAATGTTGCCGAACGCCAGACTGTTTGTGGGTGAGGATGCGACCGAGGCCGTGCTGCGTACCTACGGGCGACAAAGTAAGTCGATACACATTGCGACCCACGGATACTTTCGTCAGGATAACCCGATGTTTTCGTCGATCCGCCTGGGTACGTCGCATCTGAGCCTCTATGACATGGCTCACCTGCAACTGCCAGTCGATTTGATGGTGCTGAGCGGATGTGCCACTGGATTGAATGTAGTTACTCCCGGCGACGAACTCATGGGCTTGGTCCGCGGCCTTTTGCAGGCGGGAGCGCAGTCCCTCGTACTCAGCCTGTGGGATGTGCACGACGACAGCACCAAAGAATTCATGATTGAGTTCTATGGGCGCCTGCAAAGCGGGCTTTCGAAGGCGGAGGCGATGCAAGCCGCCTGCATCAGCCTGCGGGAACGCCGCCCCCACCCCTATCATTGGGCGCCTTTCTTATTGATAGGAAAAGGGTAACGAGCTGTCAAACTTTTCTTGGTTTGGGCTGTATTTATTAGCCTCCTCGAGTCCCTTTTGTATCAGAGACAAGAGCTTAGTTGAGTTAGTCGGATCTGTCTCGAATCCCCTAAGTGAGTAAGGACGACAATGCATTTCTCCGAACAATCCTGGGTCGACTTCGTTCGTGGCACCAATGGCGCCAGACCGAACGGAGATATCACGACCCATATTGCCAATGGCTGTTTGGAATGCAAAACCGATCACAAGGCTTGGAACCGGGTGAACAGGTTCGCGAGAGCGGAAGAGAGTTACACGCCTCCAGAGAACCTGGTGCGGCTAGTGAAGTTAGGTTTTGCCCACGAGGCGCAGCAGCCACGCACGTGGACGCTGGCAAACCTGGTATTTGACAGTTTTGCGCAGCCTCTGCCGGCAGGGGTTCGCAGCGGTTCACTCAGGGTGTGGCAGGTCGTCTACGAAGCAGAAGGCTTGACGGTAGACCTGCACTTCGGCCGCCAGGCGCAATCGAGAGACATGCACATACTCGGGCAGGTGTTTGACAAACAGGCCGTGCAAGCCTTGCAGGACGATGCCACCGTGGAGTTGTCGACGGAAAAGGAACAAGTGGTGGCCACAGCCGATGTCTCAGTCCTGGGCGAGTTTCATCTCAAATTTGAAGAAAAAGATCATCTCTGGCTGTCAGTTAAGTCGGCGGGCCGCAATCCTGTGAGAATCCCGTTGAGCAGCCCGAGATAAAGGTAACTACTATGACTTACCAAAGGCATCAAAGCTGGTTACTGCTGAGAGAGTACCGCTGTAAGTGGCAAGCAATAACGTTCACTTCTAAACTTGTACTTGGGAACGGGGTCCGAATGGGGAAAATAATTGGGCAAATAAAGTCATCTCTGCGTGGTCGTCGCGTGGGCATGGTAGCGTGCCTGCTGTTACTCGTAGTTACTACGCTCTGTGCGCCGTCAGCCGAGGCGCAAACTCGCTTGATCGTGCGTGACTCGCTGGGCTTGCCCGCTCTTAACCTGACCTGCCTATTAACGGGCTGCAAGGTGGTCGGCGGTCTGGGAGATCCGAACGGCCAGTTATTCCTCGTGACTTTCCCCGCCATTCTGAATCCGGTCACCGACCTGCTTAAGATCAGCCTTGACCTCGGTATCGTGGACGTAGAAGTGGATCAGGTTGTGACCGCGGTGCCGGCAAATGCCGCCAACGATCCCGCGTACCTGACCGACGAAACGGCCACGCCTTACTACGGGGCAACCGTGTGGCACGGTTATCTCGCGCAACCGGGAAGTGAATTGGTGCGCACGGCACAAACACAATCGGCATTCAATGTGACTGGCGCGGGAGCGACCGTAGCGGTTATCGATACGGGTGTCGACCCCAATAATCCGGTGTTGCAGAGCGTTCTGGTCAACGGCTACGACTTTACGCGCAATGTGAGCGGCGGTTCGGAGATGAGCGACGTGCAAGCGCAGCCCAATTTGAGCCAGGCGCAGAGCGCGACGTTGAGCCAGCGCACGGTCGCCGTGCTCGATCAGCGAACAGTCGCGGTCCTTGATGGTGGTCCGTACACAGATTTTGGACATGGAACCATGACCGCGGGGATTGTGCATTTGGTGGCGCCACAGGCAAAGATTATGCCGCTCAAAGCATTTTCTGCGAATGGTACCGCATATGACTCGGATATCTTGCGCGCTATCTATTATGCCGTGAGCCACGGAGCCAATGTAATGAGCATGAGCTTCGATTATCCGAGTTATTCGCAAGAACTCGCCACGGCCATTAAGTATTCGAATAGTAAGGGAGTGATTTCCGTCGCGTCCGCTGGAAACAGCGGCGAGGATACGATGGTTTATCCCGGCGGGCTACCCGGAGTTATCGACGTTGCGTCGACTTCCAATACAGACGTGCAGTCTACGTTCACGAATTATGGCGTACCGCCAGTATTTATGGCAGCGCCGGGCGAAGGCGTGATGACGACTTATCCGTGGGGAACCTGGGCTGCTGGGTGGGGAACGTCATTCAGCACGCCGTTCGTTGCTGGAACGGCCGCTCTTATGATGGGATCGAATGGTAACTGCCCGAGCGGGATGGTTCCGTACGGCTTAGCGAATGCTGACTACATCGGCAACCTGAATTTGGGTTACGGGCGTTTGGACACTTACCAGGCACTTCAGACTTGCAATCTGTTATAGAAATCTGCAAGAGAGAAGGCGTATGACGGAACCCCCCAACCCTGTCGTCGATGTCTCAGGGCTCGTGCTGCGCATCAAGGAACTGGAAGAGCAGCAGCTTGCTTTTCGTAACTCTCTGGTTTGCGCCTTTAATCAGATGCTCGACCTGAAGGACATCAACACCGGTGTGCACAGCACTCGCTTAGCGGAATGGGCGCTACGCGTGGCGCGGAAGATGGAGATGCCGGAAGAGAAGCTCTACCAGGTCGAAGTTGCGGCGCTGCTGCATGATGTCGGCAAGATTGGAGTGCCCGACGCAATTCTGAAAAAAGCCGGCCCACTCACGCTCGAAGAACGCGCGCTCATCAACCGACACCCGGAATATAGCTGGTCGATTCTCCGCCTGTTCCCTGGGCTTGAACAGGCGAGCCTCTATGCTTTGCATCATCACGAGAGTATTGACGGGATGGGCTACCCGGCGGGACTGAAAGGCAGCGACATTCCGCTGGTTTCGCGAATCATTTGCGTCATCGACGCGTTTGACGCGATGGTTTCAAATCGCTGCTATCGCCAAGGCCTGCCGCATTCGGAAGCGATCGCGCGCTTGATTCGCAGCAGCGGAACCCAGTTCGACACCGATGTGTTACGAGCATTTATTCCCATCGCCGAGCAGGAAGCCGCTGACGTATTTGAAGCTGCGGGAACGAGCATGTCGGCCGTGCTGTAGCGCACGTCACGAATCCTCCGCTTCTCGCGCCTTCGTTCTTTTTCCAGATCGCGAAACTGTGGCTGTGGTGCGGGCGCTGGCTTTGCTCTTTCCGATTGCACGGCGCAGCGCTGCGATGAGAGCGGGGCCACGCAGCCGAAGTTCCTCCTGATGGTGCAAGGAAAGCTCACGCAATATTTTCTCGCCTTTTGAGGTTAGAGAAAGCCAGACTTCACGGCGATCTTCCTTCATGTGATGGCGGCGGACGTAGCCGCCAGAAGCGAGCCTGTTCACCAGCTCAACCGTGCTGTGATGTTGAGTCTGAAGGCGATCGGCTAATTCTCTTATTCGTGGTCGCGTCCTTACCGGCAGTCCCTTCAAAGCGAGCAGGAGCTGATGCTGGCGCGGCTCGATGCCGGCCTGGTGCGCAGCTTGCTCGCTGAAATGAAGAAAGCGGCGGATCTGATGGCGCAACTCGGCCAAGGATTGATAGTCGACTGCGGTAACCGATCGTTCCATACGAAATATATATCGTAATACGATATAATATTCTTGTGAAGACAGAATATCATAACGACGCCGCAGTCCTCGGCAAACCGCGCCACGGTCGCAATGACGAGTTGGGAGACTTCACAACCACGTGGCGAGTTATTCCCATATCGCTGTTGGCTATTTTCATTGGCGCGATCTGTGCGTTTGTCGCGCTCGCCTTGCTTTGCTTGATTGGCTTGTTTACCAATCTGTTTTACTTCGGCCGCTGGAACACGGCGCTGGTTTCGCCCGCCGGTAATCATCTTGGCGTCTACAGTGTCTTCGTCCCAATTGCGGGCGCGCTGATCGTCGGCGTCATGGCGCGTTACGGTTCGGAGCGCATACGAGGTCACGGTATCCCCGAGGCGATCGAGTCGATTCTGCTGAATGGCAGTCGGATTGAACCGAAGGTTGCGCTTCTTAAACCGGTCTCAGCGGCAATTTCGATCGGCTCCGGAGGACCGTTCGGAGCCGAGGGTCCGATCATCATGACTGGAGGCGCAGTCGGCTCGCTGATTGCCCAGTTGTTTCATCTCACGAGCGCCGAGCGCAAGACTCTTCTCGTGGCGGGCGCCGCAGGAGGTATGTCGGCAACCTTCGCAGCGCCCGTGGCCGCGGTGCTGCTGGCGGTGGAGTTGCTACTTTTCGAATGGAAGCCGCGCAGTCTGATTCCGGTGGCATTGGCAAGTGCGATGGCTGCGGTGGTACGAAGGTATATCTTGGGGTTCGAGCCACTGTTTCCTGTGCCCGATCATCCATTATTCATAGGACCAAAAGGCCTGCTGGGCTGCGCTCTCGTGGGTCTTCTGGCGGGGGCCCTATCGGCACTGCTCACCGTATCGGTGTACGCGGCCGAGGATACTTTCCAGCGGCTGAAAATTCACTGGATGTGGTGGCCCGCGATCGGTGGCCTCGCCATCGGTCTCGGAGGACTGGTTTTCCCGCAAGCACTCGGCGTCGGTTACGACACGATTGGAGCATTGCTTCAGGGCAGCGTTACCACACGCGTAATTCTCGGGGTGCTGCTCGTCAAATGGTTTATCTGGGCAGTATCGCTTGGCTCCGGCACATCGGGCGGCGTTCTCGCCCCGCTGCTGATGATGGGCGGCGCGCTCGGCGGGCTCGAGGCCATGTTTCTTCCCTATGAAGGGGCCGGCTTCTGGCCGCTGATCAGCATGGGCGCAATTCTTGGCGGCACGATGCGCTCTCCGTTCACCAGCATTGTTTTTGCTTTTGAGCTGACGCACGACGCCAACGTTTTCTTGCCGTTGCTCGTCGGGAGCGTCATCGCCCACGGCTTCACCGTCTTAACGTTGCGGCGGTCGATCTTGACCGAGAAGGTTGCGCGGCGCGGGTATCACCTGAGCCGCGAGTATGCGGTGGATCCGCTGGAGATTCTTTTCGTGCACGAGGTCATGCGCGCCAAAGTTGCGGTACTGCTCGCCGCGAGCACGCTTGGCGAGATAAGAGATTCGTGGCGCGTGGATCACCGGCAGGAGCAGCGCCTGCTACCGGTGGTCGACGCGGCAGGGCATCTGGTCGGAGTCGTGACCCGCGGAGATCTCAACCAACGGATGGAACAGAATGGTGATGCCGCGCTCAATTACCCGCTTGGCAATCTGGTCCGCGCGAGTACGGTGGAGGCGTATCCGGACGAACCTCTCCGCGTCGTTGTCTATCGCATGGTAGAGAAGAGTTGCACGCGAATGCCTGTCGTCGAGCGTGGGACGAAAAAGTTTCTTGGGTTGGTGTCGCTCAACGATTTGTTGAAAGCGCGTTCAAGACATTTGGAGGAAGAGAGCCGTCGTGAGCGCGGTTTGAAATTCAGGTGGTTCGTGCCGGAACGAGGCATGAAGCGGGTGGTGTGATGGTGCGACAAGCACTCGGGGCGACGCGAGTCAGTGGTATTTATCGGAATAGCGATCGGGGAGTTCGCCGCTGTGATCGGGTGTGGATTCTGCAGGTTCCCAGATTTCCTGAATTCGCGAGGTAATAATCGGGCGGCTGTAGTCGGGGTGGTGAAACTCGAGGTGCATTCCGCGGCCGATGAAGCGCAGCTTCAGCATCGAACCCCCCCAGGTTGAGCCGGCAATGGTTACTTGAACGGGCTGCGGGCAATATTGCGGATGGCCGGAGATCATCGCGGCGCCTTCGCCCAGGAACTGTGCAGTGTAGTGGTGATGCTGCGTGCGAATCTGAAGGACCGTGTCGGGCGCCAACGCTTCCAGAAACACGCCTCCCTCGACCTCGGACTGGACGATATTCCGATTCACTTCATCGCTCAGGTTGGGATGAGGCCTGAACATTGATTTACTCTATCCGAAGTCTCGCTCCGCGTCACAATGTATTTAGGGCTGGTTGGCCACTCCAAAGGTCGTCCAGGCGCCTGCCCTCATGTCACGTTGGAGGCCGCTCTCCCACGCGAACTCGGGGTGGGCGCGCAGATGCTCCGCGGCTTTGAAATCCATGCCACAGGCGTGACCGGCTGCTGCCGCCAGGCTCATTTCCGCGATCATGTGGGCGTCGGCAGCCTTGTTCTGAACCGCCCCCGCCAGGCCGAAGGGAGGCTGCCAGGTGCCACTACCCCGCGGCGAGAGGTCGATATGGCCGTCTAGCGTGCGTTCGTCTGGATCTTCTTTATTCTCAAAAGTATCGAAATGGTCGGCCAGAAAGCGCTCGGCTGCGGCCACATCGATTTTGCCCTTGTTCTCGGCCATAAGCTGCTCCCAGCGCAGGTGACGAGCGTTGGAGCTCTCGCTCATGTTATGGGGATCGAAGTCGGTCTCTTCGCTAATCAGCTTCTGGTTGATGGGAAAGTTTGAGCCGACAAAATAGCCGTCGTTTTTCCGCTCCAGCGTAACGTTTTTGAGCCCCAGTTCGAGGCGGCCGATTTCGTTGCGTCCGATGTCGGCGACCAGCCAGGTGTTGGCGTAGCCTCCGTTATTGCCGTCTTTCATGATGCGGGCAAAATCGTCGATCGAAGTCGAATACTGCGCCGCTTTGCGCGCACGCACAAATTCCGGAATCGCGGTCTCGTCGTATCCGGAGAAGTGGCCGATCGTTGTTTCTGTGATGACGATGCCCGCCGAGTTCATCACGAAATCGTCGGCGCTGTGGATGACCCCCGGCAGGCCGTCCATGAGCATGCGCTTGCCCTTGACTGGAACGATGTCGTAGATGATGGTCCAGCGCTCGCCGTCTAAATATTGCGTCCAATCATTGTGGGCGATCACAACCTTGCCGTCCTTGGTGTAGCTGCCCGTCGCCACAAATGCGCTGCAATGCTCCGCCACCGACGCGGAAGCCGTCGATTTGTTTCCGTGCGCCTCATCGTATTCCTTGACGTAGTATTCCCACTCCTCGGCGGCATTCAAAGCGACCACATCCCACAGATCGATCTTCATTTGCGTGCCGTGGGCGTTGAGTCCATCGACAATGCCTTGCATTTCGTCGCGATACTCCTGCTCGATGTGCGGCCACATCATGTTCTGGGCGGCGTCGAGGAAGAACTGCCAATCTTTTTTGTTGTCATGCGTCATTTCGAGCATCGTGACTTTCAGGGTATCTTCGATCTCGGACCCCAGCAGATAGCCGTTCTGAAAGCCGATTTCGTGGGGTGTGCCCTCGAGATGGACGAATGTCCAGCCGTTCTTAGGGACGCGGCGGAAGGCACCTTTCAGTTCGTTCTCGGGGGAGTTCGCCTTTGGCGATGCGGCTGGGGAAGTCGATGATGAAGCGATGCCAGCCAGAACGACCACGGCAAGAACCAGAAGCGATTGGCGCATGGATACTCCCAGACTCGGAATCTGGGCATTCTAGCAGAGTCTGCTGCAAAGACGGCGTTGGCACGCGGCAACGGGATGGTACGTGAAAATCGGTAATCACCAAGGGCACGAAGGCACGCGAAGGAAAGTTTCTCGTTAGTGGGAGCGCGAATCGACCGACTGCCTTTGTTCACGCATCTCTTCTAGAAAGCTATCGACCGGCACCTGGAACTTATGCCGGAACAGATCAACCAGCACATCATGGCCGCGCGATGCTCCGCGAGCGGAAGATTGACCAGGTGAGAGTGTAGTAGCTGAAACGCTTGCCGTAGCGCCCTGCGCGGCCGGGGAGCGACTTGCCCCAGTCGGGCCCGGAACTCCGTTATCGTCGGCGGATGAACGGTCCATTCCATCCGGCACAACCAGCACCTCGGGCGATTTGTCTCCGCTGGCGCGCAGGGTGGCGATCATCCGCTCCACTCGATCCCGTTGATGGTTCGTGATCTGAAGAAATTCCACGCCCATGCCGAATTCCGGATGTGCTACCAGCACTATTCCTTCGGCGCGCACGTCGAGGTCGGCTTCTCTGATCGAAAGCGTGACCCGCGTACTTCGGGGAAACGGCGAATTGGTCGTAAGATAACACCCGCCAAGGCTCAGGTCAGTGAGCCGGCAATTCACCGGCGGGTCGTCCTGCTCGGGTTCGGACAGCTGGCTGCTCAACCACTGTCGAAGCGTGTTTCGCTGCTCGTCGGTCGCATCTTTGAAACGCACGCCCGCCTGATCGCCATTACCTTCCCATGCCAACTCTCCGTAAATGTCGAACTTCTCGCTCATGCCCGGCAGTTGCAGGGAGAAGCGCAATTTGCTCTCTTTCGGCACCGCTTCGGAGAACTGAATCGCCATGCCGCCTTCGCAGAGGTCGATGGTCTTGGCCGTGTATAAGGATTTTCCGTACGACTCGACGGGAATCTGGACCGCGAGCCGCATCTGCGCTCGTCGCTCGCGCTTCATCAGGGCTCGAACCGCCCGGAAGCTGGTTCTCGCCCGCTCCACGGTCAAGGGTTTGTGCAGGACGAAGTGCGCCCCCATCCCGAACCCGCCCTTCAAGCCCACGACCGCTTCCACCAGCACGATCGCCAGCGCTTGCTTGTTGACAGGACTTGCTTTAGCGCCGCGGAAGACGCTGGCCGCTTGCTCCGCATTCTCCCCATCCACGATAATCGCTTCAAAGCGTTGACGAGTGATCCGGCGTATGGCCTCGTCGGGCGCAGCGCAATGCTCGATGTCAATTTCCAAATCGCTCAGAACGCGCCGCAGCACGCGCACCGTCTTAGCGTCGGAACTCAGGAGTAGCGACTTCAAATTCATGGTTCAACCACGGTGGTTCCCATCAGGATCATGCAGGGTTCGAATCCTGCTGAAAATCTCAACGCTGCAAAGCACAATCGTTCCACCGACAGATCGAACTTTATTCTCGCAATTCGCTTTTTAAGCGTTCTTGAGGGGATTGCCGGTCAATGTCCCAAGCCCGAGCATCCGGGATTGAGGAGATTTGTCAGTCCTGAATGCACTGGTGGGAACAGTCCCTTTTTTCACTCTAAGTCTAGCCGATTGTGGGGTCAACGCAATGGCCCGGTACGCTGGTTACCGCGGTCACGTAGCGCTGATCGAGGGCTAAAGACTGGGTCGCTGGCGAGAGTTTCTTGGGTCTAGTCGGGAAACGGAGCCAGGCAGCATCCATTTTTTCATATTCTATTAACGCCCTGTTGCTTTGGTGCGACCTTTCGTGCGGCTCCGCAAGTACTTGTCATTAAAGGGAATGTTGGAAAGATGGTTCGATACTCAACTTTTCTATTGACGCGGCTTGAAAAACCTATTATTATCAATAGCTTCCATAGGGCCGAGGGGCTTTAAGACTATGGTGCTGGTTTTCTTATCCTGCGCGTGAATCCCCTTTGCCTTGTTTGGAATCAAACAGAATAGGTGTAAGTCCTTATTCCAATAGAGGGTATATTTTGATGGCAAAGCGACGAGGAAACCCGAACTGGGGCAAGCCTGAGCCGATTGGGCCTGTCATCCCCACAGTCACGGAGTTTGAACAGGTCGTGCATGAGTACAAGCTCTCTCCCGACCAATATCTGCGGTCTACCCGCCTGCGAGAGTGGGCGCGCCGCAACAAGAATTCGAAGTATATCCCCGAGCCTCTGCTGGAAGCCTGGGGCTTTGAGATCGAATCCACTCTGTAACCACAGGGATCGGTAATTTGAACAGAAGGGGTCGCCGATGGCGGCCCTTTCTTATTTGCGTTGCCCGGTTACACTATAGGCGTCGAAATTCGGCCAGAAAGAGCCTTCAATGACCCCTACCTCGCCCTTCACTGACGTCCCCACCGCCATCGAAGAGATTCGCGCCGGTCGCATGATCGTCGTCGTCGACGACGAGGATCGCGAAAATGAAGGCGACCTGACCCTGGCCGCCGAGAAAGTCACTCCCGGAGCCATCAACTTTATGGCGAAGTTCGGCCGTGGCCTCGTGTGCCTCGCCATGACGGAAGAGCGCCTTGAGCATCTCCGCATCGGCCCCATGACCACCGAAAACACCTCGCAATATGGCACGGCTTTTTGCGAGGCGATCGACGCGCGCGCCGGCGTGACTACAG
>JBEKXO010000012.1:0-42824 GCA_049511995.1 Terriglobales bacterium
ATCTCGGGCTCAACCTTCAGCGAACGGGGATGCGGAACCGACAGAGTGCTGGGGTTGCCATCGCTGTAATGCACGGTGTTGTCATACATGTGGTCCCAAACCAAGGTTTCGAGTTTGAGCGCGCGCCACATGGCCTTGTTGGCATAGCCAACCTTGCGTCCGACGGCTTTTGCTCCGCTCGCCTCACGAGATTGCTTGAGTAGAGCTTCGACGGCGTAGGCCGCATTGAGATCGAAGCCGGGGTTTTGTGAGGGAGGCACGGCGATCATCTCGCCATCGTTATAGGCCGACTGCAATTCGCGCGCGAGACTTTCAACTTCGTTTTGCAACATAGGAAAGTAGGACGCCGGCTGATTCAAGATCTTAACATCGCCTTGCTTTAGGCTCATTTGGCGCCGACGAACCAACTCTGTTCCCATGGGGAACCATGGCTGTTCCCGATGTGACAACAGTTAGATCACCCGAACATTTTGGGGTTCAATGAGAGCAGTGGTAACTTACAGTCATCGCCGAATTGCAGCGTTTGCAAGGATGGGGAATGTCCCGTCCCGTCGCAATCAGAGGAGCCCGATGAAGCTGAGCGCAACGTTTCCTGCGTCGAGCATCGTGCGGCGACATCGGCGTCGCCGCATACTTCGGTATATCGGCCTGCTGTCTCTTATCAGCCTCGGGCGCGGCGCGCCAGCCCAAAATGTGATGGTGCTGGTCGGCGCAGGTTCGAGCGTGCCCACCCCCCTTTACAACCGATGGGCACAGGAATACAACAAGCGTAGTTCCGGCCTTCAAATGCGCTACCTTACGGTCGGCACCAGCGAAGGGATCAAGCAAATTTCCCACGGCGCCGGCGATTTTGCCGCAGGAGAGGCGCAACTTACCGAAGCGGAGCGAAAAGAAGGCAGTTTGATTGAACTGCCGGTCGCGATCATTGCCATCGTTCCGGTTTACAACCTTCCCAGCCTCCACCGGGAGCTTCGGCTTTCCGGGGAAGTTCTGGCAGAGATTTTTCTCGGCAACATAAAGACGTGGAATGCCCCACCAATCGCGAAGCTCAATCCAGAAATTGATTTGCCCGATCTTGCCATTGAGGTGGTGAATCGTCCGGCAGGAAAGGGGACGAACTATGTCTTCACCGACTTTCTTTCGAAATCGAGTTCCAGGTTTCGGGCACAGGTTGGAGTAACCCCATCCCCCAAGTGGCCGGTGGGCACGCCTGCCGAGCGCAGTTCTGACATGGTCGACAAGGTAAAAAGCATTCCCGGCTCGATAGGTTTCGTGGAATATCAATACGCGGTAAAAAACAATATTCCCCAGGCTGTCGTGCTGAATCGAGCGGGCAAGAATATTCGCGCCTCCGCCGAAAGCGTGGCCGCAGCTTGTCGCGCAGCGGAAGCACCCCGGTGGAAGGACTTCTCTGCCTCATTGATCAACACTGCCGGAGCGGATTCCTATCCGATTACAAGTTTTTCCTGGATCTACCTGCGAACTTCGTCAAGTGATGCTACGCATGCCGCCGCATTACGAAATCTTTTAGATTGGATTTATACCGAGGGCCAGCAGTTTGCAGTTCAGGAGGGTTACGCCAGCCTGCCGCCGCCGTTGCTGGACGCCCTGAGAGAGAAAATCAAGAGTCTTCACTAGCATGGCAACGGCCGGGACAGAACGGGTCCCGGACGCACGGCAAAAAGTTTTTACTGCACTTTTGCTTGGAGGAACTATGCGAAGTTGTTTCGCCTTCGCTTACATCGTGTGTCTCACGGTTTGTGCGCTGGCTCAATCGCCTGCGGCGGCGCCCGCCTCGCCCAAGATTCCCGCTAGCCCCGTCCCCGGCAACGTCTCCGTTGATCCAAAGTTGAAAGATATGTTCGAGGCAAAAATCAAAGCCGAATGGGAGGCGCTCAAGAACGAGGACAAGAAAAGCTACGCCGAATTATTGGACGACGACTATCAGGGAGTCGAAGTCGACGGCAAGGGTGAGCGGAATAAGACTCAAGCGATCAACGAACTAGCGCAGCAAAATGTCGCCAACTATACTCTGTGGGGGTACAAGCTGATACCTCTTGGGACGGATGCCGCTCTGGTCGTTTACGAGAGCACCATACAGTTTCCGCCCACGGCGCAGATTCGCTATTCACGTGTATATATCAGCGAAATTTGGGTGAAACGGGGGGAGCAATGGAAGGAGTTGCATTATCAGGAGACGCGCGTCAAATAGTTGCAACCGTGGCAACGGCATTGCATCTCAATGGTGTATCAATCAGACGAGGAGGCATGGTTATGAGAGGATTGATTTTCGCTTTGTTGCTTTCCAGCAGCTTTCTCCTGGCGCAAGACAGCAGCAGGATGAGTCAGGACACTCCGAAAGATTCGAAAGGCCAAGTCACACAGCGGGGGTGCGTCAGTAGATTCGGTGGCGATTACGTACTAATGAAGACGAATCCGGCCGTAACTTACGAACTCCAGGCCACCAACCACATAAAGCTCAGCAAGTACCTGGGACAGAGAGTGGAAGTAACTGGGAAGGAATCGGCTTCACTGAGTACGAGCTCTGATACGTCAACCAGGGGTAGTAACCCATCCCCGGTCACTTTGACCATCACGTCGATCAAAACGCTCGACAAGGAGTGCTCGGAAGGCTCAGTCTCGCGGTAGCAGTTCTTTGGCAGGGAGACAACTTTGGCCAGCGCAGGGCTTTAGTCACAGTCCGGCGGCATGGCCATAATGGCGGACTCGGAATCGCATGGAGGCTTTTTCTTGGCCGGTTCGAGCAGCGCCGGGCGATTGTAGCGGAGGATCCATAGTCCTTCGTTGTTGGCCAGGAAGATCAAGCCGTGGCTGCCGTCGGGAAGAATACTGGTCACCTTGTTGAAGGTCTCCAGCGTCTTGGGATTACGCGGGTCGCTCAAATCGAGCACGCGCACGGTTTCGGCGGGACGGCTGCTGCTAGTGAGAGTGGTTGGCGTTCTTTCGGGAGCCTCGGCGATCGCCACGTCGGGGCTGACCATTTCCAGATTTCCCGTAGTCGCCTGATTCGATTCCGCTGTCCGCTTCAAAAGGCTGGGCTTCTCGGGGTTGCTGACCTCCACAATCATAAAGCCTTGCTTGCCTGCCTGTTGAACGTACAAATACTGTTTTCCGTTGTCCTTCTGGAGCAACATTTGGCTTCCCGTCGCCTGCGGCAAAGCCAAGTGGCCAATCACGGTTGCTGGGACGTCGGTAGGTTTCGGTGCGGGTCGCTCGCTTGCGCTGGCTAGCACAACCAGAACGGAACAGACCACAACACAAGCTCGCAACGCCCTACGAAAAGTTTTCATAGCTTATTTCACCGAACCTTAAACTTTGTTAACTCTTACGGCGAACTATACCACGTTTCGTTCGACCCAAATCACATCACAGGTCCACCAATCGACCCCTTGTCCAAGGCTCATTGTTCCGCTATGACGTCAATGCACCCGGCGCCGGCCTGCGTGCCACAGATGGCGCCCGCCTGCTGCGGCATGAGGACATGGTTGTTGTTGGGGTCGACCGCGATGCTATGCGCATTGGTATTGACTGGCAGGTTGTACAGCCACTGGTTTGTTCTGGCATCGATGACGCCCATTTGCGGACCGGGCAGCATGTCGCGAGCCGCCAGATAATATCGGTTGTCGCCTGGGTTGTACCAGGTCTCGTCTACGGCACCGGTCTGTGCGATTGGCACGCAGTTGACGCTGGGAGCCGGCGGCATGGCGCAGGAGACGGTCCCGCTCGTGGTGTTAGTAACTATGTATTCGTTGGCAGGAAACGCAAAGCCGTCATGATCGGCGCAGCCTATGAGAAAGTTATCCCCAGGTCCCGGCGTGACCCCGGTGGGCATGCAACTCAGCATCGGATAACTGTTGATCACAATGGGCCCGAAAGGGCTTTTGGGATTGATTACATCCACGCTTCCAACGTTAAGGTTGGTGGTCGAGTTCGAATTTGAAAGCAAGAAATATCCCGTATTCGGATCCCAGGCATGACCGCCCAAGCCAGCAGGAGAAGTAGCGGCTTCGCATATGGCACCGGTCAATGTTGGGTTACAGGTCGGGTCATAGACCCCGGTATTCGTGTCGATGATGGGGCCGTGGTGACAAGGGATCGTGTACGCTGAACCCTGAAGAGGAGTGCCGACGAGGGGAGTCGTGCCGATCCCGGAGACACCGGAGAGCGTCGTCGGATTGGACGGATCGGGGCAAGGGCCACCGGCGCTGTCTACCGCGACTGCGTTGTTTACTGGGTATACGCCATCGTAATAGATTTGCCCAAGAATACAGCTCGGAGGATTAAAGCCGCCTGTGGTGCTCGGCGAAGTCGAGGATCCGCTCCCCGGCGGTGTGCCGAGGGCCGCCGGCCCATACGGAGTGACCGGATCAACCGGCAGACAATTCGAGGTGCGCGCTACTATGCCCGAGACATCGATGAAGGTGATGAAGGGAAGCCCCGGGTCACCGTTAATGACCGCGAGAATCTGATCTTTCGGGTCGTACGACATCTCGTCGCCGCGGTCGTCGCCGCATTGCTCGTTGGATCCGGCTTCGCCGTTCCAGGATGCGAGGCAGCCAGAGATTCCATTAGGGCCATCATAATCGGCAGACACGCCGGTAGGAATGTCGGCGATCACCGTGGGCGGAGTGGTTGTGAGGTCGAAAACAACCACGCTGGAACTGCCATTTCCGGTAAAGAGAGTCTTGCCATCTGGCGTTGCCACGTTGCCGTCAGGGCCAGACATAGGGTTCACACCGTTGCCCCGCGAGGCACAGCATTGCGCGCCGGTAAACCCGCCAAACAAGCCATTGTGCCCGAATCCTGAAGCCAAGCCGAAAGGTTCAGTTGTCCCTGGAGGATTGGTTCTACATCCAAAACGAGTGAAGTTGCCGTTCACGGAGACGATGGGCGGGATTGTAGGAACACAGGCACTAGCATTGTCGCCCGCTCCGGACACGCCATTGGCTCCGGCGATGGAATTCACGGCAATATTAGTAGTGGTGTCGATGACTTGGACGGCGATGCCAATGCGATCCGAAACGTAGTCCATGTTGTCGCCGCCGCCGCTGGGGTTGGCCGCCACCCAACTAATGTCGAAAGAGTTGAAGGGGCCGCCAGGTTCACCGGTATTGTTGTGCTCGGGTACGGCAATGACGTCGATCACCGCGTACTGGCCATTCTCAGTGGTGCCGCACGTGGGGCAACCGGACACATTGCCACAGCCACTCACAATGACGAACATCGTGGCGACAATAACGGTAAACAGAATCCTCGTTCTCATCGAATCCTCCCGCGATTTCCCTTCCGGAACGGCCTTGAACCACCCCGGCAACTACGAATCTGGTTGAACGTCCGTTGGGCCCGCTCTGATCGTCCTGCGTCAAAAGACATCGGAGCGGACTGATTCTAGAATCTGAACTGTAAGCGCTGCATCACCACATAATAGTTCTGTGGCTCCTGGCCGATTACGCTGGGCTCCTTCAACTGATCAATGCCCAGATTGACCACATACTTGACCCAATAATTGGGATACCAGTTGAGCCCCATTGTGTACTCGAAGGTGTGGTAATCGAACGTTGGCACTTCAGCACCGATGACACCGTTGGTGATGAGATCCTCACCCGGTTCGTTGGCCTGGATGCCAGTGAATCGGAAGGCAACTTCCCAGGCACCCCAGCCGCGCCCCTGGCCGCCCGGAGTGTCGGGGCCAAAAGTTGGACGATTGACTCGGGGCGTGCCGTTTTCTGGGCGCTTCTCGCCGGTCAGCAAATAAGTTGCGCTGAGGTCCCAAGCCTTGGATCTGATGGTCGGGAGGCTCATGAAACCTAGCCAATTCTGTTGCAGGGAGCCAATGTTGGTGCGGTCCATGTTGAGTTGATCGTATTCGCCGCGCAGACCGAAAGCTCCCTTGAGGTAGGCGAACTCACCGTTGTAGCGCTGGGTGTCTCCGTTAATGGGGAACTGCGGGAAGAAGCTATAGGCTCCGTCGGGTAGTGCCGAACTGAAGCTTTGGTCTCCGGAAAGACCGCGCGAGCGACCGAAGTCAGCCGATCCGCCAAAGGCAAAATTCTTAAGCCAGTCATTCTTGGTCTTGCGCCACGGATAGAAGCGTAACCGTGCAACGACTTCCGGCTGATTGGTGGTGTTCGCGAGCGCATACCCCTTGCCGTTAAAGGCGCCCACCCAGTACTGCATCACGCCGCCGTCGATGTCTCCGTGAAAGGCGGCACCGGGACTGCGGTTCGCCGTGGCTGCCGACGGGTACAACATCGACTGAAATCCGCGTTCGACAAAATCCAGGCTGGTGTCGCCGATTCCGGCCTCCTGGCCAAATGGAGCTTTAAACTGGCCGGCCTGGAATTGGAGTTCGGGCCGATATCTCACGTTGAGGTAAACGTCGCGCACAACCGAACCCGACGTCGCGGCGGCATCGGCGAGTATGGCAAAGTCAAAGTGCGAACCATAGCTGCCCTGAAATCCGAAACGCGCCTGACGCAAGAGAAACGTGTTGGAAGGCGAGCCGTCTCCGCTGTAGGCACGATAATCCGTGTTCACGTAACCGTAGGGACTGATGGTGAACTGCCCGTCGGCACTCCGGATGAAAAAGTGCTCGCCATTCCAGCCGGCGGTCAGAGGTGCATCTTTCTTGGGCGCCGCGGCCGGGGCGGCTTGATCGACCAGGGCCTCTAGCGGGGGAGTGGGCTGAATCAGAACCGCAGGCAGCAAGCGAGCGCCACCCTGGATCGAAGCATTCAACGGGCGCTCCGCGATGGGATCCGATACAGGTTGAATCTCGGCTGAGCGGTTGTCGCTCGCCTGGGTCCTGGCGTTTGCCAACTTCTCGACCAGCGCTTTCAGTTCGTCGATGGTCTTGCGCTGCGCGGCGACCTCACTACGCAACTGGCTGACTTCTTCCTTGGTCGCGGCCACGGGAGGCGCTGCGTCGGCCTGCGCCGCAGGCTTGCTCGCTGGTTCCGTGCCTTGAGCTTGGGCGAAACCGGGCGCCATGGATACCACCAGAAGCACGAAAAATGTTGTTAGCGAGCGCATGTGTTTCCTCTCCCGGAATAAAATGCACAACGGCCTGTGCTCAAGGCAGGCACACGACTCCTGTCGGCGCCGCCTTGTTCGTTCGGGCCACGAACGGAAAGACTTCTATGTAGAGTTGCGTATGAGTGCAATCCGGTCTGAAAAGCGGACCAGTTACGAAAGGGCGGTTTATCATATCGAAAGAATGAATGTCAAGGAAAAGTTTTTCAGATCGCCCGCCAATCGCGCGCAGGCAACAATTCCCACAAGTGAAGTCGGGTCGGGAAAAACGCTAGCAGAATTAGAGGGTTCGAGGGAGTGCATAAAGAGATGCATCCACGAAAAAAGATCGCAGAGAAGCGGCGCGGAAAAATTTCCTGGCGAGGTTGAAAGTTGCGGGTAACATCCAGCGCAGGGTGGGAGTTGGAGGCGGCTAAAATTGGCACTCCCGCGGACGCAGTTATACTGAGCGAGTTGTTAGTGGACTTTGTGTTCCGCACCTATGGGCTTACACTTCGCGCAGGCCATCGGCTTGCTCTTCGCCGCCGGAATCGCGGGCGGGTTAAACGCGTTAGCGGGTGGCGGCAGTTTCATCTCCTTCCCGGCATTGTTGTTCCTGGGCATTCCCCCGGTGGAGGCGAACGCGACGAACACGGTCGCGCTCTGGCCCGGACTGGCAGCCAGCGCTCTCGCTTACCTCAAACGGCTGAACGCGCCATTTCGCGTGCTCGCGCCGCTGCTTGGAACCAGCGTTGTCGGCGGGTGGGCGGGAGCGCTACTGTTGTTGAAGACGCCACAGCATACTTTTCTGCGACTTGTTCCCTGGCTGCTGCTGGCGGGTACGCTGCTCTTTGCATTCGGCAATTCGCTTCGTGGCCTCGTCGGCAAGGCTGCGGTCGTAGAGGGCCTTCGTGATATTTCCGCGAAGGCAATTCTGGTCGGTTCGGTCGCGAATCTGCTGGTTGCCATCTACGGCGGATACTTCGGCGCAGGCATAGGCTTTATGGCACTTGGGATGCTCGCGCTGATGGGGATGCGGGACATTCACGCCATGGGTGCTATACGGACCTTACTGGCCGTCGCCATCAATGCGGCGGCGGTGGTGACTTTTATCGTGGCGCGCGCCGTTTTGTGGCCGCAGTGCCTGGTAATGATCGCCGGTTCGCTCGCCGGAGGCTGGTTTGGCGCGCATTATGCGCAGAAGGCTGACCCGAAAACGGTGCGCGGAGTCGTGATCGGCGTGGGCGTCGCCATGACAGCGTATTTCTTTATCAAAGTACGATAGGGAGAGACGATACCCGCCGCGGTTGGCGCAAAGCGGAGGTTGCACAGTGTAATAAGAAAAACTGATAGAAATCAGTAATAGAATTAAGTTGACTATCGCCGCACCGCCGGTGCCAACTATCAAACTGCTTCTTGGAGACTAAGCGTGCGGGATTGCCGATTCCATACCGTAACATCCAGGATTTCGAGTGTGTTTCTTAGAATGAAACGAGGTCAATCGCCATTATGAGTACATTGGAACAGGTAAACCCCGCAGTTCAGTTCCCTGTCCTGCAACCGCCGCGCCGGTTTTTATTTGGACCAGGACCAACCATGGTGCATCCGCGCGTTTATGAGGCGCTGTCAAAGCCGATAGTCGGGCATCTTGACCCGTTCTTCATCCAGGTGATGAGCGACGTACAGCAATTGCTCAAGACGGCCTTCGGAACGGAAGCGGGTGGGACGCTGGTGATCTCGGGCACGGGCAGCGCGGGCATGGAAGCGGCGGTGGTCAACTTCGTCGAGCCGGGGACGAAAATCGCCATCTTCGCCAACGGATATTTTTCCGATCGGCTTACCGAAATGGCCAAGCGGAACGGCGCCGACGTTGCCCGCTTTGAAAAAGCATGGGGCGAAGTCTACAGCGACAACGAAGCGCAGGCCTTCATCCGTCGCGAGAAGCCGCAAGTTGTCGCTTATGTTCACGCCGAGACTTCCACCGGGGCGCTACAGTCGGGCCGCGCGATCTGCGCCGCCGCTCACGAAGCGGGCGCACTCGTGATCGCCGATTGCGTCACCTCACTCGGCGGCGTGCCGGTGGAGTTCGACGAGACGGGCATGGACGTTGCCTACAGTTGTACGCAAAAAGGGCTTAGCTGTCCGCCCGGACTTTCTCCGATGGCCATGTCGCCACGGGCGATGGAATGGCTGCGCGGACGAACCACTCCGTCTCGCAGTTGGTATCTGGACCTCAAACTGATTCACGATTATTCGACCGTGTCACATCGCTATCATCACACCGCGCCGATTTCCATGTTCTACGCCTTGCGTGAGGCGCTTCTGGTGGTCGCTGACGAAGGTATTGAGAAGCGCTGGGAGCGGCATCTCCGTTGCCATCAGCTTTTTGTTAAGGGCATCGAAGCGATGGGCCTGAGCATGCACGTTCCTGAAGAGCATCGCATCACGACCCTGAACACGGTTTGCGTGCCCAAGGGCGTCGACGAGGCCAAGGTGCGACAACGCCTGCTGGACGGCCCGGGCATTGAAATCGCAGCGGGGTTCGGGCCGCTCGCCGGCAAGGTCTTCCGCATTGGCATCATGGGGCCGCTGGCCACGGAAGATAACGTGCAATTTTTCTTGAATGAATTCGGGAAGGCGCTGAAGGCCGAAGGCTATTCGCAATAAACCAGCGAATACGACGAACGTTAAAGGCGACAAGCAATGACTTTGAAGTCGGTGGTCACACTACTTGACGTTTTGCAGTTCGCGAACAGCCACACGGCGATTGTCGTTCCCGAGCTCGGCATCAGCGTCACCTACGATTCTTTGCGCCAGCAAGTATTGACCATGGCGGACGCGCTCGCCTCCGCCGGCATCAAGCGCGGCGACGCGGTAGCGATCGCGTTGCCAAATGGGTTGCCCGCGATTGTTAGTTTTCTCGCTGCCTCGATCGCTGGCACCGCCGCGCCATTAAATCCCGCGTATCCCTACGAAGAATTTCTTTTCTTCCTCGGAGACACCAATGCTCGCGTCATGCTTTGCCCGCCGGTGGGCGCGGAATTTGCACGCAGCGCCGCCGCCGACCGCAAGATTCCGGTCATTTCGGTCGGGATGACAGACCAGGGCAATGTTCATTTGATGAATGCGCCAACCGGGGCTACCGCGCCCGAGCCTAAGGCGGACGACATCGCACTCGTGCTTCACACCAGCGGGAGCACGGGACGGCCGAAGCGTGTTCCGCTGCGGCATTTCAATCTCGCAGTATCGTCGGCGAATATCGCCAACAGTTACGCGCTCTCGGAAGAAGACGTTTCGCTCTGCATCATGCCGCTCTTTCATATCCATGGCTTGATCGGATCGACCATGGCAACTCTGCTTTCCGGCGGAACTATCGTTGTTCCGACCAAATTTAACGCTCTCTCTTTCTGGCGGACGGTGCGGGAGAATCGCGTCACCTGGTATTCGGGCGTGCCGACCATGCATCAACTTCTGCTGGCGCGGGCTCACCACAAGCCTGCGGAGGCGGCAACGTTGCGATTCATACGGTCGTGCAGCGCGCCGCTCTCGTCCGAGCTTATTCAGAAAATTGAAGATCTTTTTGGCGTGCCTTTTGTCGAAGCCTACGGAATGACGGAGGCTGCGCACCAGATGACGTCAAATCCTTTGCCGCCGCGGCATCGCAAAGCGGGCTCTGTCGGCGTCGGCACGGGACTTCGCATCAGCATCATGGACAAAGAGGGCAATCATCTTGGCACCAATCAGCGCGGTGAAGTTGCCATCCAGGGCGCAAATGTTTTTCGCGGATATGAAAATAATCCTGATGCGAATGCTCGCGCTTTTGTGAACGGTTGGTTCCGCACTGGCGACGAGGGTTTTCTCGACGAAGACTGCTATCTGCATTTGACTGGCCGGATCAAAGACATCATCATCCGCGGGGGCGAGAACATTGCGCCGCATGAGGTTGATGAAGTCCTGTTAAGACATCCCGCGGTGGCCGCAGTGGTTACATTCGGCTGCCTGCATCCCGTGCTCGGGGAAGAGGTTGCTGCCGCCGTGGTTTTGCACGAACCGGGCAGTATCACGGAGTCGCAGCTTATCAAGCACGCGCATGAGTTTCTGGCCGATTACAAATGTCCCACCAAGATTTATTTTGTGAATAGCATTCCTACCACCGCCACCGGAAAGATTCGCCGCCGCGTTGTGGCCTCTGCGCTCACCGATGACCAGCGCGCATAAGCATCGTGCATAATGTGATCGTGGATAGCCGACGATGAAATTCCTGATCGCGGGCGCGGGGGCAATCGGAGCCTACATCGGCGCGCGCATGGCAAACGCCGGATTCGATGTCACGCTCTTCGCGCGCGGTCCGCATCTGCGCGCTATGCAAGAACACGGCGTGCAGGTGAAGAGTCCCGAGGGTGATTTTATAGCGCATCCAGCCATCGCTGGTTCTCTCGAAGAAGTGGGGCCGATGGATGTGGTTTTTCTCGGCGTGAAGGCGCACGGCCTGCCGCAACTGGCACCGCAATTGAAGCCAGTACTCGGTCCCGATACCACGGTCGTCAGCACGCAGAATGGGATTCCATGGTGGTATTTCCAGGGATTCGACGGCGAATGGGAAGGATTGCGGCTGGAGCGCGTCGACCCTGGCGGCGTCATCTCCGCGGCGATTCCCGCCAGGCAGGTGGTCGGATCGATCGTTTACTTTTCGACCGAAATTCCTTCTCCTGGCGTGATTCAGCACATCGAAGGCAACCGTATCTCTCTTGGCGAGCCGGATGGCTCACGCTCCGATCGCTGCCGGCGGATTGCGGAAGCGCTCATCGCTTCGGGGTTGCGCTGTCCGGTGACGACTCGCCTGCGCCACGAGATTTGGGTCAAGGTGCTGGGCAATGCTTCGTTGAATCCGGTCAGCGCGCTGACCCGCGCCACGCTAGCGCAGATGGTGCGCGATCCGGGCGTGGCTTCGGTGATCCGCAGCGTCATGGAAGAGGTCGAAGCGGTCTCTCACAAACTGGGCATGGAATTGCCGGTTTCCATCGACCAGCGGATCGCGGGCGCGGAAAAAGTGGGCGAGCATAAGACATCCATGTTGCAGGATCTGGAGGCTGGCCGGCCGATGGAACTGGAAGCACTGGTGGGCGCGGTTGTGGAACTCGGCGAAAGGGTTGGCCTTCCGATGACGTGCACCCGGACTATCTACAGCTGCACCAAACTTCTCTCCCAATGTGCGGCACCGCGCCCGTCAAAGTAAGCGCAGCCTAGACGTGGGAGCCTTCCTCCATCTTTACATTTCTCGACTAAAATATATCGGCGGAGGGGCTTGACACGGGCGGAGCGAACGGGAGTATACTCCGTTCGTCGCTGGTCCACTTATCAGACCACTTGCCTATGCCCACTCCGATCAAGAACGACTTCGAAGCGATCCGACGAAACAAAGTCTACGAAGAGGTTGCCAAGCAGATCGAGCGGCTCATCCTGAAAAAACTGAAGCCTGGGGACAAACTCCCATCCGAGCGCGAATTGGCGGAGATGCTACAGGTTAGCCGCAGCTCGATACGCGACGCAATTCGCGGCCTCGAACTGGTTGGCCTGGTGGAACCGCGGCAGGGCGCGGGGACCATCGTTCGCGAACTATCGGCCGAGACGCTGGTCAATCCTTTTGCGAGCGCGCTGAAGCAGCGTAAGGAAATGGTCAGCGAGCTGCTGGATTTCCGCAAAATGCTCGAGCCACCGTTGGCGGCGCGAGCGGCGACGCATGCCGGCCCCGACGAAATTGCGGAGATGGAAGAGATTCTGCACCGGCAGGAGGCGAAGCTTGCCAGTGGAGATACGGCGATTGCCGAAGATGCGGAATTCCACTATGCGATTGCGCTGGCCTCGGGAAACACCGTCGTGCTCAAGGTGCTCGACATTCTCATGGATATGCTGCGCGACACGCGCGAACGCTCTTTGCAGGTGACGGGACGCCAGCAGAAATCGATCAACGGGCACTGGAGAGTTTTGAACGCCATCAAACGCCGCGATGGCGAAGCCGCAAAAGCCGCGATGCGGCGGCACATTGAAGACGTGGAAGAGATCGTACTTGAAAAGTTTTGAGAAGGAATTGGTCCGTCACTCCATGACTGAGAACGGCCCAGCGTCGAATATGGAAGCCCTGACGCTTCGCGTTGCGGAGGCGCGCGTCGAAGACGTGGGGCATGCGATCGCGCGACTCGCGCCCGTCGATCTGCGGCGCATGGGTGCGCAGGCTGGCTCCGTGCTGAAGATTACTGGCAACACTATCGGCGTGGCACGGGCCGAGCTTTCAGACGACGGTCATGAAGGCATGATCCAGATCGACGGAACGAGCCGCAGCAACTGTGGCGCGGGTTTGCAGGAGCAGGTCACGGTCACTCCCGTCGAATGCGAGCAAGCCGTGGCGGTGCGGCTTGTGCCTTTGTGGATTGGCGCCGCGCCCGCGACGATCGCTCCCGATCGCATGCTGGAAGATTTGGTCGACGTCCCCGTCATTAGCGGCTGCGTCGTGCGCGTACCTACGTTTGCGAAGGCCGTGAACTTTCACGTGGTGCGGACGATTCCATCGGGACCGGTGGTGATTGGGAAGCGCACCGATATTCGCGTGGTCGAAGGCGAGCAGACGGCGGCGCGGGCTCCTTCGGTCTCTTACGAAGATATTGGCGGGCTCGAGCGTGAAGTGGCTCGGGTGCGCGAAATGGTCGAATTGCCTTTAAAGTACTCGCACATCTTTGAGCGGCTGGGAATCCTCGCGCCGAAAGGTGTGTTGTTGTATGGGCCGCCGGGCACGGGAAAGACGCTGCTGGCGCGGGCTGTTGCTGCCGAGAGCCGCGTGCATTTCATTCATCTCAATGGCCCGGAGATCATGCGCAAGTTCTACGGCGAGAGCGAAGCCAAACTGCGCGAACTGTTCGAGGAGGCGGCGCGCCATGCGCCCGCGATTCTCTTCATCGACGAGATTGATGCTGTCGCGCCGAAGCGCACGGAAGTTGCGGGAGAAGTTGAGAAGCGGGTGGTGGCGCAGCTTCTCAGCCTGATGGATGGCTTTGTCGCGCGCGGTCAGGTCATCGTGATTGGCGCGACTAATATTCCCGAGGTGCTTGATCCGGCGCTGCGACGGCCGGGGCGCTTCGATCGCGAGATTGAAATTGGCGTTCCGAACACGCAGGCGCGGCTGCAGATTCTCAGGATTCACACACGCGCCATGCCTCTCGCGGCCGATGTTGACCTGAAAGAGATCGCGGAGCATTCACACGGCTTCGTTGGTGCCGACCTTGAGGCACTGGGGCAGGAAGTCGGAATGATTGCTTTGCGCCGGTTCCTGTCGTCGGTTCCGGTTGAGGCTGGCGGGGCGGACTCGGCTGAGTTGGAGCGGTTGCAGGTTACGCGCGACGACTTTCTTGCTGGCCTGAAGGAAGTCGAGCCGAGCGCGACTCGCGAATTCTTTATTGAGAAGAGTTCATCGACCTTTGCCTCGCTGGGTGGACTGCACGAGGTGAAACGGCTGCTGGATGCGGTGTTTGAGCATTCCCATGTGCGCGACGAAATCTATGAGCAAGTTGGATTAGCGCCGCCGCGCGGCATCCTGCTGACTGGGCCTTCGGGCACGGGAAAGACGGCGATGGCGCGGGCGCTGTCGGGCGAGAAGCAGATTCCGCTGATTGCGATTGATGGGCCGCAACTGTATTCGAAGTGGTTGGGCGAGTCGGAGCGGGCGCTCCGCGAGGTGTTCAAGAAGGCCCGGCGAGCGGCGCCTTGCATTCTTTTCTTTGACACGATCGATGCGATCGCGCCTAAGTTTGGCGCGGATCAATTTGGTACGGATGTTTATCAGAGGATTCTCAGCCAGCTCTTGCGCGAGATTGATAATCTGCGCGATGTTAAGGGCGTGATCCTGCTGGCGGCCACCAATCGGCCGGAGCGGATCGATCCGGCGCTTTTGCGGAGCGGGCGCTTTGATTATATTTTGCGCTTCCCTAAGCCTGATTTGGCGGAGCGGGCGGCCATTCTGCAGCTTTGCTGCAAGCGCGTTCCGGTTGCGCCCGATGTCGATTTCCATGAGTTTGCGGGGCGCATGGATGGGCTTACGGGCGCGGATATTGAGAGCCTGTGCAAGAAGGCTACGCTCTTTGCGATTGCGGAGTTTGAAGAGAGCACTCGGGTTGCTCCATTTGCCGTTTTGCGGAGCGACTTTATGGCGGTGCTCGAGTCTGATCGTGGCAGCCCGAAGCAGATGGCAGTTATCAGTAAATGGAAGAAAACTAACGTGCTCAGTAATGGCGCGGGGGATACATATCCTGACGCATCGGATTGAGGAACGGTCGTTTGTCGTTCGTCGTTCGTCGCTGGTTGTTAGTTGCGGCAAATTGGCTATCGCTCGCTAACGACTATCGATTAACGACTCGTCACTAAGTTTAAACGAGGTCTACTCATGAGTTACACGGAACTTACAGTTTGGACACGCGGCATCATCATGGACAAAGAAGGGCGCGACATTGTTAACTCTGTCTCGGCTTCCGCCCGCCTTGAGGGTAAGTACGCGCAGGCGATGGAGAACTATGTCGACAATCCCGATCGCACGAACTGCCCTACCCGGAAGTATTGCAGGGTGAGCGACAACATCCTCGAGAACGAACTTACTTACGAGAACGAGCACCCTAACATCGTCGTGCTGGTGGAAGGAACGATGGTGAAGGGATGGGATTATATGCGCGGGATGCCTCCTGGTGGAACGCTGGTGATCAATACGCATTACACGCCCGATTACATGATTCGCTTTGTGCCGGGGGCCGAGCGTTTGGCGCAACTGGTTTGTGTGGATGCGGCCAAACTGGCCGACCACAAGTGGCTTTACTACCGACTGGGCGAGCTTGGGCTTGACCGGCTTTCGACCGAGGGCGCTGCGGAGCGCAACAAGTTAATCGCGCCGGATATTGCGGCTCCATTGATTGCGGCCGTGATCAAGACTACGGGCATCGTTAAGATGGAGACGATTGAACCGATGATTGCGAACAAGCACGCGTTTGAAATGGCGCTTAAAGAATTACATGTTATGAAGCTTAGTCCGGTGGCTGCGTAGTCGGTCGTTCGTCGTTGGTCGTTCGTCGTTCGCGGCCATCATCCTAACGACTAACGACCAACGACCGCAGACTAATTACTAGGAAGGATTCGCATGTCGACTAAAGATACTCATATTCCCGATTGGTTAAAGGTTCCGTTTGCCGGCATTACTCCCGCGCCTTCGCAGGAAAAGGGGCAAGACTTATTCCCTACTGGTAACTGGCGGTCGATTCGGCCGGTGTATCGCGACAAGTTACCACCTTGTAACAACGCTTGCGGAACCAACGAGAAGATTCAGGGATATCTCGACTTAGTGAAGCGCGGGAAGTATCTGGACGCTTACGCATTGATAAAAGAAGACATGCCCTTCCCATCGGTTACGGGGCGTGTGTGTTATCACCCATGCGAGGCGGCCTGCAATCGTGGCAAGTACGATGAGGCCATTTCGATTCGCGCGGTCGAGCGCTTTCTGGGCGACCTGGGACAGGCGCTGAAGAAAGACGTGGTGCAGGCGGGCAAGCCTAATGGCAAGAAGGTTGCCGTGGTTGGATCGGGCCCGGCGGGGCACAGTGCGGCTTATCAACTGGCGCGGCTGGGCTACAAAGTTACGATTCTTGAAAAGTCGCCTAAAGCTGGAGGGTTGAATCGCGGCGGCATTCCGGACTGGGTTCTGCCGCAGGATGTGCTGGATCGCGAGATTGAGCGGTTGGTTGAGCTGGGCATCACGATTAAGACGGGCGTCGAAGTCGGCAAAGACGTTAGCTGGGACGATTTGAAAAAGGATTACGACGCGGTTGTGCTGGCCGTCGGACTTACTGAACCGAATAGCGTGCGCGCCGAAGGCGAGGATAAGAAGGGCGTGCATTACGGACTTCCCTTCCTGCGCGACATTGGGATGGGCACGTCAAAGGTCAAGCTGGGCGCGCGGGTTGCGGTGATCGGCGGCGGAAATACGGCCATCGATTGCGCTCGCGAGGCCTTGCGGCAGGGCGCGGTTGAAGTGACCATGATCACGGTTGAGGGTCACAGCAAAGAAATGCCGGCGTCGCCCGAAGACCTGCACGACATGCTCGAAGAGGGCGTGGAGTTGATGCATGGTCGCGCTGTAACGGCTGTGCTGGGCAACGGTAGCGTTGAAGCGCTGCAGTTGCATCCGGCGCGCTTCTCGGGAGCGATCAATGCTTCGCCGATCAACGTTGATCGCGAAGCGGCGGCGGAGCGCTTCCCTGTCGATCACGTTATCATCGCGGTGGGACAGCACGCATCGCTGGCGTGGCTGCCGCAGGAGTTCAAGAACGAGCGCGGGACGATCAAGATCGATCGCTTCGGGCGCATCGGCAATACGAACTTCTTTGCTGCGGGCGACATCGTGCAGCTTGGTTCGGGTCAACCGCTGATGGTGGTGAACGCGGTCGGCGACGGCAAGCGCGTTGCTTTCAATCTTGACAAAGTCATGCGCGGCGAATCGCTGGAGCCGCGCACGATTCCGATCGATGTGATCTTCGATTTGAATCGCATGAACATGACGTACTTCCCGCACTTCCCGCGCGTGCAGCAGGAGATGCTGCCGCCGACTAGCCGGCGTAAGACGCAGCAGGAAGTGATTCAGTCGTTTACCGAAGAACAGGCGGTCGAGGAGGCGGGACGGTGCTTCAGTTGCGGCACTTGTAACGCTTGCGACAACTGTTACCTGGTTTGTCCGGAGCCTTGTATCGCGCGCCCAGAGCGGTCGAACGGGCTATATAAGATTCTGGTCGACTATTGCAAAGGCTGCCGCGTTTGTATTGAAGAGTGCCCGACGGGTTGCCTTGAGGGCGTGCCTGAGCTTGACTTCGATACGGGCGTGGTGCGGATGGATACGGCGTTTGCGATTTCTCCGGGATTGCATGGACGGCAGGCGGAGGAGTTGCGGAATTTGGCTAGCCGGCCGGCTAAGGATATTTAGCGGCTCTTGCGAGTTGAATCTTCGGGCGGCCCTCAGGGGCTAAAGCCCGGGTGATCTTGGGCGGTGGTTACCGCAGCGCTGAAGCGCTGCGCCACCCAAAAGCTTAGTGAGATTGTACTAACATTGGAGTGACATATGGCTACGGCGACGAATCTTAAGAAGAAGATGGTGCGGATTAATGGGTGCGTGGCGGCGGCGCAGGCGGCCAAGTATGCGGACGTCGATGTGATTGCGGCATATCCGATCCGTCCTTATACGGCGACCATGATGGCTTTGGCGCAGATGGTGGCGAATGGCGAGCTTGATGCCGAATACATCGTGGCCGATAGCGAGCACTCGCAGTTGAGCATCTCGCATGGGGCTTCGTCGAGCGGGGCGCGCGTGTTTACGGGGAGTTCGGGGGTGGGCGTGCAGTTTGCTTACGAGCTGTATTCTCCGATCTCGGGCAGCCGCATGCCGGTGCAGATGATGATTGCCGACCGGACGCTTGATCCGCCGGGAGACTTTGGATCGGAGCATACGGATGCGCTTTCGACACGCGACATGGGATGGATCATGGGGTGGTCGTGCGATGCGCAGGAGGCGTTTGACAATCATCTGATTGCTTATCGCATTGGCGAAGATCCGCGAGTGTTGCTGCCGCAGATGGTTTGCCAGGATGGGTTTTTCGTGTCGCACATCACGGGCGATGTGGAGTTGCCGGACTCGGGACAGGTGAAGGAATTCCTGCCGCCTTATAAGCATCCTTATCCGCTGGATCCGCGGCATCCGGTGTCGCACGGGCCGCAGATCATGCCGGAGCAAGGGCCTCCGCTGCAGTTGGAGCGGGCGCGGGCGATGGAAGGATCGATGGCGGTGATCGAGGAAGTCCATGCCGAGTTTGAGAAGATCTTTGGGCGGCACTACGATCCTTGGATCGAAGAGTTCATGACGGATGATGCGGAGGTCGTGTTCTTCCTGCAGGGGGCGCACGCGGTGACGGCGAAGTTTGCCATTCAGCATATGCGCGACAGGGGATTGAAGGTCGGGCTGGTGCGGCTGCGGACGATCCGGCCTTATCCTACGGAGCAGGTTCGGGAGTCGCTCAGCAAGTTTAAGGTTGTGGGCGTGATTGAGACCAACATGGGGCTCGGCAGCGTGAGCAGCGGCGGCGTGCTCTATGCAGAGGTCTGCGCGGCGCTTTATGAAGCGGATAAGCGGCCGCTGGTACTGTCGTTCATGGCGGGGATGGGCGGCGAAGCGATTGTGTTGAAGGAATTTTATTGGATGACAGAGAAGATGATGGCAGTGCAGAAGAGTGGGAAGATTGAGAAGCGGACGCACTGGGTTGGGTTTGAGGAGTAAAGGCTGACCGGCAGGATTGGCTGCGTTTAGAAAAGGCTTCACCACAGAGGACACTAAGGAACGCGAAGGAAATCTCCGGGCTGGCGTTTATTGTCGTAGCGCGATAAGTTTTGGCAAAGTTTTGTAGACGATTTTGTTGGAGGATATCCACATGGCAACTATTGAAGTACAGCGGCAGGTGCTGCCGATACTTGGCAATCCTAATCAGGGGGCGCGGTTTTATAACCCTGAATTGCCTTCGTCCGAACCGTTTGTGCCGGGGCATCGCACGTGCGCGGGGTGCGGGCCGTCGATTCAGTATCGGATGACCAGCAAGGCGGCGGGAGACAATACGATTCTTGTCGGGCCGACTGGGTGCATGTATGTGGCGAATAGTTCTTATCTGTGCACGCCCTACAATGTGCCTTGGGCGCATACGCAGATTGGGAGCGCGGGCAGCTTTACGGCGGGCGTGGCTGCTGCTTATGAGGCGATGATCCGCAAGGGGAAGTGGAAGGGGCAGTTTCCGAATATTATCTGCGAGGCGGGCGACGGCTCGGCTTCGGACATAGGCCTTGCGTCGATTTCGGGCGCGCTCTATCGCAATCATGATTGCCTGATCATTTGTTATGACAACGAGCAGTATGCCAATACTGGCATACAGGCTTCGTCGCGCACGCCTTACGGCGGGATGACTACGTTCTCGCCTCCGGGGCCGCTGGTGCCGGAGGGAAAGAAACTTTATCCGAAGGATTTGGCGCGGATGATGGCGGCGGGGCATCCGCATTGTTATGTGGCGACGGCCAGCGTTGGCTATCCGATCGACTTGATGAATAAGGTGCGCAAGGGGCTCAATCATAAAGGCGCGGCTTATCTGATGGTGTATACGCCTTGCCAGAAGGGCTTTGTGTATGAGACGCCGCGCTCGATTGATCTGGGCCGGCTTGTCGTTGAGTGCGGGCTGTATCCGATGTGGGAGTGGAATCCGGAGCAGCGTGCTTATGACTACAGCTTCCGTCCGGCTAGCATGCGGCCGGTGTCTGAGTATTTGAAGTTGCAGGGGCGCTTCGGGCATCTTCATGCCGAGCACATTGCTAACCTTCAGAAGTTTGCGAATGAGCAATGGCGGATGATGGGCGTTCAGTTGCCGGAGGCATTGCTGAAGGCGGCGGATGCCAAGAACCTGGTCAACATGGCGGCGGCTGAAGAGGCTGCGACAGTGGCGGAGACGGTATGAGCACACAAGGGAATACACCTGGTTCTGCGGCTGCTGGTGCAAACACTGGTGCGGCTCCTGATGTGCAGGAGAGCTACATTGTCACCGAAGGCAAGAAGCGCGGATCGTCGCGCGACGTGCGGCCGGAGGCGGCGTTTGACCGCTTCTACACGGTGCTGCGCGTGCATGGCGGCGACGCGATTCTTACCGACAACTGGCACACCAATGAAGTGCTCGACCATGCGCGCGCGAACTTCGAGGGCGTGACCTTTGCGATGCGGACGCTGGAGGCTTGGGGGGCGATGATCGAGAACGATCATCGCGCCTATTACACGGCGGGCGGGCGCATCTGGGTGATGGATATCGAGCCGTGCGCGGCGAAGAAGGCGCGGCTGCCGGGGACTGGTCCGGCGAAGAAGTAGCGGGCTGAGATTGCGCCGCGTACTGCTCATTGACGACACGCCGGAGATTGCCGAGCTGCTGACGTTTGCGCTGCGCGACCGCGGGTATGAGGTCAGGGCCGAGGGATACACGCCTACCGTTAACGAATTGGTGATTGAGCAGCGGGCGGATGCGGTCGTGCTTGATTGCACCTCGTATGACATGAGCGAGGCGCTGTTTGATGCGGTACGGAATCATCCGAATCATGGCGAACTTCCTGTGGTGATCATTAGCGATACTCCTGAGCAGGCGGACGCCAGTCTGCGGTCGCGCAAGGCTCAGAGAGTGTTGCTGGTGCCGAAGCCGTTTACGGGGGCGCAGGTGGCGCGGGCGCTGGATCAGTTGCTGGAAGTTGAGGCTGCGTGAGCTTGACCGCTCTGGATTCTTGTTGGGCTTTGCGTTCCCTTTTGCGCCGGCTTTAGAGCCGAGCTCCGCTCGGCTTGGACAGACGAGGGCGTCTGTCCCTACGTAAACCGATTATGCCTTTGTGGAGCATGGACGAGTGGCAGTATCTGGAGCGCGAGGTCGTTCGCGACCCCTCGGGGCGGGAGTGGACGGTGGCGCTGATGGACGTGCTTGGTCAGGAGGGCGATCCTGACATGCCGAACAAGTTGCAGGAGCTACAGTATTCGTCGGGGCGGTATTTTACTTTGGTCTACTCGCCTACGGGCGGGCTGCAGCGGGAGCGCGGGTATACGGCGCTGGCGGAGGCGGAGGATGCTTATCGCGAGCTGCTGGTGGCGGTGATGGATGGGAGTTTGGATCCTACGCAGCCGGTGTTTCGGGAGGGGCTGGAGGATTGAGGGCGGCGCCCCCTCCGCGGCTAGAGCGCCATCGATTTTCGTGCACTTGGCGCGGTTATACCCGCGCCCTTTCAAAAAGATCAGAAGCAAACTTTCGGCGCCTGATTTAAATCCCGGGGCCGCGAAGAGCAACGCAAGGTCCTTCGCCAAGCCATTCGCTTCGCGCACGGCTTGGCTGCGCTCTGATCTAATTCGCTCCCTCCCGTGCGGAATGTCGCCGAACGTGGGAGGTTGTGATGCAACTCCGGGCGAGCCGGTCTGAATTGGACCGTTTTGGACCGTAATCGACTCGCAGACGCTTCCGCCAAAAGCGGAAGCCTAGCCTCGACGTTTGGGTTCTCAGCTCATTCCCCTGTCCCGCTGAAAACTGGGACCGCGCCGCAAGCAATCTCACCCAACTCTGGCCAGACGGGACCACATCACGTCTACGACTGTTAACATCGCCCCGAACACCTGAAAAATGAAGCCGATGAACACCATATCGGTTCCCAGTAACAAGAGCGGACGATTTTCTTTGTTAACCAATGCCATCTCCGCCAGGAGTTGTAATTCTTTGATCTTGTCGTCAACCGTACTCCTTTCTTTGGGTTTCATTTCCGCCGGCGAATCAGTTGAGGGCTCTGCAGGCGCGGGAGTCCGGCCCTGCTGGGATCGGTATTTCAAGTACGCGATCGCTAGAAGTGGGGCATCCTTGAGGTGTTCGATGAGACCTTCCTGAGAGAATGGGTGGTATGACTGCGTTAGCAGGTAAGTTCCCCAGACCGCCAAGCCGATGCCCGCGAGCATTGCAACAGCCCCAACAATTGCGATGACTGCGTGCAATGTTTCCATCATGCTGCCTGCGTTCCTCCCGTGTCGTCTCCTCCCTTGTCCTCGTCCACGAAGACCACTTCGATGTAATTGGGCAGCCATCGATGGTATACAAGCCATCGTTCGGCTCTACTAACATAAACATCGCCCTCAATATCCCTCAGCTGTGGAATTTTCCCAGTGTTTACGCGCGCCAATGCGCTCTCATCCGTCGGACGATCCCGCACGTATGCAAGTTTGGCGTTGATGACGTCTACGTCAGAAATGGAGGGGTTAAAATTATGAATGAACTCGCTTGATGCAAGAGGGGCCCATCGAATCTCCCGCTCTTCCAAATTCATGTTGTTCAGGCACTTTTCGCAGCAGCCTTTACTGCGGCTGAGGCAATCACAGCCCGTCTGACCTGTCCTACGCTGAGCGTCTTCCCATTGTTAGACGAATCGATGGATGCTTTAATCTTATCGATGACGCGCTGATCATGCTCAGCGCGCCGAGCGAGATCACGCAGGGAAGAATTTGATTCTTTGGCTTTTGGCATGCGGTGGCGGACTAGCTTTCGTCTTGAGGTTTTCACACTAAACTCCTGAATCGACCATTGTCAAGCTGCATCGTAAGGAAAATAGATGCTTGGAACGAGATAACCGAAGTTCCGGTCCGTATTACCCCCGATTTTCAGTTCGACCTGCCGGGATGCTTGGATTTGGGCTTAACGTTATCCGATTCTTACCACCCCGAGAAGAACAAACTCCTAAAGGTATAAACACAGGTAACCGGCAATTCTCCCGGCGACGCGTGCGGTTTGCGATCAAAACCACTTTGTTGCCTCTCCCCTGCTGTCCCAATGTGATAGGGCATTTTATGGGCCAAATAGGGGAACGCTGATATCTCTGGAGAAACAATGTCTTACGGCTGCGTGCGATTCTTTGCCGGGTCAGTGTCCAAATGTCACTCGACAATATTCCGACACTTGGACACGCGGACTGTCACAGCGATGTAAATCTTAAGGTCAACCGCCCAAACCCCGTCCCCATCTTAGGGCCGAGAACACCGCACAGTTTGTTTCGAATTGGCAGCATATATGGATACCGTCTCGCCCGTGAATCTCTAGCCCTCTCTTCCTATATAGCGACAACCCGGTTCGAAAACGCTCACACAAATGAATTTCTTCAGATCAATTCAGACGGCTTCGGTAATTCAGAAGAAGTAGCCTTTGCGAACGGAGATGCCGCTTCCATGCGGGGCAAATCAGCGTATATTCGCCAAGTTCAATGTTGGGTGGATCGCCAGAAACCCGTCTGCTGGAATATGGGAACGAATCAGGGAACGAACCAGTATCCAACCGAGCTTTAAAGTTAGTTCCTCTTAATTAGTTCTTCTTAATCTAAATCTTCTTAGCGCGACGGATGAACCGTTGCGGCATCCTGATTTAAGAAATTTCCCTTCCGATCTAATGGAATCACGGTGTTACACAAAAATTCCTGCCAAATCTTTCGGTTTAAATGACTTATATGGAAAATATTGCGGAGTAAGGAGTTAGTGGCAGCTTTCTAGGGCGGTCCGATCAATTTCTGAGTTCGGGAGGATTGAAGGGTCTGGAATTTTCAGGTCGGGAGGTGGGGCGTCCTGGAAATTTGAGTCATGAAAGTTTGAATCATGAAAATTTGAGTCATGCTGCGGAGCTTCTTCGGTGCTGGCCAGGACTTTTGTGCTTTCTAATGGCATCACGTTTTCCGAGGGTTTTGCGCTTTCCGATGGGGTTGCTTTCTTGAAGAGGCGCGCTTGCTCGTTGTTTTCATGGAAGCGGCGGATTAGTTCTCTCAGGTACTGGGGAGTGCCATTCTTTATCGGTACGGCTTTATTCGGCGGCTGGGTTTCGGTGGACGGTTTGTCGGCGGCGCTTTTCTGGTGGTTGGTTTTGTCTTTCTTTTCAGTGGTCATTTCGGCGGGGGTTTCTGCGGTTTCGTAGTCGGGGTCGAAGGTGGCGCGGCCTGCGGCGAATCGATCCTCGATGGCGGAGGGATCGACGACGACGTGGGCGGACTTGGGTTCGAAGGAGGTGAACTTGACGTTGGCGGCGGCGAGGCGCAGAGCGCGAAGCAGGAGCGCGGCAGTGGTGGCATCGACGTGCTTCATGACGAGCAGGCGAATGACTTCGGCGATTCCGAGTTGGATGGAGTTGGCGTCCTCGAGGGAGGAGATGGAGGTTAGCTCGGGCTGGATTTTGGTGCTCAGGACGGCGCAGTGTTCGTGAAAGAAGCAGCATCGTTTGGCGCGCAGAGCGGGCGACCCGCATTGGATACCGTTGACTTTGATGTGCTGGCAACGGCGGATGGTGATGGGTGGTGTCGGCATTTTTGAAACTCCTGGATGGTTCTCAGTTCTCAGTTGTCAGTTCTCAGTTCTCAGTTCTCAGTTCTCAGTTCTCAGTTCTCAGTTTGATCCCAAAATAGAAAAAGGGCGCGGAGGTTGGTCCGCACCCTTTTCTGCTTCTATATCTATTGTATCAATTTGGGGTGGGGTGGCCCGACACGATTTTGGGATTTATTTGGTGCGCTGGGTCAGCCAGTTAGCGGGAAAAGCGCGGAAATGGGGCTTGACACGTTCTTGATCGTCCGCCGTCGTTTGCTCGTTCGTCGTTCGCTGTTCGTCGTTTGCGTGTTCGCTGTTCGTCATTCGCTGTTCGCGTGTTCTCGCCCTAGCGACCGGGGTCCAGGTCGCGCATGATTACGTGGAGGACCTGGGCGGTTACTCGGGCTTCTCGCTCGGATGCTTTGGGGGTGGGGGCGGCGGCGGGATCTTGATCACGATAGGTGCGGGCTATGGCTGGGAGGCGGACGCAACCTCCTCGGATTAATCGGGCTCGCTCGGCTACGGCCAGGCGGGTGTTGAAGGACCAGTCGGAGATTTTCCCTCCGGCCTCTTCGCCGGCCGGAATGCCCGAGGCGGCCAAGGCGGGTAGTCCCTTGAATTCCAGGGCGTCGGTGACGATGGCTTCGAGGATTCCGCAGGTCGTGCGAAAGGCCTCGTCGTAGGCGGCCTGATCGAAGGCCAGGCGGCTATCGATGTAGGCCTGCTCGAGGACGGGGCGGAGTTCGGGATTGTGGACGAAATCAAAACGGTGGGGTGGGGGCGCGTCACCCGATGCTGGCGCGTTTTTTGATGCCGGGAAGTTTGCGGATGCGGGGCCGCCGTCCATGGCCGAGAGCGTGGAGACGGCTTGCTGAAGGACATCGACGAGGCGCTGCACGATCTCGGCGGGCGGGGCGCCTTCTACGGCTTGGCCGGCGGGGGAGCGCATTAGAAAGGCTCCGCTGAAGGCGCGGGCCAGCCAGTGGGCCTTGCTGCCTCCGGAGAGTTGATTGATAGTGACGCCGCAGTCTTCCTGCCAGGCGCGGGTTTCGGCCATGGCGGACCCGTTGGAGCCGTTTGGAGGCTCGGAGACCAGGCGGTCGCGAAGCACGAGGCCGCGGCGGATGAGGGCATCGAGGTGGGTCAGGTAGATCTCGATTTGGGATTGCTGGGATTGATCCATTGGTATGTCGGGTGATATTTGGCGCGAGTCCTCGATCCTCGTTGAAGCCAAGAAGCAGGTCCTTCGCTGCGCTCAGGATGACAAGCAATTCATTGTTTCTTGACAGTGACTGAGGAAACGTGATATTTTCCGTCCCGCAACTGGTTCGATGACTAGACCAGTATAAATTAGAGTGGGTTCATCGCCAAGAATTTCGCGAGTTCACGGACCGGTAGGTGGGCTGGCAAGGTACGCTTCAGAATTATGTTCTCCCGATATGAACCAAGTGGGTTCAAAAACTGCACCGTTAACGTTTAACGCGCTCTTCGGAGGTCAGACCCGTGGCTGCAACGACTCCAGTTTCCCCAGCTTCCCTGATTCACCCCTCGCGAATTCCCAATCGTTGGATCCAGCTATGCGCGGGCATCGTCGCCATGATGGCGATTGCGAACCTGCAATATGCGTGGACGCTTTTCACTAAACCGATACAAGCGCACCTGCACGTGAGTCTGGTCGCGGTGCAATGGACATTTACGTTGTTCGTTGCGCTGGAGACGTGGCTGGTGCCATTTGAAGGCTACCTGGTCGATAAGATCGGGCCGAGGTTCATGCTGGGGTTGGGCTCATTCCTGGTCGGCGCCGGGTGGATCGGCTCGGGCTATGCGGAGTCGATCAACGGCCTTTACTTCTGGTATGGAGTGGGCGGCGTAGGCGCCGGGATCGTGTATGGCGGCGCGATTGGAAACGCGCTGAAGTGGTTCCCGGATTATCGCGGGCTGTGCGTGGGGCTGACGGCGGGAGCATTCGGGATCGGCACGGCGACTACCATTGCTCCGATTGACGCGATGCTGAAGGCAACGAATTATCAGCATACGTTTATCGTGTGGGGAATTATTCAGGGCGTGGTGGTGCTGGCTGCGTCGTTGTTTCTGGCGAGGCCGCCGATCGGATGGACGCCACCGAACTGGAAGGAAAAAGAGCTGAAGATTCGGGCCAAGATCAACACTTCGGCTCGTGACATGACTCCGCTCGAGATGCTAAAGCAGCCGTCGTTCTATGTCATCTACGTGATGATGACGATGCTGGCATTTGGCGGGCTGGTGGTGACGGCGCAACTGAATCCGATGGCGTCGTCGTATCACGTGGATAAGGTGATTGTGGCTTTCGGCATGACGGCGCTGGTGCTGGCGATCACGGTGGATCGATTGTTGAACGGGCTGACGCGGCCGTTCTGGGGATGGGTATCGGATCATATCGGCAGAGAGAATGCGATCTTTATCGCCTTCATACTGGAGGCGGTCGCGGTATGGCTGCTGCTGCAATTGATCAATCGTCCGGTGTGGTTTGTGGCGCTGTCGGGACTTTGCTTCTTTGCGTGGGGTAATATCTTCTCGCTTTTCCCATCGATCACCGGCGACCTGTATGGCAATAAGTGGGCCACGACGAACTACGGGATCGTGTATACGGCGAAGGGCGTGGCGGCGGCGTTTGCCGGCCCGGGTGCGGCTTGGTTGTTTGCCAAGACAGGATCGTGGTCGAAGGTCTTCTGGGCGATGATTATCTGCGATCTGGTCGCGGCGTTCATGGCATTGCTGTGGCTGAAGCCGCTGGCGGCGAAGGTGGTGAGAAGGTCGGAGCAGCCGGCGTCTTCATCTCCCACGCCCGATATGGCGGCGCCGATTAAGGCGCGGGGAGTGGCGTAGATTTGGCGGTGAGGCGCAGCCCTTAGAGGGCTGAAGCCCGGATTTTCGCGTGCGATATTGGCACGACTAAAGTCGTGCCCTTCCCCAATCAGGGCGGCGTTGCATGATTAGGATGCAGCGGCCGCCCTTATTTTTTCGGCAGCCTTTTTGGGGCCAGTGGCGATTCCTGCCATTTTGCTTTTATCGTTGATGTTGATTTTGAACTGGCCTACCAAGCGGCGGAGCTGAGTGGACATTTCGACGAGTTGTTGGGAGGCCTTTTCGGTGTCGGTGGCGCCGCGCGTGGTGCCCTGCGCGGCTTCGGCCACTCCGGCAATGTTGTTAGTGATTTCGGCGCTGCCTTGAGCGGCCTCGTGCGCGTTGCGCGACATTTCGTTGGTGGTGGCGTCTTGCTCTTCAACTGCGGCGGCGATGGTGCTGGAGATGCCATTGATCTGATTGATAACTCCGGAAATTGAAGCGATGGCGTTGACGGCTGCTTTGGTGTCGCTCTGAATCGCTTCGATTTTGCGGCTGATGTCTTCCGTCGCTTGGGCGGTTGCTTTTGCGAGTTCTTTGACTTCGTTGGCGACGACGGCGAAACCTTTGCCCGCTTCGCCGGCGCGGGCGGCTTCAATGGTGGCGTTAAGGGCGAGCAGGTTGGTTTGCTGAGCGATGGTGGTGATGACCTTCACGACTTCGCCAATCTCGGTGGAAGACGCTCCCAGTGCGGAGACGGTGGCGGTGGTGGTTTCGGCGACGGCGACGGCTGAGGTTGCGATTTTGGCGGCCTGGTTGGCGTTCCTGGCAATTTCCTTGATGCTGTTGCCCATCTCTCCGGCGCCAGTGGCAACGGTCTGAAGATTCTGACTGACGGCCTCGGCGGCTTTCGACACGACGTCGGCTTGCGCGGAAGTTTCGGCGGAGTTGGCGGTGATCTGCTGGCTGGTGGTATTCAGTTCTTCGCTGGAGCTGGCGACCTGGTCGGCGGTTCCCGCCACCTGGAAAATAATGGCGTGGATTTCGTCGAGGAAGGTGTTGAACCAATCGGCGAGTTCGCCCAGTTCATCATGATTGGGAATATTGAGGCGCTTGCTCAAGTCTCCTTCGCCTTCGGCGAGATCCTTTACCATGGCGATCATGCTGGTGAGGGCGTTGGAGACGCTCCGCACCAGAGCCACGCCTAAGAAGATCAAGGCGACCACACTGACAACAACCACGGTAAAGATGGTCGACTCAAGGCGCATGGTGCGAGTTCTTTCGGCGGCGGCGTCATCGCCGAGTTTCCTGTCGAGCTGAGTCTGATAATTGTTGATGGCCGCGAGCAGGGCGGCAAATGCGGGATTGGATTTTTCGATGATGGCTTGATGCGACTCCGCATTGTGCGCCTGCACTACGAGATTGGTGACCTGCTCGTTGGCCTGCACCAGGACATGGAATGCAGCCGGTACGCCGCCGTCACCCGCCGCCAGCAATTCGACTTTTGACTGCGCAAGCTTGGTAAGGGTTTCATTTTGCTGGATGAGGGATTCCATGACGTCGGGATCGGTCGCCTGCACAAGTTTCTGCGTGATTCCCTGAACTCGCACTGCCAAGTCGAGCAATTCGAACGAATGTTGCGTCTGTTCGCGAGCGGCCGCGGCCACGCGCTGGGTGGAGGCGGAGGAAACGTGGAGGAGGTAGGACAGTCCCAGGACGGCGGCTACTGTGATGGCCACCGATCCTGCAACCACGAATATCATGCGGCGGGCGATACCCTGAGTTTTCATGGTTAAAGCCATAGCTGAAAGCGGTCTCATAAAGACTTATCGGCGCGCCTGTGTTTTCCTCAACAGCTAAAGAGATGTGGGAAAAATTGGTCGGCCGGCGAAGAGTGCCCTCAGCGCCTAAAGGCGCAATCAAAACATAGCTGTTACCGCAGCGCTGAAGCGCTGCGCCACCCAAAAGCAGGATCAAACGCTGCGCGAGTGTTAGAGCGCGAGTCAGCGCAGCTTGTCGACGCGCAGGCCGAAGATGATCGATCCGATTGGCTTGCCGGCATTCAGCACGGGGAGGCCAACCTGGATGAGTTGCTGGCCGGTGGAGTCATCTACCTTGACGGAGCCGATCCAGGTCTGGCCGGTCATGGGGACTTCATGTTTGGGCAACCCCTTGTGGGTCCAGTGTTCGGTCTTGGCATCGAAGCCAACCTTGGTACCATCGGCCGCGGATACAAAGACTTTGGCGATGGTGTCGTCGGAGCTCTTTACCTTGGTTTTCAAGTATTCGGAAAGAGGAGTTTTTGCCGTTGCGCGCACGAATGGATCGAGGACAGAAAGGCTGTGCCACTTATCGTTGGTCATGGACGCGGCTTCACCGCTGGGGGGAGCGGCGTTGTGGCCCTTGACCGCGTTGACAATCTCGGGGTCGGTGGTGAATGGGGACAATTGTTTGATCTTGGCATCGAGCCTGGCTTTGATTTCTGGCGGAGCCTGGGCGGAGGTTATAAGAGCGCTGACCAGGAGGAACAAGCTTAATGTCAGCGCGCCGTTGTGGTTGAGACGCATAATTTCTCCTTCGGTGGAGCGGGCGTTGGAGAAGGCGACGTGATAGCGCCGGGTGCAAGTCGAGCGTTCTTCTCGAGAGGTTTTATCGGCAGAGTTTGAGAAGAACTTTAGATAATAGGTGCGGGCGGGAGACTCGGTCGTCCCTACGGGACTTAATCGTGGTCGCTGGCTTTCCCAGCGCTGAAGCGCTGGCTAAGGTCGGTCGCCCCTTCGGGGCTGGTTCTCGGGGCTTCCATAGTTGCCGGACCTTAGGCGTATGGAGGTTGCAGGTCAGATCGCAGAGGTGAGATTGCAGAGGTGAAGTTCCAACCTCTGCAATCTTACCCTCTGACCTTGACGCAGTATTCTAGCGCTTGGCTGCTTGGAGCCGCTCTTCCAGTGCTTTGACTTCCTGATTCAATCCCTCGGGTAGATGGGTGCCAAAGCGGGCGAAATGTTCTTTGATTAAGGGGACCTCGGCTCGCCAGCCATCTATGTCTACGCTTAGGAGTTCTTCTACCTGAGAATTCTTGATGTCCAGGCCTTTCGTGTCTAGATCGGCGACCTCTGGGATACGTCCAATTGGCGTTTCTTTGGCGTGGACTTTGCCGTCGCAGCGTTCGAAGATCCATTTCAGGACGCGACTGTTTTCTCCGTAGCCGGGCCAGAGGAATTTGCCGTTTTGATCCTGGCGAAACCAGTTGACGTAGAAAATCCTGGGGAGCTTGGCGGCGCTGGTCTTCGCGCCGATTTTGAGCCAGTGGGCGAAGTAGTCGCCCATGTGATAGCCGCAGAATGGGAGCATGGCCATGGGATCGCGGCGGAGGCGTCCTTCTTGTCCGGTGATGGCGGCGGTGGTTTCGCTGCTGACGGTTGCGCCGAGGAAAGTGCCGTGCTGCCAATTGAGGGCTTCGGTGACGAGGGGAACGATGCCGGCGCGGCGTCCGCCGAAGAGGATGGCGTCGATGGGAACGCCTCTGGGATCTTCCCACTCGGGAGCGATGCAGGGGCATTGGCTGGCGTGGGCGGTGAAGCGGGCGTTGGGATGGGCCGCTTTGCGCGGCGTTTCGGGCGTCCAGCGGCGGCGGAGCCAGTCGACTAGGTAGGACGGCTTCTCGTCGGTCATGCCCTCCCACCAAACGTCGCCGTCGAGGGTCATGGCGCAGTTGGTGAAGATGGCGTTCCTGGTGATGCTGAGCATGGCGTTGGCGTTCGACTTCATGCTGGTGCCGGGGGCGACGCCGAAGAAACCGTACTCGGGATTGATGGCGTAGAGGCGCCCGTCGGCGCCGAATTTCATCCAGGCGATATCGTCGCCGATGGTCTCGACCTTCCAGCCGGGGAGGGTTGGAATCATCATGGAGAGGTTGGTCTTGCCGCAGGCGGACGGGAAGGCTCCTGTCATGTACTTCGATTCGCCGGTGGGGCTGGTGAGTTTGAGGATCAGCATGTGCTCGGCAAGCCAGCCTTCATCGCGCGCCTGGACGGAGGCGATGCGGAGGGCGTGGCATTTCTTGGCGAGGAGGGCGTTGCCTCCGTAGCCGGAGCCGTAGGACCAGATTTCGCGGGTCTCGGGGAAATGGCAGATGTATTTGTTTTCGGAGTTGCAGCGCCAGGTGGAATCGGCTTGAGTGGGGCCGAGGGGGTCGCCTACGGAGTGGAGTCCGCGAACGAATTCGCCGTCTTCGCCGAGCGTGTCGAAGACGCGGGCGCCGACGCGGGTCATGATGTGCATGCTGACGACTACGTAGGTGGAGTCGGTGATTTCTACTCCAATTTTGGAGATGGGCGAGCCGATGGGGCCGAGGCTGTAGGGGATAACGTACATGGTGCGGCCCTTCATGCAGCCGTCGAAGAAGCCGCGCAACTTCTGCTTCATTTTGTCGGGATCTTCCCAGTTGTTGGTGGGGCCGGCATCTTCTTTGTTACGGGAGCAAATGTAGGTCTGGTCTTCTACACGGGCCACGTCGGCGGGATCGGAGCGGACGAGCATGCTGTTGGGACGCTTCTCGGGATTGAGCGGGATGGCGATGCCGCTGAGAATGAGGTAGCGCTGCATGGCGGCAATTTCTTCGTCGGAGCCGTCGCACCAGTAGACGCGGTCGGGCTTGCACATCTGCGCCATTTCTTCAACCCAGCGCTCGAGTTTGGGATGACGTTGCTCGTGGGTGGGAGTTTGAACATCGAGGATGGTGGTGGCCATAGGCTTCTCCGTGGGTGCAGGAGTGCGTGACACTCCAACAGACCAATCAATATATTCTCTCGCAATTAGTGGGATTATTCTAGCTAGTGAGGGCAGGTTCGCGGTGTGAGGTACGGCTCATTGGATGGTGACGAATGTCACAGGGATTGGGGCGAAGAGCGTTCACCACCAAGGCCACGGAGGTTCACTAAGGAACCCGTTTGGGCTTGCCCGCCATCTAATCTGGGAGATTGCCCGAACTGGCGCTGGCTGAGTTTGTTCCGCTGTGAATCTGAATAAATAAGAGATGGATCTTCCTGAGAAAATTCGGTCGCTGCCTACTACGGCGGGCGTCTATTTGTATAAGAACGCCGAGGGCGAAGTTATTTATGTGGGCAAGGCCAAGAACCTGCGGTCGCGGGTGTCTTCGTATTTTCATGAGGGGCGGTGGGAGGACGCGAAGACGGGGACGCTGGTGCGCGAGGCGGTCGACGTGGACTACATTGTCGTCGCTAATAATAAGGAGGCGCTGGCGCTTGAGAATCACCTGATCAAGCAGAAGAAGCCGCGGTTTAATATTCTGCTGCGGGATGACAAAACCTATCCTTATGTGAAGCTGACGCTGGGGGAGCGGTTTCCTAGAGTTTATGTGACGCGGCGGCTGCGCAAGGATGGGAGCGTTTATTTTGGACCGTACTTCCCGGCTAATTTGGCGTATCGCATTGTCGATTTGATTCATCGGCATTTTCTGGTGCCGTCATGCAAGGTGGATTTGAATCGGGAGCATCCGCGGCCTTGTTTGCAGTTTTATATCAAGCGGTGTTTGGGGCCTTGCGTGGCGAATCTGACTACTCCGGAGATTTATGCGGAGGCGGTGAGGGATGTGAAACTTTTTCTGGAGGGGCGGCAGACGGATCTGGTGAAGTCGCTGCGCGAGCGCATGGCGGAGGCGGCTGATGCGGAGGAGTTTGAGCGGGCGGCGCGTTATCGCGATTTGATTTCTACGGTGGAGCAGTTGCAGGAGAAGCAGCGGATTGCGTCGGTGGAGGGAGATGATGCGGATGTGTTTGGCTTTCATTATGAGAACCAGATGCTGGCGGTGAATTTGTTTCATATGCGGGGAGGGAAGGTGCTGGATCGGCGGGAATTTTTCTGGGAGGATCTGCCGGAGTTTGGGGAGCATGTGGCGGAGGAGAGTTCGGGCGGATCTCGGGAGTTTCAGCCGGGAGAATTTTTTTCGGCTTTGGTGAAGCAGCTTTATTTGGGGCAGCCTTATGTGCCGCGCAATATTTATGTCCCGGTGGACTTTGAGGATCGGGAGGAACTCGAAGAACTTCTTGGCGAACAGGCAGCGGACAAGAGTGTCCGCTCCACACGAGTGCATATTGATGTGCCTTTGCGGGGGGATAAGCGGGAGTTGATTGATTTGGCGGGGACGAATGCCAAGCAATCCTATGATCAGCGGTTTCGGGTGATGAAGCCGAATGCTCGGGCGATTCAGGAGGCCCTGCAGGATGCGCTGGGGCTGCCGGAGTTGCCGAAGCGGATTGAGTGCTTTGATATTTCGCACATACAGGGTGCGGAGACGGTGGCGTCGATGGTGGTTTGGGAAGACGGCAAGATGAAGAAATCGGACTACCGGAAATTTATTATCAAAACGGTGGAAGGAGTGGATGATTTCGCGTCGATGCGCGAGGTGGTGACGCGGAGATATAAGCGCGTGTGCGAGGAGAAGAAGAACGACGATAAGAAGACGATGCCCAGCCTGGTGCTGATTGATGGCGGGCTGGGGCAACTTCATGCGGCGGCGCAGGCGCTGGAGGCGCTGGAGATTATTAATCAGCCGCTGGCGGCGATCGCCAAGCGGGAAGAGATTATTTATGTTTATGGACAGGAGGATGATCCGGTGGTGTTGGATCATCATTCTCCGGTGCTGCATTTAGTGCAGATGATTCGCGATGAGGCGCATCGGTTTGCGGTGACTTTTCATCGCAAGCGGCGACAGATACGGGACCGCGCTACGGAGTTAAGGGAGATTCCGGGGGTGGGTGAATCTACTACACGGCGGCTGCTGGCGCATTTTGGGAGCTTGCAGGCGGTGAAGCAGGCGGACGTCGCGGCGCTGACGTCGGTGGTGACGCGGCCGCAGGCGGAGGCGATACAGAAATATTTTCGCGAGGCGGTGGTTAGCAATTAGCCGTTAGCGGTTGGCTTCGGATCACGGCACATTATTAACACGCCGGTGAGTAACTGAGATTTATCGCCAACAATCAGCCATTTCGACCCTCTCATCCATTATGATTACCCTCCGGCGTGGAATGATGACGGACCACCACGGCATGCCGGCGACGGCGTGCAGGCAGCGATGGAGTACATTGCCGGTTACTCCGCTCCTTTCGCGCTCCCAAGGCGCCGACAGCAACAGGAAAAGTCATGAAGCGGTTCCGCGCTACCAGCGTCGTGCTCGGGATGTTGTGCCTCATGTACTTCATCACCTACCTAGACCGTGTGAATGTGAGTACTGCGGCCGACGGATTCGCCCGGGAATTCCACTTCAGCAAAACGCAGATCGGTTTGGTCTTTTCGGCTTTCGCCTATCCCTACCTGATCTTTCAAATTATCGGCGGTTGGGTCAGCGATCGCTTCGGCGCGCGCCGGACGCTGTTGGTTTGCGGCGTGATCTGGGCTGCCGCCACCGCCCTCACCGGAACCGCCGGCGGCCTGACTTCGCTGCTGGCCGCGCGCTTGCTCCTCGGTCTTGGGGAGGGCGCCACCTTCCCGGCCGCCACGGCGGCGATGTCGCGCTGGGTTGCGAAAGAGAAGCGCGGATTTGCGCAGGGCATCACGCACGCCGCAGCGCGCGTCGGCAATGCCGTGGCGCCCACGGCCATTGTCGCGGTCATGGCCGCCTATGGATGGCGCGCTTCCTTCTTTGCTTGCGCGGCGATCAGCTTTGCATGGGTGGGCCTTTGGGCAGTCTCTTTTACCGAGTACCCGCGCGAACACCCGCGCATCACGCAGGCCGAACTCGCCGCATTGCCCGAGCCCCGGGTGAAGAACAACGCGGTTCCGTGGCGTCAGCTGTTCCGGCGCATGATGCCCGTAACCATCGTCTATTTCTGCTATGGCTGGACTCTATGGCTATTTCTGAGCTGGATCCCACAATATTTTCTGCATAGCCACGCACTCGATCTAAAGAAGTCGGCGCTGTTCGCGTCGAGTGTCTTCTTTGCCGGAGTCGCAGGCGACACGCTTGGCGGAATCGTCACCGACCGGCTGTACGAGCGCACGGGCAGCCTGCATCGCGCCCGCAGTGTAATGGTTGCCGTTTGCATGTCGCTAACACTGTTATCGTTGGCGCCTCTGTTGTTGACCCATGACCTTTATTTGTGTCTGACGTGTCTGTGCGCAGGATTCTTCTTCGCCGAAATGACGATCGGCCCGATGTGGGCGATTCCTATGGACATCGCGCCCGAGTTTTCCGGCACGGCCAGCGGAATGATGAATACCGGCTCAGCTCTGGCTGCCATCATCAGCCCGGTACTTTCTGGAATGCTCATCGACAAGTTCAACAACTGGGAATTGCCTTTCGCCGGCAGCATGTTGCTGATGGGCTTGGGTGTCGTCCTGGCATTTCGCATGCGGCCCGAGAGCAAATTCGAGAGCCCGACGGCGACATCGCTGTGAAGTGAACTATAACGCCTAGTTCTTCAGACACTGCATCGGGCCGCGTGCATTCTCCATTTTCGCTCCGCCGAACGGCACCCACGTGCGATACAGTTTCGCAACTAAGAACCAACGGCCCACGAGGCGATTACACTCATCGGGAATCTGCCGCTGCGGGTAAATGAGTGCTATGGCGATTTTTCGCCAGCTACAGACGCGATGCGCTCAAGTATGCGTTAGTTGCAGACGTGAGCTGCTAGTAGCGAGCCTTAGCTTTTTTCTCCATAATTCTGGTTATGGCGCTTGTCGTCTTCCTCCGGGGTGTCAATGTTGGCGGACACAGAACGTTTCGCCCGAGCATCCTCGCGCAACAACTGAGCGGCTATGATGTCGTGAACGTGGGTGCTGCGGGCACCTTTGTTGTTCGTAAACCTGTTCTTCGTACAGCTGGATCCCGAGCAAAATTCCGCGCTGCATTGGTGCGCAAGCTGCCGTTCGAAGCAGAGATTGTGATCTGCGAAGGCCGCGATCTTATGCGACTGGAGACGGAAAATCCCTTTGGAAGTCAGCCATCACCCCCGGATATCGTTCGGTTCGTGAGTATCCTCTCGAAGGCCGGGGGTGTCCGGGCGTCGCTTCCAGTCACGTTTCCCTCAGACGGGGAGTGGTTGGTGCGGGTGATTGCGTCCGAAGGGCAATTCGTGTTCGGAGTGTACCGTCGTCACATGAAGACGATCGGCTATCTTGGCCAGATCGACAAACTGTACGGGGTGCCGGCTACGACTCGGAATTGGAACACAATCATTGCGATCGTGCGAATTTTGAAGAGTCTCAAAGGCGTGCGCGGGCCTTCTAATTGTTGAAATCAAGATTGCATGTTTTGACCGTTGCGTCATTGCGTGTAATCGGGCATGTTATGCCAACCAAGAGCCGGCGGTTTCGGTGCTCAGCCCTGCTGTCTGTCTGAGGTTCGGCAGTTTGACAATAGTGTTTCAGAAGACTAACGTTAAATGTGAGGTGGTTCCCACCTCTTTCAGGTTCCCTGAAACTAAGTCAGCTCATCTGAAGTTCTCTCCTCTTAGCGTTCGCGACTACAACCTTTAGGAGGTTGCTTATGTTTGCACGCAATGTCTCTTTTCATCTGAAATCGAATATGCTTTCTGACTATACCCGGACGCTCGAGAACGACGTTCTGCCTCTACTTCGCAGGCAGAAGGGCTTTAAGGAAGAAATCACATTGTCGAATCCCAACACCGCGGAAGTGATCGCGATCAGTCTGTGGGAGAACAAAACCAATTCGGACGCTTACAACACCAATGCCTACCCGGAAGTGTTGAAGACCCTGTCGAGATTCATCGATGGAACGCCCAAGGTTCAGACGTTTGAAGCCGTCACCTCGACCTTCCATCAGGTTGCTGTAGCCGTGTAACGGGGTTGTCCCCCCGTGTACCGGGTGGCCTCGATAAAAGGGGCCGCCCTTTATTTGATTGCTCGCGAAAGCAGCGTATCCCAAATGCATCCGAATGCGATCCTGCACGAAGTTCAGCAACTCTACAGCGTGAGTGACCGTCTTGACTCGCTGGCGGAGCAACATCCTCTGGTCGCAGAAGGACTCATCACGATCTCAGGAAGCGTGCGGAACACGGCCACGTTGTTGCAGGTGCTGGTTGCGACGAAAATGGGGCTGCACTCCGGATTAGATCCAGCAAGTGCCTGATTTGCTCATCGCTGTCCTGAACTGATCAACAAGGGGATGGTTCCGCTTTTACTGGCCGCCCAACGGGAACCAAACTTTCCTGCCGCACGAGTAAAGCTAAGTCTCCCTAACTCCGCGCCGTTACGGCAGTAACTTTCGGAAGAACTAAAGATCGGGATATCCTCCACAGTTAAATCATCATTAATAAGTGTCGGCAAAAGGACACCTCTATTAGTGGAGGACCGTGATGAAGTTACGCGTGTTCATGTTGGCGGCGGCGATAGCAGCCTTACTTTCCTTTTCTGCTTGCGGCGGCACTACCGCTAAGACGACTCCTGCTGGCTTCACGATTGGGGGCACGGTGTCAGGGCTGCCCAGCCACCTGTTTGGCTTTAACGGCCTTCAACTGCAAGACAATGGCGGCGCCGAGATGCCGGTCTCGGACAATGGAAGCTTTACGTTTCCTACGGCGGTCGCTAGCGGCGCCACTTATAGCGTGACAGTTACTGTAGATCCTAATAATCCGATAGCGCAGACGTGCGTGGTGACGAATGGGAGTGGAACGGTGACGGCCGACGTTACTACGATTCAGATCACCTGCACGACCACTAGTTTTACGATTGGCGGGACGGTCTCGGGACTTACGGGGACGGTGGTGTTGCAGGACAACGGCGGAGACAATTTGTCAGTCAGCGCGAATGGAGGCTTTACTTTTGCGACTCCGGTGGCGAGCGGCGCGGCTTATGCGGTGACGGTGCTGACGCAGCCTTCGGGGCAGACCTGCTTTGTGAATAATGGCAGCGGAAACGTCGGCAAAGGGAATGTCACTGGCGTGACAGTCACGTGCGGCGCGGGGAATGGGACGTTCACGATCGGCGGCACGGTATCGGGTCTTACGGGATCGGGGCTGGTGTTGCAAGACAACGGCGGCGACAATCTCACGATTACGGGGAGCGGAAGCTTTACTTTTGCGACGGCGATCGCGGCGGGATCGGGATATAACGTTACGGTGTTGACACAGCCTTTGAATCCTCCGCAGCAATGCGTGGTGGCGAATGGCAGCGGAACGGTGGGCAGCACGAATGTCACGACGGTGGTGGTGACATGCGCGGCGGTGCCGACTTACACGATTGGCGGGACGATTCTCGGGCTGACGGGAACGGGGCTGGTGTTGCAGGACAACGGCGGTGATAACCTGTCGCCGACGGGTAATGGAAGCTTCACGTTTGCGACAAAGATTGCGAGCGGCGCCACTTATAAGGTCACGGTGCTCACGGAGCCTTCGGGTCCGACGCAGACGTGCACGGTGGCGAATGGCGGCGGGACGGTGGGGAACGCGAATGTCACGACGGTGCAGATCAGTTGCGCAGCCGGCGTGATTAATCAATGGACGTGGGTGAGTGGAGCGAATACGGCGAGCGCAAGCGGCACCTATGGCACGCTGGGCACTCCGGCAGCGACGAATGTTCCGGGATCGCGAGACGGATCGGTTTCATGGACGGATCTTTCGGGAAATCTCTGGCTGTTTGGCGGCGGCGGTTGGGCTGGCGGACTTATTGGCGATCTCAACGATCTGTGGCAGTTCAACCCGAACACGGGCGAATGGACATGGATGGGGGGATCGAACACGACCAACCAGAAGGGCGTGTACGGGACGCTGGGGTTGGCTGCGCCGACTAACATTCCGGGGGCGCGACAGTATGCGATGAGTTGGACGGATCCGTCGGGGAATTTCTGGCTGTTTGGCGGGATGGGTTATGACTCGACGGGAGCGAGCGACATACTCAACGATCTTTGGGAGTATCAGCCGAGCACGAGCATGTGGACCTGGGTGAGCGGCTCGGATCTGATCGACCAGTCGGCGGTTTATGGGACGGAGGGAACGCCGGACCCAGGGAATGTCCCGAGTTCGCGATTCTACGGACAGACGTGGGCGGATTCGCTGGGAAATCTGTGGCTGTTTGGCGGCGAGGTTTATTGCGCGTCGTGCGGCAGCGGATCGAACACTTACGGGAACGATCTGTGGGAGTTTGATCCGACCACGGTTGAGTGGACGTGGGTGGGCGGAACGAATGAGGTGAACCAGCCGGGAGTGTACGGGACGGAGGGAACGCCGGCGGCGGGGAATATGCCCGCCTACACCGAAAGAGCGACGACGTGGACGGATGCGGCGGGGGCGTTCTGGATGTTCGGTGGAGGAGCCAACATTATGTGGCGGTACTCAGGCGGCGAGTGGACGTGGATTGACGGCGACCAGCCCACGCAGTGCTGTTCATCTCCGCAGTATGGAACTCTGGGGGTGGAGGGGCCGAATAATATTCCGGGCGGACGTATTCTGCCGGTGCAATGGATGGATAGCTTTGGAAATTTCTGGATCTTCGGCGGGTATGGAGAGGATTCGGAAGGCAACGATAATCCGCTGAACGATCTTTGGCGGTATAGCCCGGGAGTGAATGAGTGGGCATGGATGGGCGGCTCGAACGTGGTCGACCAGAAGGGCGTTTACGGAACGCTGGGAGTGGCGGCGCCGGCGAATGTTCCGGGAGCGCGGTGGGATGCGATCAGCTGGACGGACTCGTCGGGGAATTTCTGGCTGTTTGGCGGGGACGGTTATGACTCGACGGGGAACCAGGGGACGTTGAACGATCTTTGGAAAATCACACCGTAGGCCACCTTGTTATAGCTCGATCGTCCCAATGGGACTTGAATCATTTTGCCGGCGTTTTCCCCAGCGCTGAAGCGCGCTGGGCTAAGGTGGGGCGTCCCTTCGGGGCTCGGACGGATGCCAACACTTCACCAGCTGCATTCTCCCCGGTTCCGACAAGCGGACAGGAGTGTCCGCTCCACACGATCTCGGCCATCGCTAGCGGCCGTCGATGAGTTTTGTCGCTCGGAACGATTTCACTACAATCTGATTCGGTTGCATGCCTACGGGGATGATGGTTAGCAGGGAATATTCTGAGGGCTCGAATTTCTTCTTTGGCTCACGCTTTTGAATTACGGCGAGGTCTCCGGAGCCGGAATCTAACACCAGCAAATAATTTTGACTTTGCGATAGAGTTAGGGCGTCGGGATTACTTCCTACGGGGAGATAGGCGATGATCTTGCCTAAATCTATGTCGTAGACGGCGATGTTATTCGAGCCGAAGTTAGAGATATAGAGGCGCGAGTTATCCAGAGATATTACTCCGCGAGTTGGTTCGGTTCCTACCAGGTAACTCCCAGATACTTCATTGGCGGCGGTTTCGATGATGGAGATACTGCCGGCGTCGAAGTTGAAGGCGGCTAATTCTCCGCCGTCGGGTTTTAGCGCGAGACTTACGGGGGACTTCCCTACATCCAGGAGCGCCAGGAGTTTGTCGTTTCTTAGGTCGACGCTCGCCACCTGACCTGATCCGGAGCAGGAGATGAAGGCTTTGGAGGAATCGGGGACGATGGCGATGTCTTCGGGATGGATGCAGATGTTGATGGCGGCGCGAACGGCCAGGCGGGCGGTGTCGATGATGGAGACCGAGTTATCGGCGCGATTGCTCACGACTACGGTCGAGCCGTCGGGGGAAACGCGGGCCAGGCCGGGGCTTCCGCCGACATGGAGAGTAGCGATGACGGCGCGGCGGTCGAGATCGATGACGGAGACGTTGGCGGAACCGGAGTTGGCTACGTAGGCGCGATGGCCGTCGGGTGAGACGTCAATGAAGAAGGGGCGTCCGTGGACGCCGATGGCGGTGACGATTTTATTTTGCTCGGCGTCGATTATGGTGACGTTGGAGGAGCCAGAGTTGACTACGTAAATTTCGTTCCGCTTGGGGTTGGCGGCGACTCCGGTGGGATCGGTGCCGACCTGGAGAGTGCGGACGGGGACGAAGCTGCGCAGGTCGATGACGGTGACCGTGTTGCTCTTGCCATTGGTGATGTAGGCGTATTCGCGATAGAGCGGGCCGTACGCGGGGAGGGTGCGCTGGTGGAAGTAATACCATCCGGCGGCCAGGACTAGCGGGATTAGGACGGCGAGTAGGAGAAATTTTCTCAAGGACGAATTGGCCTCACTGAAGCGAGAAGGTTATCAGAGACCATTCATCTTCAGTACAGCGCAAAGGTGACCTCGACACTGATCTGGACCGCGACTGGCTTACAATCCCTGGTGGCGGGATCGAATCTCCACGTGTTGACCGCTTCGATTGCCTTTTTATCCAACTCAGCTCCCAGGCTCTTCACCACCTTGATGTCTTTGGGCTTTCCTTCTGGGGAAACGGTCAGTGAGATTACGGCCACTCTTTTGTCATTGTCTTTGTCGTTCTTCTTCTCTTCTTCCTTCAGCTTCGGGGCTGGCGCGAGAATGATTCGCGGTGGTCTGACGCCATCTCCGGCTTTGCACGCCGGCGAGTCTCCGGAAGGTGACGCTTGCGACGGAGGACTGGGCGTTGAGGCGGACGTATCCTGGGCGACCGCTAGCGCTGACGAGATCAACACTGCAATGAGCACAACAACTGCCTTCATGAACAACTCCTATGAGGACGCGAACTGTCTTGATTCGCCAGCTAAGGCAGCCGGTTCGCCAGCCTTGGGAATCGTCCGACCTAGCACGGCGGCGATCTGTCTTACCTGCTCCATCAATGCGTCGAATTGATCGGGGTAGAGGGATTGCATGCCGTCGGACAACGCTTTGTCGGGATCGTGGTGGACTTCTACTATCAGGCCGTCGGCCCCTACGGCGATGGCGGCGCGGGAGAGTGGAGTTACTTTGTTGCGCTTGCCGGTGCCGTGGCTGGGATCGACGATGATGGGGAGATGGCTCAGGCGCTGGACGGCGGGGACGATGCTGAGGTCGAGGGTGTTGCGCGTGTGATCGGCGAAGGTGCGGACTCCGCGCTCGCAGAGGACGATGTTGTAGTTGCCCTCGCTCATGATGTACTCGGCGGCCATGAGAAATTC
>JBEKXO010000013.1:0-42790 GCA_049511995.1 Terriglobales bacterium
CATAAGGAGTCGCGCCCAGCGCCAGGCACAGTGCACGATCACGATAATAAGGATAGAACCAGTCGTATCCAGCCTTCAGAGCAAACGCCGCCGCGACGCCCAGCGCCTCGTGCCCCGCACCCGAAATCTGGAAGAAGACTTTTTGCTGGCGCTTGAGCAGGATCTCGCGGTCATCGACGCGCCGCGAGGTAAACATAAGCCGATAGGAATCGATAAGCTGGGGAGCCGTCAGCCCCTGATAGTTCTTGGCCTGCTTCTTAAGGTGAGTGTCGTTCAGCTTGGGATCGACTTTAGTTGTGGCCATCGTGTGCCAGTGCAAACGTTTCCAGCCACAATATTGTAAATCACGTGCGAGGAAAAGAAGAAAAACTGGAAAGGCAGGTGACAGGTCACAGGTTACAGGAAGAACGAAAACTCAGGAAAGCCAGAAGAGCTAAGAAAGTCAGGTGCCGGGAAAACTCTCAATGTCGCAGCCTTTCCTGCCACTTGCCTTTCCCGCATCTGCTTTTCCTGGCGCCTGCCTTTCCTGTCACCTGCGACCTGCCGCCTGATTTATCCTTAACTCTAATGATTCGCTTTCTGCGCTCCTTCGATCCTCATCGCATTCGCCTGTTGGTCTTCGATCTCGATGGAACCCTGATCGACTCGCGACTTGATTTGATTCATTCCGTCAATGCGACGTTGCACCACCTTGGCCGCCCCGCCCTCGACGGCGACGTGATCGCCAGCTATGTCGGAGATGGCGCCCCCGCCCTGCTACGCCGCGCCCTTAATGCGGACACCGACCGCAACAACGAAGCGTTACTGCCGCGAGCACTGGAATATTTTCTCGGCTACTACCGGTTACATAAGCTAGACCACACCACGCTGTACGAAGGAGTTCCCGAAACGCTCGCCGAATTGGCAAGGCCGTCAAATGGAAACCCAGCGATCAGACCACCGCGCCAGATGGCGATACTCACGAACAAGCCGGTTCGTGCTTCGCGCGACATAATCACGGCACTGGGCTTGGGCGACTTTTTCGTAAACGTTTACGGCGGTAACAGCTTCCCCACCAAAAAGCCGGATCCATTGGGGGTGGAGACAATTCTCAAAGAAACAGGTGCCCGACCCGAGGAGTCACTAATGATAGGCGACTCCGCCGTAGACGTCATGACCGGGCGCAACGCGGGCTTGTGGACCTGCGGCGTGACCTACGGCTTTGCCCCGCAAACGCTGGAGAGTACGCCGCCCGATGTACTGATTGAGAGCCCGCGCGAACTGGGCGAGTTGCTCCAAACAACACCTAACGGTGAGGCGAGAACCTAATTTCAACATTGATATGTGCGGAGATCGGTTGTCCGTTGCAGATCGCAGGCTTGAACCTCCAGCCACGCACGGCTTCTAGCGCAGAGCGGTCGAATTCCTTTCCGCCGGAGCGCGAAACTTTTAGATCCTGTGGCTTGCCATTAATATCGACGATCATCCAGATGGAGACCGAGACCTGACGTTCCAGCATTCCCCGAGGAACGGAAGGGTCGGGAGTTGAAATAGCCTTGGGTGAAAGTGGATTAGCCGGGCAAACGCCCATCTCGAGAGCGCCGTCGGGCGGCTTGAATAGCCCGGAATCGGGGGATGAAGCTGGCGAAAGATCGACCACCTTGGCCTCGATCTGCCGATGTCCATTCACGCGGCATTCCATCTGGCGCGGGAACCAATAATCTCCGAATTTGGCGAACTGATTGTAGTCACAGGCGTAGTCCGCGACCCGGTCGCCAACCGACTGAGGGGAGTCGCTTCTCGCCAGAACATGGTGGTCATTGTCGAAGCAAAATGCGTGTCTTTGATGTTTTTCTCCCACAGCCTTGCTGAGAAAACACTGTTTGGTGGAGTTTGGGATCCAACTGGACTTGAACTCAAACTTAGTGTTCCTGGACGGGAACATCTGGACCAAGGTTGGAATGTGCGTTGCCGGCTCGGGCAGGTCCTTGCCATCGTCAACAAGCCAACGGCTGGCAGGCCCACCGATTTCGATCTGCCTGAGATCACCCACTACTGTCTCCCGCCGCCATTGCGAGTTCGACATCCAGACTTCGGTGTAAGTTCCCTGTAATGTCTCCAGATCCTTTCCTATAAACGAGAAGGTGACGTTCATGCGAAAGCCTGGCGCGTTCGGCGAACGAATGTCGGAGAGTTGCCGCGCCCGCTCCATCATTTCCTCGGCAGTCTTCTGCACGTCATCGGCGGCAGCTGCGTCGACGAACAGGGCGAGCAGCATTAGGGATGACGCTGTGCGGCGAAACCGGATCATAAACCGAAGGCGCCGGGACATTCTAGCCTCATTCTCGGTGGGAATGTCGCTTCGTCCGCAACCGACCGCCGCCTTAGTCGCCCGACTTTTCTCCCATCATCACCTTGCGCAGCGCCCCATTGATCCTGGTCTGGTAGCCACGTCCCTTCTTTTGGAACCAGGCCAGAACATCGGCATCGATGCGCAAGGTGATCGGCTTCTTGATCGGCCTGAAATATCGCGTCCACTCCGGCCCGACTCCGGACGCGGGTCTCTCTCGCTCGACGTAGGAAGCATGCAAGCGGGCAATCTTTCGTGGCTTAGCAACTCGCTTTCTCTTCTTCATAAGGGTATCTATATGTATACTATTATACGTACAGCGGCGCCAGTACAAATGTTTCACGTGGAACATATCTCATAAACGCGTGGCCAATCAACAGAATTCATGGGGGCTGACCCCCGCCGAACTCCGGAAGCTGAGGAGCCTGAAGACGCCGTATGGCATCCAGCGGGCGCTTGATGTCATGCCTTACCACTTGGCGGACAGCGCCTGGTCGCCGCGGCGGGTGCTGCGGGAGAATACGTCGCATTGCTATGAGGGGGCATTGTTTGCGGCGGCGGCGCTGCGGGTTATCGGATATCCTCCGCTGATCCTCGACCTTGAGGCCGAGCACGATACGGATCATGTGATCGCTGTCTATCAGATCGACGGACACTGGGGGGCGCTGGCGAAATCCAACTACACTGGCTGCCGTTATCGCGAGCCGGTCTACCGGTCGCTACGCGAACTGGCGATCAGTTACTTTGATACTTACTTTAATTTGCGAGGGGAGCGGACTTTGCGGACTTTCTCGCGACCCGTCCATATGCGGCGGTTCGATTCGCTCGAGTGGATGACTACTCAGAAGCCGGTTTGGTTTGTGGCGGAGTATCTGCTGACCATCTCGCATATTCCGCTGATTACACGGGCGCAGGCTCGGCGGCTGCATCGGCTGGATGGGCGGTCGTTTCGGGCAGGGTGCCTTGAGCGGGCTGAGAAAAAGCTTTAGCTAAGCAAGAATCTTTCACCACGGGGAGCACAGAGGTGCACGGGCGGAAACGTGAACTACGACCGCTCGTGCTGCGTACATTCGATATGCGCTCTTGGTTTGCGCTTGTCTTCAGTTTCGGCATCGCGGTTGTACTTTTCTGCGGTCGCGTCACAGCTCAGGACGCGAACTCGACCTCGCCGGTTGCTTCTACTCCAGCCGCTTCAAATCTTAAGCCCGTCGATCTCAAGCCGGATGCCAGCGGAGCTGTGCCGGTTGAACAGATTCGAGAATTGCTGCGGCGGGCGGAAGAGAAAGACATACAGAACGACAAGCAGCAGCGCGACTACACCTACATCGAGCGCGAGGAGCGGCACTACCTCGACGGCAATGGAGCGGTGAAGAAAACCGTATCGCGGACCTCGGAGATTCTGGAGATTTACGGCGAGCAGGTCGAACGGCTGACGGCGAAGGACGACAAACCGCTGGCGGCCGGCGAGGCGAAGAAGGAAGACGAGAAAATCCAGAAGATCATCGACAAGCGGAAGAACGAATCGGAAGAGGCGCGCCGGAAGCGGCTGGCGCACGAAGAGAAAGAGCGAGAGGACGATCGCAAGTTTGTTTTGGAGGTTGCCGATGCCTTTAATTTTCGGCTGGTCGGGTCGGAGGTTGTGGACGGCCACGATACCTGGGTGCTGGATGGCGAACCGCGTCCTGGATATGAGCCTAAGAATCGCGACGCGAAGATTCTGACAAAATTCAAGGGCCGCATCTGGATCGATAAGGCGGAAGCGGAGTGGATGAAGCTCGACATCACCGCAATTGACACGATCTCGGTTGGCTGGGTATTCGCGCGCATACACAAGGGCACGCACGTGATCGTCGAACTGACGCAAGTGAATGATGAAGTCTGGCTGCCGAAGCGGGTGCAAATCCACGTCGATGTGCGGCTAGCACTGTTCAAGAACTTTGACGAAGATATAGATCTAGCCTATCGGGACTATAAGAAATTCAGGACGGATACGAAGATCACGGTGGTGGGGGAAGAGAACAAGCAGTGAGGATTCTAAACTCGACTACGACACCCTTGGCGTGGGTCAGTTTGTAGTACACATTCTCGGATGGTTTAAAGTCGCTATCGATTTTGGCGGCAGTTACGGCACGGCTAAAGCGTGCCCTTTCACAGCACATTGAAACTGTCCCGCTGCGAGCGCTTACTAAGATCACTTCGATTTACGTTGAGCGACAGCAACGAATGGTCGTAAATTCAGCGGCTTGCGCGCCCGTGCAAGTACTTCCGTACCGTCTCTAGTACCTTAGTTACTCGGAGTTGGGTGACCAGAGCTTGTTGCAGGGTCCAACTACTACCTGTAGGGCTCTTTCTACAACAGATCGCAATATATAGATCTCATTTGTAAGTCCGAAATTTGCTCAATCCAGAAAAACCCCATAAAACCCAACAAAACCGGGACATTCGCGCCGAGATGCCCTTCCTTCCGGTTGAGATATGCTCAGCACACCAACAACACAAGTACGTGCAGGAAACATTAATGGCCGACTCGCGAGAAGTGATGAATATTCGTCAAGCTTCGCAGTATCTGGGAGTGAGTCCGGACACGCTTTACAAATACGTGAACGAGCAAAAGATTCCGGCCTTCAAGTTGGGCAACCGCTGGCGCTTCAAGAAATCGAAGATCGATCAGTGGATGGAAGAGAAGTCGATGGAGACGGAACCGCAGGGCAAGAAAAAAGTGAAGGCAGCGATGAAGGCTGCCGGAACTCCGTAAACGAACTTCGCAGGCTAACGAGGCGCACATGTTTGGAATGGGAGCGAAAACGATAGTAGGTCTGGATGTAGGCTCATCGAGCATCAAGGCCGTGGAGCTCAGGAAGACGCGCACGGGAATTGAAGTGGCGCATCTTGGTCTCGAGCCGATCGCGCCGGATATTGTTGTCGATTCGATGATCGTCGATTCCGGCACGGTTTCGGCAGCCATCGCCAAGCTGTTTACGGACACGATGATCAAGTCGAAGGCGGTGGCGACGGCGGTCAGCGGGCACTCGGTGATCGTGAAGAAAATTTCGCTGCCCTCGATGAGCGATCAGGAACTGGCGGAGACGATTCAGAAAGAAGCGGCGCAGCACATTCCGTTCGACCTTGCCGATGTGAACCTCGACTATCAGATTCTTTCCGACGATGCGAGCAGCCCGACGATGGACGTGCTGCTGGTGGCGGTGAAGAAAGACAAGATTCTGAACTACACCAACGTACTCTCGATGGCGGGCAAGACTCCGGCTATTGTGGATATCGATGCGCTGGCTCTGCAAAATTGCTACGAGTTCAACTACGAGCCGGCGGCGACGCAGGTGGTGGCGCTGCTCAACCTGGGCGCGAGCGTGATGAACATCAACATCGTCAAGGGCACGACACCTTTGTTCCCGCGTGATGTTTCGGTCGGCGGCCACCAGTACACCGATTCGCTGCAGAAGGAACTGGATTTGAGCTTCGATGACGCGGAGTCGCTGAAGCTGGGGCGCAAGGTGGGCACGGTGCAGGACGATGCCAAGACGCCGATCCTGCAACAGGTGACGGAAATTATCGTGCTGGAAATTCAGAAGACGTTCGATTTCTTCCGTGCCAGCGCGGCAGGCGAGCACATCGAGAAGATTTATCTGGCGGGAGGATCGGCGAAGGTTCCGGGACTGGTAGAAGCTTTGCGGCAGGAGTTCTCGATGCCGGTCGAATTGTTCAACCCGTTCCAGAAGGTGCTGGCTCCGGCGGAAGGCGCCGGGGCAGAGCTGGTCGAACAGAACGCCGGCCAGCTGGCAGTGGCTGTGGGTTTGGCCCTGAGGAGCTTTGAAAAGCTATGATCCGAATCAATCTGTTGGGATCTCCAAAACCGAAAGGCAAGAAAGGCCCGGCAATCAATATGCCGAGCTTCGACTTCGGCAACCTGGGGGGACCGATACTCCAGGTAGCGGTGGTTTTGCTGATTGCGGGCGCGGCCAATGCCGGCTACTGGTATCGCCTTGACCGGGAGAAGTCTTCCATCGAGGTGCAAATGCGGGCGGCTGAGCAAAAGAACCGCACGCTGGCTGACATCAAGGTGAAGTATCTGGAGCGGCAGAAGCAAGCCGAGGCCTACAAGCGGCGCGTGGATGTGATTGACCAGCTGCGCAAAGATCAAAGCGGTCCGGTGAGCCTGCTGTCGATGATTGCGGATACCGTGAATGGCACCGAGGCGGTCTGGCTGAACAGCATGCAGGACCAGGGCGCGAATGTGGCGATCGATGGGACTGCGCTGTCGAGCGATGCGGTGGCCAATCTGATTACCAATCTGCAAAAGACGGGCTTCTTCCGCAACATCGAAATCAAGGAAAGTTATCAGGACGACAATGTGAAGGACATGCAGGCGTTCCAGTTCACGCTCACCTGCGAAAAGGCGAAGTCGTAAAGGCGGAACCCATTATGAATCTTGGCGAATTGACAGGGATAAAGCTGCTGGGGGTTCTGGTGCTGGCGGCGGCCGCGATCACGGGCGGTCTCTACTACACGATGTATAAAACGCAGCGCGACCAGAATGATGCGGCGCGGGTCAAGCTGCAGGCCAAGCTGCGGGAGAACGCGGAGCTCGAGGCCTATAAGCCGAAACTGGCCGACATCGACCGCCAGCTCACCAGCTTAAAGCAACAGCTGGAGATCGAGCGGCGCATCGTGCCCGATGAAAAAGAAATCGACAATTTCATGCGCATGGTCAGCGGAGAAGCGCGTAAGTCGGGCATTGAAATCCGCCGCTATACGTCGAAGCCCTACGCGGCCAAAGAGTTCTATACCGAGGTACCGTTCGAAGTGGAATTCGACGGACCTTATTACTCGATGCTGGGGTTCTTCGACCGGCTGGGCAAAGTGGAGCGCATCGTCAATGTTTCGAACCTGGCGGTAGCGTCGACGCGCAAGCCAGGCGATGCGAAGGCGAAGCATACCTATCAGTACGCGCCGAGTGAGAGTGTGGTGGCGACGTGCCTGACAACGACGTATTTCAGCCATGATCTGGATCCGGCGGCGCCGGCGGGGACGAAGCCCGCGACACCGGCAAAGAAGTAAGGGGGACAGGATGAAAGGGAAGCCAGCAATCACGATCACGACGGCAATACTGGTTTCGGCGCTGGCCGCGGGGATGGCCTGGGCGCAGAGTCCCAGCATTATCCAGAACACGCGAGACACCATGAACGGGGTGAGCAACCGGGAGGCGGCCGCGACGAATCAGGCTTTCGGCGTGCCGCCAGCCGCTCCGTCGGGACCGAGCGCGAGCCCGGCTCACGCTGCGCCAGCCAAGATTTCGGCGGGAGCGACGGCCGCGAGCGCGAAAAATACGGGAGCGAAAAAGGTTGGTGCGAAAAGGCCGGGCGCCAAGCATATCGCGGTCGTCGGAACCAAGCCGAGCGCGGCAGGGAAGGCGGTCGAAGCTCCGAAGGCTCCAGTGGCCGAAGCCGAACCCGCGAAAGGTACCGCGGATGGCTCGGCAGCGGAGACGGCGGAGACCGAGCAGCCGGTGACCCCGGACAGCAAGAACAGCGCGAATGGACGGCGGGATCCTTTTCTGAGTCCGGTAGTGAGCCATGCCGGCGGTTCCGGATGCAGCACGGGTAAGAAGTGCCTGGAGATTGGCGCTATCAACCTGCGCGGCGTGGTGCGTTCGCAAAACGGATTCATCGCGGTGGTCAGCAACGGCCTGAATAAAGCGTATTTCCTGCGGGAGAACGATCCGGTGTTCAACGGTTATGTGATGAAGATCACGGGCGACTCCATCGTTTTCCAGGAAACGCTGCAGGACCGGTTGGGCAAGACCTTTACGCGGGAAGTGGTGAAGAAGATTACGACTCCGGCGGTGTAGGGCCGGAGATATTGGCTCGAGGCAATATTTTCTAGGAAACAGATTCCAGGAAACACATGGAGGCCAAAAAAAAGGCCTCGCATGGGGAGACAGGGAAATGCGAAAGCAACTGCTGGGACTCACGGTTTCGCTGCTGGCGTTCGTTCTGATCGCAGCCGCGGCTGACACGACGGGCAAAGAGGTGGCGGCGAGCGCTCGCTTGCAGAGGCTCGAGGTCGCGCACAGCCAGGACGGATTGCGGGTGGAGTTCAGAGCGACGGGCCAGTTGGCGCCCAAAGTGACGACGCTCGAGTCTCCAGCACGCATCGTCGTCGACTTTCCCAACACCGTGATGGCGACGGGACAAAGCCACATCAGCGTGGGCAGCGATGGCGTGAAAGACGTGCGCATCGGGATGAGCGGCGGCGTTTCGCCGAGCACGCGCGTGGTGGTTGATTTGGCCACGAGCGATTCCGCTGGACGCCAGCATGAGCTGGTCGCCGGTCCGGATGGCAGCTTCGTCCTCAAGATTCACGATGCCGTTGCGGCCCATCGCGAGGCGGTTGCGCCCACGGTGAAACAAGTGGCTGCGAACGCCGCGCCGCAAGTGGCGCCGGTCTCGGCTCCCGTAACGTCTCCAGTGAATCAGGCTCCAGCGGCGACCGCAGCGGCGGTTGCTCCGACTCCGGCTCCAGCAGCTGGCGCGGAGAAGCCGGCAGACTTCGCTTTCATCGAGCCCAAGTTCTCGGCCAAGAAGGATGACAGTGCCGTTCAGCCGCAGGCCGCCGATCCGATAGTGAAATCGCAGGAAGCAGCCAGCCGGTTTGCCGACAAGACTGCGGCGGAACTGGTGGCCACCAAAGTCAATGCGGCGATGGGGCAGGCTGGCGCGACACCCGTGCCAATCACGCCAGCGGTTAATCTGGCGGCCGAGCAGAAAGTTCAGATGGAGCAGAAGTCGGCCGACCGCGGCGCGAAGTACACGGGCGAGCCGATCTCGGTCAACCTGAAGGATGTGGACCTGAAAGATTTCTTCCGCCTGATTCACGAGATCAGTGGACTAAACGTTGTTCTCGATCCCATGATCCACGGCAACCTGACGATCGTGCTCGACGACGTGCCGTGGGATCAGGCGCTCGATATCGTGCTCAAGAACAACGATCTTTCACGGCAACTCGATGGCAACGTCTTGCGCATCGCGACGGTGGAAACGCTGCGTAAGGAAGCTGAAGGACGGCGGGCGCAGATCGATGCCGAGGCGCTCGCGGTGGATAAAGTCAGCATCACACGCTTCCTCAGCTACGCGCACGCCAAGGACCTGTTGCTGCCTCTGAAAAAGTTCCTCAGTCAACGTGGCGATATCGTTGCGGACGAACGAACCAACGCGATTATCGTCAATGATATTCCGGCGGTGCTGCCGCAGATCGACCGGCTCATTCAGCAGATGGACCGCAAGACGCAGGAAGTCGAAATTGAAGCCCGCGTCGTGGCGGCCACGCGTAGTTTCGCGCGCGACATCGGTACGCAGCTTGGCCTTGGTTGGGGCAACGGCGTGACGGGCGCGGGCGGTGTAGGCGGTGTCGGACAGTCGCCAATCGTGGTTGGTGGCGGCGCAGTACCGAATCCTCTGTATCCGGTTGGCGGCACGCCCTCGACCGGAACCACGGTTCCTCTGTTCTCGAACCTTCCCGCAGTTGGACCGACCAGTGGCCTCCAGATTGTGAACGCCACCAACAACATGCGGATCGACTTTATTCTCACCATGGCCGAGTCTCGCGGATTGCTGAAGATTCTTTCCCGCCCGCGTGTCGTCACCCAGAACAACATTCAGGCGGTGGTGAAACAGGGTGTGAAAATCCCGATCATGACTGCGGCCTCGATCGGCTCGCCGGCGACGGCTACCTATGTCGATGCTCTGCTGCGGCTGACGGTGACTCCGCAGATCACGTCGGAAGGAACGATCTTCCTCAACGTGGATGTGGAAAATACGCTGCCTAACTTTGGCCAGACCGATTCTCTGGGCAATCCGGAACTGATCACGCAGCAGGCGACCACGCAGGTGCTGGTAACCGACGGTGGCACGGTGGTGATTGGCGGCGTGATCCAAACCAACAACTCGCTCAACGTGTCGCAGGTGCCGCTGCTCGGCGATATCCCATATCTTGGCAACCTGTTCAAGCGTCGCACAGTGACAACTTCTAACCAGGAGCTGATTTTCTTCATCACTCCGCGCATTATTCAGACATAAGTCAGACGTAAGCGCGAAGTCAGTACAGCTATGGCCGCCAGCTTTCTCGGAGAACCCGCCGAGAGCCTGGCGGCTTTTGCTTTTCAGGTGCCGTTGCCAGTTGCCAGCCTCCAGTTGCCAGTGGCAGAACCGCGAACTGCCACCAGGTTACTGGCAACCGGCAACTGGCAACTGCTTCTTGCTACACTCCTCGCATGGATCATGCTGGGCGCCTGCGTCGGCTTGTCTCTGCGATTGATGAGCATGGGCTTGACTCTTTGCTGGTGACGCATCTTCCCAATGTCCGTTATCTTTGCGGATTTACTGGAAGTGCAGCGGCATTGTTGGTCGCCGATCGTGGCTGCATTCTCTTTACCGACGGGCGCTATCGCATACAGGCTCGAGAAGAGATCGCGACGGCGAAGGTTCGCAACGTTCGCATTGTGATCGATCGCAAGGCTCCAGTGCTGGCGGTTGGGGAGTGGTTGGCGACGCGGCGAAGCGGATCGTCGCGGGTTTCCGTGGGTGTGGAAGCCGAATCGATCACGGCAGGTATGCGCGACCGGTTGGCGTCCGCGATGAAAGGGAAGGGGCGGGTGCGTTCCGCTCCGCCGCTGGTGGAGCGGGCCCGCATGGTCAAGGATGCAGGCGAGATTCTGCGCATAAGGCGGGCGGTGGAACTTGGCGCTAGTCTGTTTCGAACTGCGCGTAAGAAGATTCGGCCGGGTGTGAAGGAGGTCGAGGTTGCCGCGGCGATGGAATGTGAGGCGCGCCTCGGCGGGGCGGAGGGGATGTCATTTTCGACGATCCTTGCCGCGGGAGCGCGTTCGGCTGTTGTGCATGGGAGGGCTTCCGCGGCGCGCATTCCGCGGCGCGGGTTCGTGGTCTGCGATTTTGGTGTTATACTCGCCGGTTATTGTTCGGATCGCACGCGTACTGTGCACGTTGGGCATCCCTCGCGGGAGGCGCGGCACCTGTATGAAGCCGTGCTGGAGGCGCAGGAGGCGGCGATTGCGGCTGTGCGACCGGGCGCTACGGCTGCTCAGGTCGATGGAGCGGCGCGCCGGGTGTTGCGGCAGCGGAAACTAGCGCGCTATTTCACGCATTCGACCGGGCATGGTTTAGGATTGGAAATACACGAAGCGCCGCGGCTGGCGGCTGGGCAGAGCCAGAAGCTGGAGCCGGGAATGGTGATCACGATCGAACCCGGCGTTTATGTGCCGGGGAAGTGGGGCGTGCGAATCGAGGATGTTGTGGTGGTGACGTCCTCGGGCTGCGAGGTGTTGACCCCCACGGATAAAGAGTTGGTGGTCATTTAGGCGTGCAGCCCCTAAAGGGGATTGATTGTGGCGGGATTTGCGGTATCGCTGAAGCGATACCCTGATACGAAGCGCTCCAACACGCAGCGCCCTGATACGAAGTAATTTGTTGCGGCAGTTCATTGTTTCAAGCACGAAGATTACGAACCGGAGATTTTCGCGAACCGGGTATGGTTACGAGCCGGACCAAATGGGCATCCAAGAAGATGCCGTGAAAGCACAGCGAACCCGCCTTATACATGAATCAAAAAGAGCTGAAGGAACTCATCGAGTTCTTAATAGAAAAGGACATTGCCGAGTTTGAGTTGGAGCGTGGCGACGTCAAGGTGAAGATCAAGCGTGCGGCGGAGCCTCCGCCGGCACTGTTGCCCGATTCGAGGTATATCGCGGTGCAGCCTGGGCCCGTGATGGTTCCCGGTGTGTCCGCGGTTGCTCCTCCTGTTTCTGCGCGGGTTGATCTGGCGGCTAGCGCCGCGGCTGACACTCAAGAAGGCTTGCACATCGTGAAGTCGCCGATCGTCGGCACGTTTTACGAATCGCCCTCGCCCGGCTCGCCGCCCTTTGTCAAAGTAGGAGACACGCTCGAAGTGGGGCAGGTTTTGTGCATCGTGGAAGCGATGAAATTGATGAACGAGATCGAGTGCGACATAGCCGGAGAGTTAGTCAAGAAGCTTGTCGCCAACGGCCAGCCCATCGAATACGGACAGGAATTGTTCGCCGTTCGTCCGAAATGAAGGGATCGGATCATCGGGTGATCGGGCCATTGGGCCAGCTGACGCCAACCAAGTACGACAGACCTGGGCAACTGAATTTTCCACGAAGCAATCATGTTCAATAAGATTTTAGTGGCGAACCGCGGCGAGATTGCGCTGCGCGTGATTTGCGCGTGCAAGGAACTGGGCATCCGCTCGGTGGCGATCTACAGCGAAGCGGACCGCAATTCGCTGCATGTGCGTTTTGCCGACGAAGCGATCTGTATTGGACCGCCGCAACTGGCGCAGAGTTACCTCAACGTCCCGGCCGTGATCAGTGCCGCCGAAATCGCGAATGTCGATGCCATCCATCCCGGCTATGGCTTGCTTTCGGAAAACGCCAACTTCGCGGAGGTGTGCGAAGCGTCGCAGATCAAGTTCATCGGACCGCCTCCGGAAGTCATACGGCTGATGGGAGAAAAAGAAAAAGCGCGCGCCGCCATGAAACAGCATGGGGTGCCGATCGTGCCTGGATCCGATGGCGTTGTGGAGTCGGCGGAAGAGGCACGCGAATGGGCGCGGCAGATCGGCTTTCCCGTCATCGTGAAAGCCACGGCCGGCGGGGGCGGGCGCGGCATGCGCATTGTGCGCAACGAAGACGAATTGCCTGCGCTGTATCGGCAGGCGCAGTCAGAGGCGGCGGGCGCGTTTGGCAACGGCGACCTCTACTTGGAGCGCTATGTTGAGAACCCGCGCCACATTGAATTTCAGGTGCTGGGTGATGAGCACGGCAACGTCGTCAGCCTGGGAGAGCGCGAGTGCTCGATTCAGCGGCGTCACCAGAAGCTACTGGAAGAGTCGCCGTCGGTGCGGATGACGCCCGAGCTGCGAAAGGAAACAGGGGACATGCTCAGCAAGACGCTGAGCGCGGTCGGCTATCAGAATGCGGGCACGATTGAGTTTCTGATGGATAAAGACCGGCGTCTTTATTTCATCGAGATGAACACTCGTATACAGGTGGAGCATCCGGTCACGGAAATGGTCACCGATGTGGATCTGGTGAAGAGCCAGATCATGATCGCGGCGGGCGCGAAGTTATCCGATGTGTTGCAAGGGCCGATCGTGCATCGGGGACACGCCATTGAGTGCCGCATCAATGCGGAACACCCGGAGAAATTCACGCCCTCGGCGGGCAAGATTACGACGTTTAATCCGCCGGGAGGGACGGGCGTGCGCATCGATACCGCGGCGTATGCCGAGGGTACGATTCCTCCCTATTATGATTCGCTGATTGCGAAGCTGGTGGTACGGGGCAAGGATCGCGCCGAGGCCATCTCGCGCATGAGTCGCGCGCTAGGAATGTTTATCGTGGAGGGAATCTACACGACGATTCCGCTGCACCGGCGGATACTGGCGGACCCCGAATTCCGCGCGGGGAATTTCGATACTGGATTTATAGAGAGATTTTTGGCGAAAAAAGAAGCTGCGCGTTGATCCGATCATCTAAGCCAACTATAGCGCCCGCACAAGTGGGAGCAGGTTATGGATCCCCTCCTGGAAAAGTTGAAAGAAGATTTGGAGTCGGCTTTGGAAGGCATGTCCAGCGAGCAATTGCGCTGGCATCTCCCGGGGAAATGGTGTGCAGCGGAGGTACTGGAACATCTGTATCTCAGCTACACCGGAACGATCAACGGATTCGGGAGAGTCATTACCGCGGGCAAGCCACTCGGGACGAGGGCATCGATGGCGCATCGCGCGCTGACCTTCGTGATCGTGGGATTGGGCCACATGCCCTCCGGACGAAAAGCTCCCGCAGTCGCCGAGCCGAAAGGTTTGCCGGTGGAAAAAGTGCGAAAAGAGTTCGGGGAAAAGCTGGCGGCGATGGATGCGATCATCGCGCAGTGTGAAGCGCGTTTCGGGCGCCAGGTGAAGGTGCTCGACCATCCGATTCTCGGGCCGTTGAGTGCGCCTCAGTGGAGGAAGGTTCATGTGGTGCACGGGCGGCATCACCGGAAACAGCTTCTGCGGCTTCGCGAAAGCGCTACGAGAGCAGCGGGCTCGACGCGGGGCGCGGCCTTTTCTACTTAGGTAGTCTTCTAAATGGTACGCCGCCAACCGGCGATCAATCGGGAATGGGGGTTCCATGAAGCCGACCTCTCTTGCCATCCTGGTTTTTCTCGTTGCCTGCTCGCCGGTCTCGGTCCCCGCCCAAATCATCAATAAGAAGGACGAAATCCCGATCGAACGCTGTGATCGCCTGCCGGTTGTCACCATGAAGGTTGCAGGAGAAAACCGGCGCTTCCTGCTCGACACCGCAGCTACCACCATCCTCAATCTGAAGTCATTCACGTCGGGCGAATCCAAGCAGGTCCACATCTATTCGTGGAGCGGAAGTGAGGCGACTAGCGCCCGCGAAGTTTTTTTGCCGGAAGTGGAGCTGGGCACGCACAAGCTGCGCGATCTCAAGCTCAAGGCGATTGACCTGAGCGCCATCGGCAATGCCTGTGGCGGGCAGATCGATGGGATCCTGGGTGTCGATCTGCTCGACCAGATGGGGATGACCATCGATTTGAAGCGGCGAGTTGCCGTACCCGCGCCGGCCGAGCAGCGGGGAATTTCCTCAGACGCTTTTGCCGAGGCAGAAGGCGACATGGGGTCATGCGTGGCTGCTTTTAATCAAGGTGACGTGAAAGCAATGGAGGAGTGTTTCGATCCGGAAGTCGTTTTCTATACTCCGCATGGCGAGTACCGTGGGCGCCTGGAAGTCATAAATTATCTGAGCCAGCGTTACTTCAAGTCTGCTTCCAAACCGCGCTATGACGCACAGCCGCATGACATACGCAGTTTCGGCGACCTCATGTGGTACTCCTATGATTTCTGGATTGACAGCCCCGAGGAGCACCTCGCCGGACATGGAATGACCATGTGCCGAAAAGATGCCGGAGGCCGCTGGCGCATCCTCAACGTGAATAATTCGGTAAAGCAAGCGGCCGCTGCCACTGAGCCGGTACACTGATGTGCTACCGTGAACGCTGCTTTTCCACACAAGGCGATAGTTTCGCTGCCGCGTCTGTACCCAATTCTGGATCCATCCTGTTTTTCTGACAGCAGAGGGTTGTTTGAGGCAGCCCAGGACTTGGCTTCCGCCGGCTGCACACTCCTGCAGTACCGAAACAAGTCTGGCCACACGCGGCAAATGCTGAAAGAGGCGCGTGAACTGAGGGCGCGTCTCGGAACTGGCTTTCGATCAAAGGTCAAGCTCGTCATGAACGACCGCGCCGATCTCTGTATAGCGGCCGGTTTCGATGGTTTGCATGTGGGGCAGGATGATCTTTTTCCTGAGTCAGCCCGGCGCATCATTGGGTTCGATCGCTGGCTCGGCGTATCCACGCACAATCCCGAGCAGCTGGCCGAAGCCGATAAAACGTCTGCTGACTACCTGGCGATCGGGCCGATCTTCTCGACCAACAGCAAGGTTAATCCTGATCCTGTTGTCGGCCTCGAAGGCCTGCGGCGGGCGCGGGAACTGACGCGGAATCCGCTGGTCGCGATCGGTGGGATTACTCGCGCTAACGCCCGTTCTGTTATCGATGCGGGAGCCGACTCTGTGGCGGTGATATCCGACTTGTTACGGGATCCCGGCAAATCAGCTGAGGAATTTTTGCGAGTTCTGGGGTAAAGTTGAACCCACTCATTCGCAAAGGGCGCGAATGAGCGTGGCACCCTTTTTGCGGTGCACCCGGCGAGGGAGTTGGGGACCCGTTTTTAGGAGGTTCGTGAGCACTGACGTTCAAAGTCCCAAGCAGTCGCCAGTTCTGAGCGATTGGGAGCGGCATACCCATCAGGATCAAGAGCTAGTCAAAGGCCTTGGGCTGACCAGCGCGACCATGCTGGTGATGGGCTCGATGATCGGCTCGGGAATTTTTATTGTGTCCGCCGAGATTTCTCGCGAGGTTAACTCGCCGGCGCTGCTGATTGGGGCATGGGTCGTCACGGGCTTTCTGACCATCGTCGGCGCGCTCACCTATGGCGAACTGGCGGCCATGATGCCGCGGGCGGGCGGGCAGTACGTTTATCTGCGTGAGTCGCTCGGCCCGCTCTGGGGATTTCTCTACGGATGGACTTTGTTTCTCGTGATCCAGACGGGCACGATCGCCGCGGTGGGCGTGGCTTTTGGCAAATTTCTCGGGATTTTCTGGCCGGCGATTTCTTCCACGCATTGGATTGTCCACCTGTGGAAGGTGCCGAAATTTGCGATTGGACCGATGGTGCTTGGCGGCATGGATGTTGGACTGAATACACAGAACCTCATCGCCATTCTGGTAGTCGTTGCGCTCTCGGTCATTAATATTTTCGGGGTGAAAACGGGCGCGGTTATTCAGAATATTTTTACGACCGCGAAAGTATCGGCGTTGCTTGGCTTGGTTATCTTCGGACTCATTCTTGGGCGCAACGCGCAGGCGATTGCCGCGAATTTTGGCGCAAACTTCTGGAAGAATGCTGGTCTCGGTACGCTGCATGACGTCGGCGGAATGGGCGCGAGCGTACTGGTCTCAACGCTAACGGTGCTAGCAATCGCGCAGGTTGGGTCGCTGTTTTCCGCCGATGCCTGGAACAACGTTACGTTTACGGCTGGCGAGGTAAAAAATCCCAGCCGCAATCTTCCGCTGTCGCTGGCGCTGGGCACGGGCGTTGTGATCGCGCTTTATATCGCGTGCAACTTTATTTATCTGACGGCGCTGCCGCTGGTAGGTAATCCCGGCGGAACGACGCTGCTGGAACGCGGCATTCAGTATGCCACAGAGGACCGCGTCGCCACCGCGGTCATGACGCAGATGTTTGGTTCTCTCGGCGGAGGACTGATGGCCATCGCCATCATGATTTCCACCTTCGGATGCGCCAATGGCTTGATTCTCTCCGGCGCCCGTGTTTACTACGCGATGGCGAAAGATCGGCTGTTTTTTCGCAGCGTTGCACGGTTGCATCCTGGCTATAAGACGCCCGCGATTTCGCTGATGGTGCAGATGGTGTGGACGTGCGTTCTCTGCATCTCGGGAAGCTATGGGCAACTGCTCGACTACATCATTTTTGCGGTGCTGGTGTTTTACGTGCTTACGATCGTCGGACTATTCGTTTTGCGGCGAACTCATCCGGAGGCGGAGCGTCCGTATAAAGCCGTCGGCTATCCCATTCTGCCCGCGGTTTATATCGTGATGGCTTTGTTTATTGACGTTGTACTGTTACGCTACAAGCCGCAATACACGTGGCCGGGGCTGTTTATCGTGCTGCTTGGGATTCCGGTGTATTACATCTGGCGCCCGCGAACCGAGGCAACTTCGGTTTAAACGAGTGGTTATAACTGACAGGAGAGACGCTACGGATGACTGACCTCTTTGCGAAAAAGCCGCTTAATTTGTTGATGGAAGAGGCGCGAGAAACAGGGTCGCATAGTTTGAAACGCACACTCGGCGTGTTTCAGTTGACGGCCCTCGGCGTGGGCGCCGTAATTGGTGCCGGAATCTTCGTGCTCTCCGGGTTGGGCGCGCACTACGCTGGGCCGGGATTGATGTTGTCGTTTGTTCTTTCCGGACTTGGTTGCACGTTTGCGGCGCTTTGCTATGCGGAATTCGCGGCCATGATTCCATTGGCGGGCAGCGCATACACCTACGCGTACGCTACCCTCGGCGAGATCATTGCCTGGATTATCGGATGGGACCTCACACTTGAATATGCTATGGGCGCGAGCACAGTGTCCTCAGGATGGTCGAATCACTTCATCGAACTGCTTAATATTGTTCACATCAAGATGCCGTTGTGGCTGGCTTACGACCATTGGACAGGACTCGATCAGGCGGAAAAGATCGTTGCTCGCCAGATGGCGACGGCATCCGACTCTGCGCTGGTACCGGGCACGCAGGCTTTCCTCGATAAAGTGACGGCGATCATGGGTGCGCAATCGCCGGAGTTAGTGCAAAAAGGTCACGACCTGCTGAATGCGCCACACTTGTTCGGATCTGAGATTGGCTTTAACTTGCCAGCTTTCGTGATTGCCCTGGTGATCACGGCAATCCTGGTGATTGGTATTAAAGAGAGCGCCCGTTTTAATGCCACGATCGTCACTATCAAAGTAGGGGTGGTTTTATTTGTCATCGGACTGGGCATACGTTACATCAGCGCAGCCAACTGGGGATCGAGTTGGTCGACATTTGCTCCTTACGGATTCTCAGGAATCGGGGCCGGAGCGGCTTACATCTTTTTCGCGTATATCGGATTTGACGCGGTTTCGACGACGGCGCAAGAGGCGAAGAATCCGCAGCGCGATCTGCCCATCGGTATCATTGCTTCGCTGCTAGTGTGTACGGTGTTGTATATCGCGGTCGCTGCGATTCTGACCGGAATGGTGCCGTGGCAGGAAGTGAATATTGAAGCGCCCATTGCGCGCGCATTTCTGGATCGCGGCCTTACTGGCGCTTCCAACATTATTACGCTCGGGGCGCTGGCTGGTCTTACGAGCGTCATGCTCGTGATGCTGCTTGGGCAGACTCGCGTGTTGTATTCGATGGCGAATGACGGGCTCTTGCCCAAGAAATTCTTCGCCGCGATTCACCCGCGCTTCCGGACGCCGTGGAAGAACACGATGCTCGTCGGATTGCTGGCGGCGATCGTGGGGGCGCTGACTCCGATTGACGATATAGGAAAGATGGTCAACATCGGAACCCTGCTGGCGTTTGTGATTGTTTGTATTGCGATAATGGCATTGCGCCACACAAACCCTGACCAACATCGTCCGTTTCGCACGCCCTGGGTGCCGTTTGTGCCGGTCATGGGGATCCTGTTCAACGGCTACATGATGTATAAACTCGGTTGGATCAACTGGGCGCGATTGATTATCTGGCTGGTGATTGGGATGGTCGTTTATTTCACCTATAGCCGAAAACATAGCCGCGTGCAGGCGGCGCTCGAAGGGCGCAAGACGCCTCAGGAAGTTTTGCGATAGCGAACGGCCTTGATTTATTTCTCTTGAAGTTTTCTTGCTACGGCGGTAACCATTCGCCTAGGCGCAAAGCGTACCGATTGCGCTATCAGCCAATTCTTGAATCCGGAAATTACTACTGGCTTGCCTACCATCAGGGCGCGATAGCCGTCTTCTGCCACGGTCCGGGCATCCATCGCTCCATACGTCGCTAATCGAATGTGCTTGATGTTTGCCCGCTCCTGGAATTCGGTGGCGGTTGGACCTGGGCATAAGCAGGTGACGGTCACGCCCGATCCTTGAAGTTCATTGGCAATCGCTTCCGACAAGTGAAGGACGTAGGCTTTGGTGGCGTAATAGACGGCCATCAGCGGTCCGGCCTGGAATGCTGCTGTGGAGGCGACGTTCAGGATGCGTCCAGATTTTCGCTCGATCATCATTGGCAGATACAGGCGCGTCAGATGGGTGAGCGTGGTGACGTTGAGTTGGATCTGGCGCAGACATTCTTCCAGATCGTTCTCGGCGAATGGACCGTATTGTCCGAAGCCGGCGTTGTTGACCAGTACGTCGACCTGAATGTCGGCGCGCGTCGTCTGATCGAGGACATATGCGGGAGCGCCAGGATCGGTCAGGTCGATGGCCAAGATCAGAGAACGCGTGCCGTGCGCTTTCTCGAGATCAGAGGCAAGTTGCCGCAGTTTATCGGCGCTGCGCGCGATGAGGACTAGGTTGTAGCCTTCCCGCGCGAAGATGCGGGTGAGTTCCAGTCCGATGCCGAAGGAGGCGCCGGTGATCAGAGCGGTTTTTCGGGGAGTGATCGGCATTTAGCAGTCAGCATTCAGCACTCAGTTCCCCTGCAATCGGGCAGTTTACTTGTGCCGCAGATCTTAACGCTGATTGCTGACTGCTGAATGCTGATTGCTTGTTCTATACGTGGGCTAGCGCCGGTTCCACTCCGTAGATTGAATACCAACTGGTGGCGGCCTTGAGGCGGTCGTTTACGTTATTGATGTTCTTCACGCCTTCATCTTCCAGCCACTTCCGGAACGCGTTCGCGCCTTGTTTCGCGTAGATTGGGATGCCGTCTTTCCAGGTCGCGCGGCCGCAGAGCACGCCATTGAATTTCACGCGTGATTCGGCGGCGAGTTCCAGCGATTCGGTGAATTCGGCGTTGCTCACTCCCGCCGACAGATAGATGAAGGGCTTGGTCGCGACCGCGGCTGCTTCCTGGAAGTGCTTCATAGCGTCTTGCTTCGAATAAGCTTTTTCACCTTTATACGACTTCGTGCCTTCGACAAATTTCATGTTGATGGGAACTTCGACCTTCATCACGTCGACGCCGTAGCGATCTTTGGTGAATTCGCGCATGCTTTCGATGACGGCTTTGGGCTTTTTCTTGGAGAAGTCGAAGCCTTTCTCGTCGACGCCTTCTTCGTAGACGACGAACTCGAGAAAGAAAGGGATGTCGTTGGCGCGGCACTCGTCGCCCAAACGCTCGACCCAGGCGTGCTTCTTGTCGTTTGTGTCTTTTGGATCAAACGGAGTGTAGTAGAGGAGAATCTTGATGCAATCTGCGCCTGCTTCTTTCAAGCGGCGTACCGACCAATGATCGAGCAGATCGCCGAGGCGTCCGGGGCCAGTTTTGTCGTACCCGGTTTTTTCGTAGGCGAGGAGCAGGCCAGCGTTCTTGGCGCGGCGCTTGGAAGCGGGCAGTCCCCACTCTGGATCGAGCAGGATGGCGCTCGCGTGTGGCGTGAGGACTTCGCTCACCAGGATCTTGAATTCCTCCATCATCGAGTCAGAGACGGCCGAGCCTTTTTCTTTGGCGAGAGACTTTTGCAGGGAGCCGCGCTGGTCCATGGCGGCAGCGGCGATTACGCCTCGGTCGTTCGAAACGGCTTTCATGCCGGCGAGTTTGCCGGGGGTGAGTTTCATAAGTCCTCCTAGCATTGCTGGATGATCATTGTTATACGAACAGATAATTCTAAATCACTGAGCTTGCCGAAGGCACACCCACCACGGAGACACGGAGTCACGGAGAAAAGCGCGAACCGGTAAAACCGGAATTTTCCTCTCATTTCCCCGTGTGTTCGCGCGCGGGCGCTATTGCAGTAAAGCGAGCGTTCCGAGCAGGGTCTGCTGTTTGGCGATCAGCGACTGGATGCCTTGGCGCGCCAGCAACATCATCTTGGCCAGTTGCGCGTCGTCGAAAACCTGGTGCTCGGCCGTGGCTTGCAGTTCAACAATTTTGTTGCCCGCAGTCATGACGAAATTCATATCCACGTCGGCGCGCGAGTCCTCTTCATAATTCAGATCGAGCAGAACTTCACCGTCGACGACGCCTACACTGATCGCGGCCACAAAGTCTTTTATCGGTGCGGACGTTAAGGTTCCGGCATCGACCAGTCGCTGTAGAGCCAGTCCCAGCGCTACGAATGCGCCGGTGATTGAGGCAGTGCGCGTGCCGCCATCGGCCTGGATCACGTCGCAGTCGATCCAGATGGTGCGCTCACCCATATGCTGAAGATCAGTGACGGCGCGCAGGGAACGGCCGATGAGGCGCTGAATCTCCTGCGTGCGTCCGCTTTGTTTGCCCTTGGCGGATTCGCGCGCGCTACGCGTCAGAGTGGCGCGCGGCAGCATTCCATACTCGCCAGAGATCCATCCTTTGCCAGAGTTACGCAGGAAGGGAGGGACGGTCTCCTCGATCGAGGCGGTGCAGATGACGCGCGTGTTGCCCATTTCGATCAGCGCCGAGCCCTCGGCGGTGGAGATGAAATCGGGAACGATGTTGACGGGACGAAGCTGGTCGGGAGCTCGTTTATCGCTGCGAAAGATCATGTGAGAGAAATTCTAACAGTCCAGTGTCGTGATCAGGTGGTCGGGCGCCCTTCGCCCGCGGATTTTTCGGAGTGACACATTGGTGGTGGGGTGGTGCGCACACCCACACATTCGCAAGAAACGCGAATGCGTGGGGCACCTGGCTGATGATTTTCGCCTTCATCGTCTCTATTGTTTTCGGCGAGTTTTCTTACCACGGATTGGGCTGGCTGGGGCCATTGATTCTCATCACAGGAGCTTCAATGGGCGCACTCGGTATCTATGTTTTCAAGGCCCTCAGAAACTAGCAACACGGATCATTTCCCACCTGCGGTGTTCAAACCGGGCAATTAACGATCCTTCCCAGAGGCCAAGATCAATGAGTGTAATTTTACGACAACTATCCAGGACAGAAATGCTCTCCGCGCGGTGATGCAAGTTGTTTCACATTGACGTGAATAGAGATCGGGCGGAGAATGGCAGCCGTTTTCGAGGTCAAAAGAAATTTCAATTCAACCCAAGGAGGAAGTTCATGAAACTTTGTATCGGCTGCCTGACACTCGTACTCCTTTCGCTAACCCCCTCCCTGCATGCAGCAACCTGTGATCAGGCGATATTGAACGGAAACTATGCAGCCGCCAATATAGGCTATGTTGCAGGCTCCCCAGGCTATGGAGCTGTGCTCTTTCTCGAAACCTACGACGGCGTTAGCAAGTTCACCGGATCAGGAGTGGAAAACGTCAATGGCACCGTTTCCACCGGCGTGACCCTCAGCGGCACTTACTCTATAGTCGCAGTAGGTGCGAACTGTTCCTTCTCTGAATCCGCAACTGACAGCTTGGGCAATACCGTCACTGTCTCCGGCACGGTAAATTCAACCGGGGGTGAAATGGATGGGATTTCCACCGCCGCCGGAACGGAAATGCAATTTACCGCCTACAAGCAAGCGAAGACGACGTGCACCGAGGCTAACGCCGCCGGCAGCTATACGGAAAAGGTCTATTGGGGAGACACACCCGTTGGTATCGTGCTTGTAACCGCACAGTCGAAGGTGACTTCTAAGGGGGCGGAAACGGGTTCCCTGGTTGAGAACTACGGCGGCGGAACGATTGTCAGTGGTACATTCACAGGAACCACTACGGTGAATTCCAACTGCACCTTTAATGCAACACAAACCTATTCGTTTGGGGGCACTGGGAACGCCTTCGGGGTGGCCGGCATCTCGGAGAACGGCGTCAAAGCGGTGTGGATAGGAACCGATAGCGGCTATGTCGGCCTAGCCACTCTCTACTAGAAAATGAAATGGACCTACGGGGACTAGCGCACCCTCGCTTCCCCTCCGTTGTTTCCGGTCGAGTGGCATGGAATTTTTCGGTCTCCGCTTGGGCGCGCTCTCGTGCTCCTCCGAACGTCCCGCTTGGGCGAGGTCTCCTTTGGGCTGTTAGACTCGACGCCTGAACAGAGGAAAAGCGTTCCGTCCTCCGCGGTGCTAGAAACAATGGCCACTCGTGCGCTTCCAAACAATTCCTTATACACGGGACCTCGATAGTTGAACGAAACCAGGCGTTTGCGCTCAAGACACCACTGGTAAGGTCAATGAGCGCTATCGCGATTTATCGCCAACTGAGGTCGCCCGGTCTGACCCGGCAATTCGAGAAACCCGATAAGGGCGGGCAGTGGTTCGCGATCCGGCAGTCACGGCGCCACAGTTTTGCCTTTACAAGTCCGGCGTATAATCTGACTGGCGGCCCGGTTGTGAGGTCCCGCTGATCCTCTTGAATGGCCCTCAGCTTCCCAGCACCTCGTTCTTCGGAGCCAGTTTGCCAGCGGTGTACGCCAATGGCAACGGCAGCGAGATCTTGTGTTTTGTACGTGCTTGTGATCGCGCTGTCAACAGCCGTGTCTTGCTCGTGCCCGGCTACTCCATCTATCACTTCGATCTCACCCAGCAGCACAACCGCTGGAGGCAGCCAGTTGGTATTGACCATCAACGGTAATGACTTTCTCAGCACCTCGATGGTGGACTTTAACGGCATTTTGACGCCGAGTTTCGTCAATAGCCATCAGTTGGTTGCTACGATCCCCGCTGCTGTCATTGCGCAGCCCGGAACGGTGCAGGTGCTCGTGCTCAATCCCCCAGAGGGTGGCACGTCTTCCAGTTCTATCGACGGAACAACAACCAGAACATCCACGTGCAATGGTAGCGATTCAAACGCCGTTTCCTTCACGGTCAGCCAATAAGTCCGGAAGATGGCACGACTGACGAATGTAAGTGTCGCCATGAGGCGTTAGCACCAACTGACCCGAACGGGGACCTAGTTCGCGATATCGGGATTTTTCGCCAACTGTAACCTCACATACTCGCGTTTCTGGCCGAGACTCATGGCTTTCCAGATTCTGTTTTTATGCGATTGTGAGCACATCAGACCAGTTTTGCGCTCCCGCTTTCTCCATAATTGACAGTGGTGACCTCCCAGTCAGGACGACCTTTGCGAAGCTAAACCAATCCCGCAGGTGAGCAACGTGATTTCAATCCCCTCGTCTTTCTGTCGACAATTGGGAAGGGCAGGGAGATGGTCTCGTTTAAAAAGAAAGGCACGATATTTACGCAAGGCGATTCGAGCGACGGACTTTTCTTTGTCCAAGAGGGCAAGGTGCAAATGAGCGTTGTGTCGGAAGCCGGGAAAGAAGCAACTCTCGGCATTTTGAGCGAAGGAGATTTTTTTGGAGAAGGCGGTCTTGCCGGCCAGCCCGTCCGCATGTCTTCTGCAGTTGCTATGACGGACTGCGTTCTGCTGCATGTTGGACGGAAGGCGATGATGCTTGCCATGAGCCGGGAGCCAAGATTGTCGGCCCTGTTCGTCAAGTATCTGCTGAAGCGGAACATCCGATATCAGGACGATCTGGTGGATCAACTGTTCAATTCCAGCGAAAAGCGGCTGGCGCGAGTTCTGCTATTGATGGCGCAATTCGGCAAAGAAGGAGTATCCGAGATGTCCGTCCCCAGACTCAGCCAGGAGACTCTGGCAGAGATGGTCGGGACAACACGTTCGCGGGTCAGCTTTTTCATGAACCGATTCAGGAAGCTCGGTTTTATCAACTACGACGTTGGCGACCATTTACGCGTACACAGCTCACTGCTGAACGTTGTTCTTAACGACGAAGACGGCCTAGACCTGGTTCGGGGAACCAAGAACCCGATTGGCCGTATCCACCAAGGATCAGAACCGCCTCCGGAGCGCGGTCAACTACCCGACAGAGAGCGTGCCAAGAAGCCACACCTTAACGGCGTTGCGCAAGGCCTGAAGTAAGCCGGGCGCACTCAAGAATATTCCCGAGTGGTTTTGGCAAGGACTGTTGATTTAACCAGGCTGAGATACGCTAGACTCTGATCGCAATGCTACGGAAACCACTCAGCCTGCGGCAGTCGCTCATGCTTCTCGGCGTAGGAGTCCTCGTCGGCTATCCTTCCCTAATGGCTGCTGGCCATTGCGCGTGGGGCGGCAATTGCCCCAGCCCACGACTGGTAATGGCTGGCGTGTTCATCGGCGCAATATCGTTCATCTCCGGACTGATCGCTCTCTTGATAGTCGCCGTCAAGTCGGTGATTGCTAAGCCTTCCAGATAGCTGTCGCAATCAGGGTCGGCGTAAATTGAGAGTTGGCCGGACCCTTAATCCGTGGTTAATGAGTGAAATTGCGATTTATCGCCAGTTGAGGTCCATTTTCCGTATGCAGATCAGTTGTGAACGGCTAATCTAGCAGGCTCTCTACGCTGCGGTCGATAGATCAACTCTGATCGGGGGACTTGCGAGTTGCGATGCCGTATCGCCGCATTTCGACAAGTCGAACAGCTCGTTCCACGGCTTCCCACAGAACTGCGCGCGGGACGAGGCTTGTTAATACAATGAGCATGAGGCGAAGTTTTGTCCACGAGTGATGCTCCGAATACAACAGAAGCAATACCACGGCAGTGATTAGCGCTATCCAAAGCGATGCGTAAGTGATAACCGAGAGAACGGGCCATCGCCCGGTTCGGTGCTTAAACGCCCGCCACTCCCTGAGGGTGTCGCGGAAGTCGCGGATTGTGCCTAGCGTTGTGGAGAGGCCCATCGGTGGCTACGTCGGGAAGAATAATACCTTGTAACTGCTCAAATGGCGAAAGCAAGGCAATTACACTCATCGAGAATTCATTTTCCTTTGGGAGAACGAACATAGTCGAACCCGGTTTCATCGCCATAGCCTATGCTCGTCGTCACATGAGGACGATCGGCTATCTGGGCCAGATCGACAAACTGTACGGCGCGCCGGCTACGACTCGGAATTGGAACACAATCATTGCGATCACGCGAGTTTTGAAGAGTGACAAGGGCGGGGATTCTAATGGTTGAAATCAGATGATTACTGGTTGGCTGTCTGCTCGATCGTCATTACATCGAACGTGTCGGTTAGGTCGGCGTGGCCGGCCAGGGTTTCGCGTTTCTTGCCTTCGACCAGGATGTTGACGCGCTGGATTCCGGGGACGTTGATGGCTAGGGTTTCAACCAGAGAGTTCAGGGTGAGCTGTTCGCTCAGAATGCCGGAGCGGTGCTGGTCGGCGAAGGGGGCGTTGAGATCGATGACGGCGGCTCCGGGATCGACGAGGTAGATGCTGCGGATGTCGGCGGCTGGAGCCAGGGGATGCGCCGCTCCGGGTTGCTGGTAGATGCGCAGGAGGGCGCGCAGCAATTCTTCGGCTCGCTGCTGGCGACCTCCGGGAAGAGGGATTTGGGCAGAGCGGGGGCGGAGGATTCCGGCGGCATCATCGGCGACGTAGAGCGTGACGGTTTCGGTTGGACCGGTGGGCGGCGGAGCGACTGGAAGCGCCTCGGTGGCGGCGGCAGGTTCGGGTTGACGCGCCCGTTGCCGCATTTGGCGCAGGTAGATTCCCATGCACACGACCAGGAGTAAGAGCGTGGCTACACCGATCAGGAGAGAGCGGGGGATCATGGGAGTTCTCGGTTCGCAGTTCTCAGTTCCCGGTCGCAGCTGCGTAGAAGGGCTGCGCTCGCGAAAATCGAGTGCTGCATCGAATTTTGTACAGCTTGTTTGGGCATTATTGTTGGACTCCCAGGCGATCGCGGACTGATGCTATTGCGTCGGCGATTGCGGCTGCGGCGCGCTGCTGATAGTTGGCTGAGGTTAAATCGGAGAGGCCATTTGGGCCGGGCGCTAGTTCGATGGCTACTGCCGGCATCGACACATTGTTTAGCGGACGCAGCGAAGCGGAAGAGGCTTGCGCTGCGAAATTTTTTTTCTGCAACTCGGTTGCGACCGCCGCCGACACTGTGCGGCTTAGAGGCAAAGCGGGGGCTTGGGCGGCGTTCCAGGAGTGAAATACACCTTTGCTTGGCGACTCGACGGGCAGTAGCGAGGTGTAAACGCGCGCGCCGTTGCCCTGCGAAGTTGCGTGGACAGTGATGTAGATTCCGGCGCGCGCGACATTGGAGGCAGTGGCGCGTTGGTCGAGGGTCAAGGTGATATCGCTGTCGCGCAGCAAGGTCACAGCGAAGCCGCGAGTTTCGAGTTCGTGGCGAAGAAGGCGAGCGAAGCCGAGGGTGACGTCTTTTTCGGCCAGCGTGTCGGACAGGGCTGCGCCACGTTCGTCGCCGCCGTGGGCGGGATCGACGATGGCGAGAACGCGATGGACGGTAGCGTTTGAGTTGGCGCTGTTCGCGGGTTGGTTGGTCGGCGTTGTGGTTTGAGTTGGATTTTGTTGCGCGGCGCTGTTCGGAACCGTCGCTGCTTGGACGACGGACACGGTGATCGTCCTTCGGTCGATGCTGAAACTGGCCATCAGTGGCTCGCTTGCAGCCACGTCGATTTCGGCATCGCCGTTGTTCTCAGAATATGTAGCGTGAGTGATGATGTTGTTGTCGAAAGAAATCGACTGGCTGCCGGGCGATACGATCGGATCACGTTTGAATAGCATGCGCAGCTTGCCGGGTTCGGTGGAGATGGTCGGGTTCACGGGAGTGGTGAAAGTCAGTAGCAGATGGGGCGGGTTGCCGGCGTCGAGGTGAAAGCTGGTTTGGACTCCGACCTCGCCGACGAACAAGCGGCGGGCGTTCTCGTGAAAATCAACGGGCGTTCCTAGAAAGCGGGGCAGCAACGTGGCGAGAGAGGTGACGGGAACCAGGCCGCGCGAGTTTTCGATCAGGAAGGGCGCGGCTAAATTGATATCACGGCCATGGATTTTGCCTTGCGACCTGCCCGCGGTGAAGTCGGCGTCGAGCGCGTTGTAGCGCAGGCGCCAGTGGCGTCCGTCAGACTGACTGCTGACACGGCCGAGCGGTTCGAGCAATTCGAGCAGGCCCACATATTCCCGGCCGGCACGATCGAGAACGGGGAGAGTATAGACGGCAACCGGCGAATAAACGGAGATGTGCTTTTCTTCGGCGCTGGATGCGACTGGCAGAAGAGCGAACAGCAGTACCCAGTACCTCGTACCCAGTACCCAGTTGGCCGCATTCCGACGACGGTTGGATAGTTGGTGCTGGAGGCTGTGTACTTTAGTCCAACGCATAAATCGTTAAGCCGCTTAGCAGCTTCGGATAGAAATCGGTGGACTTCTGGGGTAGCACTTCGCCGGCAAAGGCGATGTCGCGAATCTGCTCCATACGCGCGGGATTCATTAGAAAGGCAATTTGAACCTTGCCGCTTTGCACTTGCGCCAGAGCTTCGGCCGCCTCGCGGCAGTAAGAGACATTCTCCTGGTTGCGGACCGCTTCTTCGGAGATCTTTAGGACGCCTTCTAGAAGGCACTTGTGGAGTTGCACGACGTCGAGAGACTGCTGGCGGAGGGAGAGTCTTCCAAATAATGGAGTGCCAATCGCTTTTGGGGAGTGCAGGAGAAATGCGCGGTCGCGAGTAACCGCCAGCAGCGCGGTTCCGGCGTGACCGGCGTTTTGTAGAATTGCGGTGGCGCGGGCGGCGTCGATTCCGGGGTCGACTTCTTCCGCGTTGAAAAAATTTCGCGCCTCGACGTGAAATTGAGCGGCCGAGAATGTTGGCAGGCCAAACACCAGGCGGTGGGTCGGCAGAATTATCAGGCCGGGACGATCCATGTCTACGAAGGTCATCATGACCCAATCATAGGGAGCGGGAATGCCCGAGCCGGTTTCGGCGGTGGCGCGCTGCTGATCGCGATAGGTCAGGGCGGTTTCATACCGGTGGTGGCCGTCCGCGATAATCAGCTTGCGGTCTTTCATCTGTTCGCGGACGGCGGCAAGGACGTCAGCGTCGGAAATTTTCCAGAGTCGGTGCACGACACCGTATTCATCGGTGACCTCGGTCTCGGCGTCTTTCTCATTTTTGGCTTTGTTTTGGGTGGCTGGGGAATCGAGCAGGGCATCCACCGTGCCGGCTCCGTTATAAAGCATGAAGATTTGACCGAAGTGGGCTCGCGTCGCGCGAAGCAGGTCTAGGCGGTCGGCTTTTGGCTTGGACAGCGTCTGTTCGTGCCGGAAGACGACGTTGGCGGAGTATTTCTCGATTCGGCCGAGGCCGATAAAGGCGTTGCGCTCGGCCATGGTTTGGCTGCCTGGAACGGTGAAGGTTTGAGAATAGCGGTACAGGGACGGTTCAGAGTCCTGTTGCAAGATGCCTGTCTGGCGCCAGTTGCGGAACGAGGCTGCCGACCGGGTATAGACGTTTTCGGTCTCACTGTCTTCGGGCTGGCGTTTTCCCAGAATAATCCGGACAAGGTTATAAGGACTGGTCTCGTAATAGCGCTCCTGCATGGCAGGGGTGATTTTGTCGTAGGGCTGGGTTACGGCCTGTTGGACGGGGACGCGTCCGGGGTTGTAACGCCAGGCTCGAAATGGGGAGATGATTGCCACGAGGGTAACGCAGAATTGTAGCAGGGGGAAACTGCCGGGGGAGTCGCGGGTAGTGGGTGACAGGTGGCGGGTGACAGGGGACAGGAACGGCAAAGGCGTGCGACGAAAGGCGCAGGTGGGGGATTATTAATTACCTCGGGACCATTGGTGGTTTCCGGCAGCAAAACGTTCGTAGATGCTTTGTGTCACATTGGTAGTCGCATTAGCTGGACTCTTGGGGAAATTTGCACAGCCTTCTAAAAAGAGGGAAAAAAGATGCGCATCGCCGGAAGCAACCTTTGTGTATACGGTAAGAATCTTAGGGACGCGTACGAAAAAGTGACAACAGTTTTTCCGGACTGTGCTAGTATCCGGCTCATGTAGATTGTGTGGCCCGCCTGTCTAGGAGATTTGGGTCGTGTCCTGTGATGCAAGGCGGCGGATTTAGCAGGGCCTATGCTGTGCCGCAAACAGTTCTCGGCTCGCCTTCCCTTTGCTGTTCTTCTGGTATTTTTTGTCTGCAGTGCGCTTCCGCTTTTCGCACAGAATTCGACTGAGGATGTTCACATTCAGCCGCGGGTCCAGCCTGCGGCCCCGAAAGAGCCGGAGATCGACCCGGCCTTTAAGACTCACACCAAGCCTTATAAAGTTGACGTGGATATGGTGCTGGTGCCGGTAACCATCACCGATCCGCTAAACCGGCTGGTTACTGGCCTGGATCGCGATAATTTCAATCTTTTTGAGGGCAAAGATCGCCAGGAGATCAAGACGTTCTCGAGCGAAGACGCTCCGGTGTCGATCGGGGTAATCTTTGATATGAGCGGAAGCATGAGCTCGAAGATCGAGCGCGCGCGCGAGGCAGTGATTCAATTTTTCAAGACGGCCAATCCGCAGGACGAATTTTTTATGATTACGTTTGCGGACAAGCCGGAGGAGATTGCCGACTTCACGAACTCGGTGGAGGATATTCAGGCGCGGCTGCTCTACACCGTGGCGCGAGGCCGCACGGCGCTGCTGGATGCGATTTACCTGGGCGTCAGCAAGATGCGGCTGGCGAAGTATCCGAAGAAAGCTTTGCTGATCATCTCCGACGGCGGAGACAATCACAGCCGGTATACGGAAGGCGAGATCAAATCGATGGTCAAAGAAGCCGATATTCTTATCTACGCTATCGGCATCTACGATCATTATTTTCCGACGGAAGAAGAGCGATTGGGCCCGGCCCTGCTCAGCGACGTCACCGAATTGACCGGTGGGCGAGCCTTTACGATTGATAACCCGAACGACCTGGCGGACGTATCGACGAAAATTGGTATTGAGTTGCGCAACCAATACGTCATCGGATACCGTCCTAAGAACCCAGCACGCGATGGCAAATGGCGTAAAATAAAAGTAAAGCTGTTACCCCCAAAGGGATTGCCGCCGCTCCGGGTCTACGCCAAAACGGGTTACTATGCACCGACGGAATAATTTTTCCTGGTTATTTTTCCCTTTCCTGACGTTTGTATTTCTGCTTCACTTGCCAGCGCAGAATCCGGTGTCCTCTGCGCCCGCCGCCAACTCTTCGGCGACCGTGAATTCAACGTCAGGAGAACGATCTGCCCCCGTGCCCGCATCCAGTGGGCAGGCTCCTGCTTCCGATGCTCCTGCGCAGTCCACTCAAAATCCCGATGCGGCGGATAGTGGCGTTTTCGTTTTTCGTAAGGACGTTGAAGAGGTTATGCTGCATGCCACAGTCATCGACGACAAGCAGCACATCGTCACCAACCTCGATAAAAGTGCCTTCAGCGTCTTCGAGGATGGGCATCCTCAAGTCATCACTTCTTTTCGGCACGAAGACATTCCGGTGGCCATGGGCATCGTGGTGGATAACTCCGGATCTATGCGGGAGAAGCGGCAAAAAGTGAATGCGGCGGCGCTGAATCTGGTACGCGCGTCGAATCCAAATGATGAAGTGTTTATCGTCAACTTCAATGATGAATATTACCTCGACCAGGATTTCACCTCGAATATCGGGAAACTGAAAGAGGGCCTGGAGAAGATCGAGACGCGCGGTGGGACGGCGCTCTATGACGCCGTGGTTGCGTCGGCCGATCACCTGAAAAAAGAGGCGAAGCTCGAAAAGAAGGTCATTTTAGTAGTCACGGATGGGGACGATAACGAGAGCGCGGAAACTCTGGAGCAGGCTGTCCGGCGGCTGCAATCGGAGAATGGGCCGACAGTTTACGCGATTGGCATTCTCGAAAAGGAAGAGCACCCGAAGCACGCCAAACGCGCGCTGCAGATTATGTCGGAACGAACCGGCGGCATCGCTTTTTTCCCGCAGACGCTCGATGAGGTGGATGCCATCAGCCGCACGGTGGCGCACGATATTCGTACGCAATACACGATCGGATACAAACCGAGTCATCCGAAGAGCCAGGGCGGCTATCGGCAGGTGAAGGTCGAAGCACATTCGCACAACCACGGAAAACTCAGCGTCCGTACCAGGAGCGGGTATTACGCGGGAACGGAGCCGCCTTCCAGCGGGCAGTGAACGGTTGACGCTCCATTTATGCTGCAATCCGGATGTTCTCGCCGGACACTTGGGTAACACGAGCAGTGATTGACGCTGGCGGCTGACCTTCCTTACTCTGTAGAGTGACCACATTGACTTCAAGCTCCCGCCTGCGCGTTAGCGATGACATCTCGAAACTCGTCGGCGAAACGCCGATGCTGTACATGAAGAAGCTGGCTCCTGCGGGGTCGGCCGATATTTTCGCCAAACTTGAATATTTGAATCCGGGCGGAAGCGTGAAAGACCGCGCCGCTATTGGGTTGATTGCGCGCGCCGAGAGCGAAGGTCGGCTGAGGCCGGGCGGCACTGTGATCGAGGCGACGGCAGGAAATACCGGCATTGGGCTGGCTTTGATTGGCGTGAGTCGCGGGTATAAGGTGCGGCTGTTTGTGCCCGAGAAATTTTCGGAAGAGAAGGTCATTATTATGCGGGCGCTCGGGGCAGAGGTGACTCGGACTCCGGAGGCCGAGGGCATGCAAGGGGCGATCGAGCGTGCCAGGGATTTGCAAGCATCGGAGCCTGGAGCGTTTTTGGCCGCGCAGTTTGATAATCCGGCAAATACCGATTACCACTACGAAACTACCGCGCGCGAGATTTTCGAGCAGATGGATGGGCGGGTCGACGCGATCACGGTGGGCTGCGGTACGGCGGGAACGTTTACTGGAGTTGCGCGTTTTCTGAAGGAGCGGATCGGGAAGGTTCACGCGGTCGCGGTGGAGACGCAGGGGTCAATTTTGGGCGGGGGGAAGCCCGGTCCGCACAAGGTGGAAGGGATCGGCAACAGTTTTATTCCGGGCAATTTTGACCGCTCGGTTTGCGACGAAGTGATGATGGTGACGGATGAGCAAGCGTTTGGCATGGTGAAGGAATTGGCGGCACGCGAAGGCGTGCTGGGAGGGTCAAGTGCCGGTGCTAACGTTTATGCAGCGGTGGAAATCGCGAAGCGGCTTGGGGCAGGGAAGCGCGTAGTGACGTTGATTCCTGACTCGGCAGAACGGTATTTGTCGAAGAAGATATTTGAAGGCGGGATATAGAGAGGCGCTTTTCGCTGCTGGTCGTTCGCTGTTCGCGCGAAAAGCGAATCGCGAATAGCAAACTCAGGAGAAATCGTTGACCACTGAACCATTGGGTTTCGCAACTCGCGCAATTCACGTTGGACAGGAGCCTGACCCGCTCACGGGTGCGGTCAGCGTGCCTATCTATCCGACTTCTACTTATGTTCAAGAAGAAATCGGCAAGCATAAGGGCTATGAGTATGCGCGGGTTTCCAATCCGACTCGCGACCGGTTGGAGACGAATCTCGCCGCGCTTGAAGGCGGGACGGCGGCCCCGGTGTTTGGCAGCGGGATGGCGGCGATCAATGCGGTCGCTACTATGCTCAAAGCCGGCGACCATGTTGTCGCTGGACACAATCTTTATGGTGGGACGCCGCGGCTGTTCGATCAGGTGCTGGTGAATTTTGGACTGACATTTACGTACGTCGATACGTCGGACATAAAGAACGTTGAGCGCGCGATTCAGAAGAACACACGGCTGGTGTTTCTCGAGACGCCGACGAATCCGCTGATGGAACTTTGCGACCTTCGCGCAATTTGCGATCTCAGCCACGGGCATGGCGTCGAGGTCGTGGTCGACAACACCTTCATGTCGCCATATTTCCAGCGCCCGATTGAGTTCGGCGCTGATATGGTCATCCACTCGACGACAAAATTTCTTAATGGTCACAGCGATGGTTTGGGCGGAGTGGTCGTCTGCACCAAGCCGGAGCAGGCGGAGAAACTTGCTTTTCTGCAAAAATGCGCGGGGGCGATTCTTTCGCCGTTTGAATGCTGGCTGATTTTGCGCGGGGTCAAGACGCTGGCGGTGCGCATGGTGCAGCATGACCGCAATGGCCGCAAGGTCGCGGATTTTCTTTCGAAGCATAAGAAAGTGCAGAAAGTTTTTTATCCTGGACTGCCGGATCATCCGCAGCACGAACTGGCGAAGCGGCAGATGTCGGGTTTCGGATCGATGATCGCTTTTGAAACGGGATCGCTCGCGAACGCCAACAAGATGCTGCGCAAGGTGCGTGTTTGCTCGCTCGCGGAGTCTTTGGGTGGAGTCGAAACCTTGATTTCGCATCCTGCGACCATGACGCATGCCGGCGTTGGTGAAGAGGTTCGCCGCAAAATTGGAATCACCGACGGGATGGTGCGCATATCGGTCGGGATCGAGGATGTGGATGATATTCTCGGCGACCTGGATCAGGCGCTGGCGGCCATCTAGAGGCCGCATTCTGATTTAAACAAAAGCAAATCTAGCCGACGCGAAGCTTGTCTGAACCTCAAAATTCCCGCGAATGGAACGCCGCCGATTACCATCGGCTGTCGGCGCCGCAATTTGAATGGGGACAGCGCGTTCTCAGCGAGCTTCGGCTGCGCGGCGATGAGTGCGTAATGGACGCCGGGTGCGGCACCGGAAAATTGACGCGCCTTCTATGGGAGAATCTTCCGCGCGGGCGTGTGGTTGGCGTCGATCTCTCGCGAAACATGGCGGTGCACGCGCGAGAGAATCTGGAGAGTGATTTTTCTGGCCGAGTTGGGTTCGTGGTTGCCGATCTTGTGGAGCTACCCTTTCATAACTGCTTCGACGGCATTTTCAGCACCGCGTCATTCCACTGGATTCATGACCATGATGGCTTGTTCCGCAACCTGCATGCGGCGCTGCGGCCGCGAGGCTGGCTGCATGCGCAATGCGGGGGTGGTCCCAATCTCGATCGGCTGCGGCAAAGGGTGCGCGGACTCTCGCAAAGCAGTGACTTCTCGCAATGGTTGGGAACGTTTCGCGAGCCCTGGTTTTTCTCCGATGCGGAAGGCGCGGCGGCTCGCTTGCGCGCGGCTGGATTCGAAAATGTTGAGACAGGGATCGAAGAGGCGCCTTTTGCCGCGGCTAGCGGTCGGGAGTTTGGCGACTATCTGACAGCTATTGTGCTGCATCGGCACCTTGAACTTCTTCCCGCAGGCTTGCGCACAGACTTTGTACAGAGACTCGTGGATGCGGCCGCGAGCGATGATTCACCCTGGACACTCGATTACTGGCGGCTCAACCTGCGGGCATCCAAGCCTGGATAAGGGCGGCGCGAAAAGCCTTCAGCGCAGTGCGTTACCGCACTGATTCTCCAATCCATTCCAGATAGGCGGCGTTGCCCGCTTCAATGGCAATTTCGATGCACTCCGGAATTTCGTAGGAGTGGAGCTCATTCAGAGACTCGCGCACGCGGTCAGCGATCTCTGCGCTCGTCTTAATTAGAAGGAGCCATTCCGTTGATGTTTCCACTTCGTCCTTCCAGCGATAGAACGATTCGATTTGAGGAACGATGTTGACGCAGGCGGCCAGTTGCCGCTCGACCAAGGTGTGGGCGATGCAGCGAGCCTCTTCCAGCGAGGCGCAGGTGGTGAGAACGAGTCTTTTGTCGGTCATATAAGATTGAGCATCCAAACCCTTTACAGATTTAGCATTCGCGGGTTGGCATCCAAGATTCTCGAAGCATACGAGGCGCGCGATGGCAACGCAAATCAAGTTTGGCACGTCGGGATGGCGGGCGGTGATGGCCGAAGAGTTCACCTTTGCCAATGTGAATCGGGCGGTGCACGGTATTGCGTGCTATGTGTCGTCGCAGAAATCGAATGGTGCCAAGGTCATTGTGGGGCGCGATCCGCGATTCCTGGGGGAGAGTTTTTGCGCTGCCGCAACTGACATATTGTCGAGCTATGGAATTACTCCGCTGCTTATCGTGGAGCCTGCGCCTACTCCGGCTATTTCGTATGCGGTGATTCAGTCGAAGGCGGACGGAGCGATTAACTTTACCGCTTCGCATAATCCTCCGGAGTATAACGGCATTAAGTTTTCGACGCCCGATGGAGCGCCGGCATTGCCGGAGGTGACGAAGGCGATCGAGTCGGCGATCGCGGCGTTTGATGCGAATCCCGGATCGGCTCCGGCGACCAAGGGCAAGTCGAAAGCCCAATCCCAGTCTCAGTCCATTGACCCGCGGCGCATGTATCTTTCGCGGTTGCGCGAGATTATTGATTTGGATGTGATCAAGAAGGCTGGCCTCAAGATTGCATTTGATCCCATGTGGGGCGCGGCGCGCGGCTATTCGGATGCATTGTTGCGCGAGGCTGGCGTGACGGTGGCTACCGTGCACGATACTCGCGACGTGCTTTTTGGAGGACATGCGCCGGAGCCTGACGATCATCTGCTCGAAGCTTTGCGGCTCAAGATGCGCGAGATCGGCGCGGCGATTGGTATTGCTACCGATGGCGATGCGGATCGGTTTGGGATTGTCGACGAAGACGGAACGTTCATACAGCCGAACTATGTGATTGCTCTTCTTTTCGATTATCTGGTGGAAAGCCGCGGCTGGAAGAATGGGGTGGGCAAGTCAGTTGTGACCACCAATTTGATCAACGCGCTTGCGGAAAAACACAAGATCGAGTTGTATGAGACGCCGGTCGGCTTCAAATATATCGGGGAACTGATCAAGCTGGACAAAATCCTGATTGGCGGGGAAGAAAGTGCGGGGCTTTCGATTCGCAAACACGTGCCGGAGAAAGACGGCGTGCTTGCCGGTTTGCTGTGTTGCGAGATGGTCGCGCGCCGGGGAACCTCATTGAGCAAGCAACTGGCCAACCTATTTGCCAAAGTTGGTTCCTTTTATCCACTGCGAGAGAACTTCCGCTTGACGCCGGAAGTGAAAGAGAAGTTTACTGAAAAGTTACGTCGCGATCCGAGCGAGTTTGATGGCGTCACAGTTGCCGAAGTGGTGAGAACGGACGGCCTCAAACTGGTTTTCGGCGATGGGTCGTGGGTCTGTTACCGGCTCTCGGGCACGGAGCCGGTGGTGCGCGTGTATAGCGAAGCACGCGGCAGGGAAGACTTGTCAAAGTTGAGTGGGGCAGCCAAGAAATGGATCTTCGACTAGGACCACCATCGCGAGTGCGTATCTTTCCGGTCAGGAAGGAAGAAATGCGCGCGGCGATTGGGCAGACCATCTATCAGGCGAAAGATCGGGCGATCGGAGAGGCGATTCGGCAGGCTAAAGATCAGGCGCCGAGAGCGGAGGCTGCGGCGGCGCGCTGGATCGAGCGCACGCGTCCAGCGTGGTCGTGGCTCGCGATGGAGTGGCGCCGTTTGGGAACTGTGGCCGCTGTGCTTTTGATCGTCGGGTTGCTGTTGCATGCCACGTTCGGAGCCAATGGCATGGTGGTCTATCGCCAGAAGCGAGCGGAGATGCAGGCACTGCAGAGCGAAGTTGACCGCTTGCAAAAGGAAAACAATCGGTATGTCGGGCAGATCCGGTCGCTCAAGACTGATCCGGCTGCGATCGAGAAGGAAGCGCGCGAGCAATTGCGATATGCACGGCCGGGAGAGGTGGTATTAGTGGCGCCTGATCCTCCTCCGCAAAAACCTCCCACAGGGCGCGTCAAGAACGACACGACTCGATAAGCTGTGAGTTACAAGCGGGTCAGTTTGAAAGACACCCTCCCGCTGCGGCTGAAGCCGCGATTAATTGTGTGGCGTTTACAGCACGTCTGAGCCGTGCTTTTTCAAAGCAAATTCAAACCGACTCAACAACGAACGATGCGGTGGAAGCAGCCTCGGTCCCTCCTGTGATAAAGTGCAGGGATCGCGTCGCGTCTGGGAACCAATTTTAGGAGGATTATATGCGGAAAATTTTCTCGTTATTGCTTGCCGCCTCGTTGATTCTGATGGTGGCATCGGTCTCATTTGCCAGCGATACACAGACTGTGAACGGCTGGATCAGTGACTCGAAGTGCGGCGTCAGGGGAGCGAACGCAGCCGGGGAAGATTGCACGAAGAAGTGCATTGCCAAGGGCGCCAGCCCGGTCGTGGTTACCGACAAGGATCAGACGATTTTGAAGGTAGATAATCCCGATGCTCTCAAGGAGCACTATGGACATCATGTGGCCGTTACTGGGCACATCGATGGGGACAAGATCCACGTTGACAGTGTGAAGATGCTGTAGGATCGCTCCCAGCAGATCCGTGCCACTATTCCCTGGCAGCTTCCGACAGCGCGGAAGGAGCAGGGGTCCTTCGACTTCGCAGAACGATCCGCTTCGCGAATCGCCCTGCTGCGCTCAGGATGACAGAATCATTGTGTATTGCTCTTAGCCGCTTCCAGGCTGACCTCTTCCGACGACTATCTGACGACGCCCTCGAGTGGCGAACTGGCGGTTGCATAAAGCTTACGGGGCATTCTTCCTGCCAAATGCGCCTGTCTTCCGGCGATCACGGCGTGCTTCATTGCTTCGGCCATCAGGACTGGTTCCTGTGCTCCGGCTATGCCGGTGTTCATCAGGACGGCGTCGTAGCCTAGCTCCATGGCGATGGCCGCGTCCGAAGCTGTGCCCACGCCGGCGTCTACGATCAGCGGTACTCCTGTAATCAGCTCGCGAAGGATTTTTAGGTTGGCGGTGTTTTGAATTCCGAGGCCGCTGCCGATTGGAGCGCCTAAAGGCATTACGGCGGCTGCGCCCGCGTCGACGAGGCGCTTGGCGAAGACGATGTCGTCGGACGTGTAGGCGAGCACGGTGAAACCTTCTTTCGCCAGAACTCCCGTGGCTTCGAGCGTGGCTTGCACATCGGGATAGAGGGTGGCTTGATCGCCGATTACTTCGAGCTTGATCCAATCAGAGAGGCCGACTTCGCGCGCCAGACGGGCAGTGCGGATGGTGTCATCGGCGGTATAGCAGCCGGCGGTATTCGGAAGAAGGAAATATTTACTTGGATCGATGTAGTCGAGCAGCGATTCTTTGTTGCGGTCGAGATTCACACGACGCACGGCGACCGTGACCATATCGGCACCGCTCGCTTCGAGGGCGCGGGCGGTTTCCTGAAACGATTTGTATTTGCCGGTGCCGACGATCAGGCGGGAGCGAAATTGCTTGCCAGCGATTAGGAATGAGTCCGTCATGGTTTTTATTGTACGACTCGAACAAGCAGTTATCACCTGCCGCTTCTAATTTCGCGTTGCTCCGAGCTTCGAGCCACGGGCTTCGAGCGAACAGGCGCGTTTAACCTCCGGAGGTCTCGGCTTTTGCGTACATTTCGTCGATTAGCACACGGTAGCGATCTTCGATTCCACGCCGCTTCACTTTCATGGTATGGGTCAAGGTTCCATCTGCTGCAGAGAATTCCTCGGGTACCAAGAGCACACGTTTCAATTTTTCGAAGCGGGCAAGGTTCTGGTTTGTTTCTTCGACGATGCCTTCGTAAAGCGCTTGCACCTTGGCGTGGGCGACGAGCATGTCACGCGAGTCGATGTCAATCTCGTTGGCGCGCGCCCAATCTTCGAGGACGGGGAAGAATGGCGAGATCAGGACGGCGGGAAACTTTCGGCGATCTCCGATCACGACCGCTGTGCCGATTAGCGGATTGAGCTTCAGCGAATTTTCGATCGGTTGGGGGGCAATGAATTTTCCGCCGGAGGTTTTGATCAGATCTTTCTTGCGATCGGTGATGGAAAGAAATCCTTCACTGTCGATATCGCCGATGTCGCCTGTTTTAAACCATCCGTCGACAAAGGCGGCCGCGGTATCATCAGGGCGATTCCAATATCCTTTAAAGACCGAGGGGCCGCGCACGAGCAACTCGCCGTCATCGGCAATGCGGACCTCAAGATTTGGGAGCGGCTTGCCGACGGTTCCCAGTTTGTGGGTTCGCGGAGTATTCACTGCGATCACGGGCGACGTCTCGGTCAGGCCGTAGCCCTCGTGGATGGGTATGCCAATATCGGCATACCATTCGGCCAATTCGCGGCCGAGGGGCGCGCCTCCGGAGATGAATTCTTCAGCTGTGCCGCCCATACCGGCGCGCACTCTGGAGAAGACGAGTTTATTTGCAAGTTTCCAGGAAACGGTTGACGGTTGGATTCCGGCAAGTGTCTCTGCGCGATGAGTCCGGCCGACGGAAAGCGCCCAGCGATAGATTGTGCGGTTTGGGAAGCCGACTGATTTGAGGATCACCTGCTGGCGAATTTTTTCGTAGACGCGCGGCACGGCGATGAAGATGTTCGGTTGCACTTCGGTCAGGACCTGCGCCAGGCGCGAAAGGTCGGGGCAATAGGCGAGCACTACTCCGCGGTAAAGGAGCGCGAAATCGACGTGACGCGCGGTGACATGGGAGAGCGGCAGGAACGATACGCTGACTTCATCTTTCGAGCCGAAGCCGAAGGCCTCCATGGAGTGCACGATGTTGGACGCCATGTTTCCGTGGGTGAGCATGGCTCCTTTGGGAGTGCCGGTTGTGCCGGAGGTATAGATGATCGTCGCCAGATCGTCGGGGCTGACGGATCGCGCTTGGGCATCGAATGCCGGATCGGCTTCGATTGGTCCGCGGAGCATGAGGGGTTGCATGTGGACCGCATGCGCACTTTCGACGGCATCCATCACCAGGATGCGCTCGACGGGCGTGTGCTGCTGGATAGTCAACACCTTCTCCAATTGGCTTTTGGTGGAGACTGCGATGACGCGTGCACCTGAATCGTTCAGGATGTATGCGGTCTGGTCTGCGGTTTGCGTGGAATAAATGGGAACGGTAACTGCGCCGAGAGCGAGCGCGGCAAAATCGGTGATCGTCCACTCGGGGCGATTCTCGCTGAGGATGGCGATGCGATCGCCCTTGGTAATTCCCCAGGATTCAAGGGCGCGTGCAACACCAACTACGCTGCGGTAAACCTCGGTCGAGGAGATGGGCGCCCAACCCAAGGCGCCTTTTTGGAGCATGACTCGGTCGCGGCGGCTGTGGTAGACCGCCAATAAAATTTCGTTGAGAGTCTGGAGGCTCATCCGAACCGATAGCTGTGTCACGATCCCTGGATATCATTGTACGCAGACAAGCGAATGCGGAGAAGCATTTTGCCATGGCTGGCAAGCGAGCGTAATGCTTTGACCACGTCGCCGATGGCAGGATACTCTTGAGAAGTTTTCCGCGGAGGAATGGTGATGAAACGTCTGAAACGAAGGAATGTTTCGAAAATGTTAGCAATGGGCTTGCTGATGACAGCGATCCTCTGTCCGCTAATGAAAGCTCAGGACAATAAGGCGCAAGCGAGCAAGCCGGCGGCGGCGCCGATGAAATTAAATGTCGGCGATGTCGCTCCCGATTTCAAGCTGCGTTACTTTGACGGCAGCGACTTAAAAGAAGTTTCTTTGAGCCAGTATCGCGACAAGAGTAACGTTGTGCTCGCATTTTACATTTTTGCCTTCACGGGCGGTTGAACCGCGCAAATGAAGGCTTTCCAGCAGAATCTTAAGACGCTGGAAGCGGCCGACACCCAGGTTCTGGGTGTGAGCATGGATAGTCCCTTCGCCAATAAAGCTTTTGCCGACCAGATCGGCGTCACCTTTCCGCTGCTGAGCGATTGGGGAGGGGAAGTCACGCGGGAGTATGGCATTTACGTCGACAAATATAAAGCGGCGCGGCGGGTTAATTTTCTGATCGGGAAAGACGGAAAGATTCTTGAAGAACAGATCGACAAGGAAGCGATCGATCCGAAGAAGATTGTGGATGCCTGTGAGCGCAAGAAAGTGAGCCGGTAAATTGGGAGCGCGATCGCCAAGATAATGCGCTCGGCAAGAGATTAGAGAATCCGCACGCAGAGGCACGACTGTTCAAGCCCGCAGCAACTCACTGTGTTATGATTTTTGTGCGGGGTGGAGCAGTCTGGTAGCTCGTTGGGCTCATAACCCAAAGGTCGGTGGTTCAAATCCACCCCCCGCAACCAATTCTTCAAGCACTTAGCCGCCATTCCGTCCCCCGTTGAGTCCAACTTAGGTCCAAAAACCGGGCCTTTCATGCGTTCCCCGCCGGCATCATGAGAAGCAGGTTCTCGCGTGGCGCGAGGAGCTGTCCCATCTTCGCCGCGAAGCGCCGGCCGTCCTCGGACGCCACGTGGGAATAGTTCATCATCATGCGCTCGCTCCCGTGCCCCATGCGTTCCATCCGCACCGCCGGAGGCACGTTCTCGATGTCCATCACCGTCTCGCAGCCGTGACGGAAAGCGTGGAAGCCGCAGCGCTCGATCCCCAGCTTGTCGAGCAGCGGGTACAGTTTTCGTTTGCGGAGGACGTCGACGTCCAAGGGCGTTCCGCGTTTGCTGGCGAAGAG
>JBEKXO010000014.1:0-42416 GCA_049511995.1 Terriglobales bacterium
GCGGACGAAACTTTGAATACTTCGGCGAGGATCCATTTCTCGCCTCCCGCACCGCTGTCGCATACATCAAAGGCATGCAGAGCGAAGGCGTGAGCGCCACCATCAAACACTTCGTCGGCAACAATCAGGAATACAACCGGCATAACGGCGATTCCATCATCGACGAGCGCACCCTCCGCGAGATCTATCTGCCCACCTTCGAAGCCGCGGTAAAAGAAGCGCAAGTCGGCGCGATTATGGATTCTTACAATCTGACCAACGGCCTGCACATGACGCAGAACCCATACCTGAATACCGACGTCGCCAAGAAAGAATGGGGATTCGACGGCATCATGATGTCCGACTGGGATGCCACCTACGATGGAGTCGCCGCAGCCAACAGCGGCCTCGATTTGGAAATGCCCTCAGGGAAATTCATGAATCGCGCCACGCTCCTGCCCGCCGTCAAATCCGGCCAGGTCAGCGAAGCGACCATCGACGACAAAGTGCGCCGCATCCTCCGCACCGCAATCCGATTTGGCTGGCTCGATCGCGCTCAGACCGATCTCTCCATCTCGCGTCTCAATCAAAAGGGCGCCGCAGTTGCGCTGGAAGCGGCGCGCTCGAGCATAGTCCTGCTCAAGAACGACGACAATCTTCTGCCCCTGGATAAGTCAAAGATCAAATCCATCGCTGTAATCGGCCCCGACGCGTACCCGGCGCAAACGGTCGGCGGAGGCAGCGCAAGAGTCCGCCCGTTCGCGGCTGTAAGCTTTCTCGAAGGCGTGAGCGACTACCTGAAAGAGAAAGCTACCGTGTATTACGAGGAAGGAATTCCTTCGCTCGCCGAGATGGCCGACGCTACCAACTTCACCACCGACGAAGGCGGCAAACAGCCGGGGCTGCGCGCCGAGATTTTCAATAACCCGACGTTGAGCGGAGAACCTTTTATGCGACGCACGGACGAGCATGTCGACTTCGGTCGCTTCCTCGGTGACGGCGCAAGAGAAGATGGGGTGTCAGCCCGATGGACGGGCTATTTCACGCCGACTGCTCCGGGAGAGTACGTGGTTTTTGCCCAAGCGTCGGGCGAAGAAGGTGGCTCGCGATTGTACGTCGGGGACAAACTGGTGATCGATAATTGGGACCATGCCTATGCGCGGCTCGGCCAGGTTCGGATGTACTTCTCCAGCGGAGCGCACAAGATCCGCTTCGAATATTTCGTGCACGGCAGTTGGAGCGGCCCAAACGTAAAACTTGGGATCATCCGTCCAGAAACTGTTGTGACTGCGGCCGCGAAAAAGATCGCATCGCGCGCCGACGCGGTCGTCGTGGCCGTCGGCTTCGATCCCAGCAGCGAAAGCGAAGGCAGCGACCGCACTTTTCAACTTCCTCCCGCACAAGATGAACTCATCCAACAATTGGCGGCGGTGAATAAAAACATCATCGTCGTAGTCACATCCGGTGGCGGCGTTGACATGACGCGCTGGCTCGATCATGTGCCCGCGCTCTTCGAGGCGTGGTATCCCGGGCAGGAGGGCGGCACCGCTCTCGCTCAACTTCTCTTCGGAGAATATTCCCCCTCCGGCAAACTCCCCGTCTCCTTCGAGCGCCGGTGGGAAGACAACGCTATTCACGACAACTACTATCCGAAAAATGCCGACAAAAAAGTTGTCTATGCCGAGGGCGTATTTCTTGGATACCGCTATTTCGACCAAGCGCAAGTGAAGCCCGCGTTTCCTTTTGGCTTCGGCCTCTCCTACACGACATTCGCCTACAAAAATCTTTCCATAACTCCGGCGCGCGCGACGGGAGATCAGTTAGTGACGGTCGGTTTCGACGTCACCAACACCGGAACCCACCCGGGCGCCGAAGTTGCCGAAGTCTATGTCGGCGAACCGCATCCCTCCATTCCGCGGCCAGTGAAAGAACTGAAAGGCTTCGCCAAGGTTCAACTGAACCCAGGCGAAACTCGCCATGTTTCCGTCACCCTTGATCGCCGCGCCTTCGCCTACTACAACGTCAAGAATCACGACTGGACAGTGGATGCGGCCGATTTCAACATATACGTGGGAGGCTCCTCGGCTCACATCGAGCTCACCGACAAAATAACGCGCGCAACCCCCTGAGAAGGGGAGGGACACGACAGCCGTGCCCTTTCCTAAACCAGCTCGAATTTCAAAACAACTCATAGCTGATGAGAGCATCGAATGAAGGGCGAGGATGATGCTTGGGTGATTCCTGCCAAGGAGAGCCTCATGGTGCTGCGCATAATGGGATTGTTGCTGCTAATGGTCACTATGGCCGGGGCGGCTTCGGCGGGAACGCTTAACTTGCAGATCAAGGAATACGATGTGCCCACGCCGGGGTCGCGGCCGCATGATCCGGCGGTTGCGCCGGATGGTTCGCTTTGGTATACGGGGCAGGGCGCGAACAAGCTGGGGCGACTCGATCCAAAGACGGGAGAGTTTAAGGAATATCCTCTGAAGACGGCTAACTCGGGCGCGCACGGCCTGGTTGCCGATAAGGCTGGGAACATTTGGTTCACGGCGATCGCAGGTGGATATATTGGCAAGCTCAATCCGAAGACGGGCGAGATTGCCGAATATCGGCCGTCCGATGGAACGAAGATCGACCCGCACACACCGATGTTCGATCACGATGGCATTTTGTGGTTTACCAACGAAGAGACTAACTACATCGGGCGACTCGATCCGCAGACGGGAAGGATGACGCTGACGAAGTTGCCGACTGCGCATGCGGTGCCTTACGGCATCGTGATTCTGCCGAACAACTCGCCGTTCTTTTGCGAGTTCGGCAGTAATAAGCTGGGCAGTATCGATCCGGGCACGATGAAGGTCCGGGAATATGCGTTGCCATCCGCGCGAGCGCGGCCGCGGCGCCTTGCGCTGGCGCCTGACGGGACGATTTATTATACGGATTACGCGCGTGGATACCTGGGGCATTTCGATCCTGTTGGCGGTGTGTTGCTGAAAGAGTGGCCATCGCCGGGCGGGGCGGGATCGGAGCCGTACGGCATCGCAGTCACAAGCGATGGTGACGTCTGGTATAGCGAGTCTGGGATCAAGCCGAATACGCCGGTGAAATTCGATCCGAAGTCGGAGAGCTTCAGCAGGGAGCCGATTCCGTCGGGGGGCGGAGTGGTGCGCAACATGGTGGTAACTTCCGATCATCGGCTGTATCTTGCGTGCAGCGGAGTCAATAAGGTTGCCGTGGTGGATTTGAGATAGGCGGCGCGATCGAGACTATCTCTAACTTGGCGGCCGGTGGCTCGGGGACGGGCGGCTTAATCTCAACAACAACTTCATCCTGACGACTGCGTTCCGAATCTAAGAACAGACGCTCGCTCGTATTTTCATAGCGTTGTGATCGTCGGCGATAGTGTGTTCGTATCCGTTGGAGCTGTGTTGTCAAGGAGCGCTTTGCCATGCTCTTCATGAATTGCGGATCGAAAAGGAAATGCAGCATCTCACTTCTTAGTCTCGCCGCATGCGCATGCACAGTTTGGCTTGCGGCGCAGACTTTCGCTCAACAGAGTGCGCCAGCCGTTGCGGGCAGTGAGGCGTCGCAGTCCGAGAGTGAGAAAGCCAAGGTCGCCGGAGCCCGGCCGGCGGAGCCGCCGGCAGTGCTGCAGCAGCTCAATTCGGCGATCGAGCAACTGACCGCTCGAATTTCGCCGGCGGTGGTTCAAATTCTGGTCACTGGCTATGGATCGCTGGATGAGAATAAGAGCGGGCGGACAGCGCTTATCACTCGAGAGCACGCGATTGGGTCGGGAGTAATTGTGGACTCCAATGGCTACATCATGACGAATGCGCACGTGGTCGAGGGGGCGCAGGTCATTCGTGTGGCTCTTCCGTTGCCTTCCGTCGATTATCCTGACCAGCTGACGCCGATCGGCAAACAGCGAGTGGTGGAGGCGCGACTGGTCGGACTGCATAAAGATACTGATCTTGCCTTGCTCAAGATTGACCAGACTAACTTGCCGACGCTTTCGCTGGGCGGCCACCGGCCGGTGCATCAAGGGGAGTTAGTGTTTGCCATGGGCAGTCCGGAGGGACTGGAAAATTCCGTGACCATGGGGGTGGTGAGTTCGGTTGCGAGGCAGGCGGATCCGAGCCGACCGATGGTCTACATTCAGACCGATGCGCCGATCAATCCAGGGAATAGCGGCGGGCCGTTGGTGGATAGTGATGGATATGTCGTGGGCATTAACACTTTTATTCTTTCCGAGGCAGGGGGAAGCGAAGGACTGGGATTTGCGATTCCGGCGCGCGTGGTGAATTTCGTTTACGAGAGCCTGCGCAAGTATGGGCACGTTCATCGTATCGAGATCAAGGCTGGGGCGCAGACTATTACCGACACGCTGGCGAAGGGTTTGGGGCTTACGCAAAATTGGGGAGTGGTCATCGACGATGTGACACCGGGTGGCCCGGCCGACGCTGGCGGCCTCAAGATCGGGGATATTGTAGTAAGAGCGGACGGCCGGGCGATCGGTACGCTTCCGTCGTTCACGGCGGCTCTCTACTTGCATCGGCTGGATGAAGCGCTTCGACTCGACATCATACGCGGGAAGGAACGCAAGATGGTTTATATCGCGGCGCTGGAGATGAAAGACTCGATGGACGCGCTTTCAGAGCTAGCCGACGCGCGCGACAACCTGGTTCGACGCCTGGGAATATTGGCGCTCAATCTGAACGATGAATTGCGGACGGCGTTGAGTCCGCTGCGCGAGCCCACTGGTGTAGTTGTGGTGGCTCGCGTGGCGGATTTCTTGAGTTCCGCAACCGGGCTGCAGACGGGAGATGTAATTCATAGCGTGAACCGGACGCCAGTCGATTCGCTAAGCTCGCTGCGTGCGGCTCTGGATCCGATTAAGACGCACGATCCGGTAGTGCTGCAGATCGAGCGCGATGATGGATATCAGTGGTTGGCGTTTGAGATGGAGTGAGTTGGGGTAAGCAGGGTGACTGTTCGCCACGGTTGTCTTATTACTTGGTGTCTGTGGCTGGTTGTGATGTTAATTGCTGTCTGAATTGCTGTTCGACCTCAGCGCCTAAAGGCACAGCCAAACTAAGCTGTTTATCGCAGCGGTAAACCGCTGCGCCACCCAAAATCCAATGCAAGAGCGGTAAACCGCTCCGCGACCCAAGAGCGGGTGCAAGAGCGAGAGTTTTTCAGAAACTGGCGCAGGTTTTCCAGCGCGAAGAAAGTGCCTCGCCCCCAGATGGCAAAGGGGGAAAACCCTGGGGGCGAGGGCCCACAAAAAATTATGGCAGGTAATAGCGGAACGAAGTCATAAACATGTTGTCGATTCCGTGCGGCGATTCATATATCGTCGTCGGAGTCGTTGCAACCGTTCCCGCCCATGCATTGCGCACCAGGTAGGAATACTGCGGGCCGAGTTGCAGTCTTCCCTTGGGACCGTGGTACAAGCGCAACCAGAATCCGAAGGTTCCTTCGAGGGTGCTCTGCGTCTGACCACTGCAGGTGAGTGCTCCGAACGCGTAGCCGCCGCTGCCGGGCGTTGTTTCGGTGTAGCAATTCGAATCGGTAAAGCCCGGTGCGCCATAGCCCACTGGCTTGCCGTTAACACCATCAGGGGCCCAGCGCTTTCTTATATATTCCTCGCCGCCGTTGAGGTACACATCCAGCTTTGCGGTGTGGTACTCGAGTGTGGCCAGGCCTTGGTAGCTGCGCAGCGGTGCCAAGGTGCCGTCGGGGTTCACGGTTGCATCCGGCAAACCGGATGCGCCATACCGGCCCACGCCGTTTCCGTAAATCGCGTGGAGACCTACGTCCAAGTGCTTGGCGATGGTGACGCGGGCATTACCTCCCACGCCGCCGCCATTCTTCGAAGCGTTATAGGCTCCGATCGCGGAAGCGGCAGTCGTGCCGCAAAGGCTCGGGTCCAACGTATATTCCACGCACGGATAAACTCGGTCGCGGAAGCGGCTCAAGATGCCGAAAATCTCATAGTGCCCGAAGCCGGGTTCAAAGGCTGCCTTGACGATGACGTCGGGCGTGGCGTTAAAGGAATAGTTCGCTTGATTGTCATAAACTCCGCCTGTAACACCGGCACTGCCGAAGGCGAAGTTACTCGCAACTTGAGTTCCCCCAAAAATCGTCTGCGGATTTTCCAGCGATGCGGCGAGCCAGAAATGATTGTTGAAGTTCTTGGACACGCGGAAACCGTACTGCCGAGCCCAGCTGAAGCCCACGGTGTAAGCCGGGTCTATGGTCAGCGGAGTGGCTTCCGTCCGGTTGTCGACGCCATGCTTCGTCTCTGTCACAAGGCTCCACATTTGGCCGCCGGTGAAGCTCAATCCATTATCCAGCGCAGCCTGAGCCCAAACCTGCCGTTGCCGCAGCGTGTAGCTGTTGCTCTGGTTGTTATTCGAGGTCACACCAGCCGACAGAAAGTCAGCTTCGTAGTAGCCGGACAGCTTGGCGTCCCTGATCTTGCCCTCAGCGAGGAGCGAGATGCGCGACTGACGACCGGATCCATAGAATTCAGAAATCGCGTTCATTCCGCTTCCCGGCATGGAGACGCTGTTGAACGGAGTATTGATGTCCGCTCCCAACGCACGATTGCGATACACGGTTTCTGCCGCCAGGAAGCCGCCGGGGGTTAGCGTGACTCCTTTGTAATGGATTGCGAGAGGGCTCTCCAACGCATCCTTTATGCTCTTCTGGGTTTCCTGAAGAGTCATGGCGTTGCTGGTTGCGGTGGTTTTCAAGTCGGTGACATCGCTCTTGAGCGCAATCACGGTTTGCTGTTGATCGGCCGTTTGCGCGACCGCGGTGTCGGCCTTGGATTGGGCCTGCGTGGCTACTACTTGATTCTGGTCGAGTCGCTGTTCCAATTGCTCGATCTTCTGGTCGCGGCTCTGTACCAGGTCTCGCAACTGCCTGATCTGCGCCTGTTGTGCATCGATGGCCGCCTTCATCTCGCTGAGCTGCTCGGAGACCGTGGGTCCAGTCTTCTTGGCGGCCGCTCTCTTGTGCGTCGTCGTTGTTGCTGGGGCTGTCTCTTGCTGGGCCTGTGCGGCCATCACGCTCCCCGCCAGCGCGATCGAAAGCATTGCTGCCTGAATTCGTTTCATTGTTCTTTCTCCTGAGAAATAAGAAGTTCTGATTGACATGGCAAACCACGACCGCAAACAAACTGTATTTTCAACTCGCGTTTTGGTGGACCTTCCAGCGTAGTCCGCTCTTTGTTAATAATTTGTGACAGTTTGTTGAATATTCTGTGAATCGACTGCTTAGCTTTTCCGGGAGACAGGGAGGAGGGCTGAGCGGATTGTGGAAAAACCCGTCGCGCGCAAAGAGGCTAACCGCAGAACGCAGTCAAAGCGTCGCTATTATCGCAGGGGTGAACCGCTGCGCCACCCAAAAGCGCTAAGCATGCTTTGGCAGGGGAGCTTGCGTTATGCTGAGAGTTCCTTGCCTCGTGTCGAGGGCAGCTTTTCGCATGGCGATCTCTCAAACCGCAGTCCCCAGGGCGTCCGCGAACGAGAAATTAATCCTCGCGGGGCAGATCGCGTTTTTCCCTACGGGTATTCTCACGACGCTGCTCGGGCCGATGCTCCCGATCCTGATTGCACGCTGGATGCTGGATGACACGCAGGCGGGCAATCTTTTTCTCGTCCAATTTCTGGCATCGCTGGTAGGGGTACAACTGTCGGGAGTGCTGTTGGCGCGCTGGGGATACCGTCCCGCTTTTCTTTCCGGGCTGCTGATGATGGCCGGCGGGGTGAGCACGCTGTATTTGGGAACGCTGTGGCTGGGGCTGGTGTCGGTGGGGATGTATGGTTTCGGATTGGGGCTGATCATCCCGACGGATAATTTGCTGATTGCCGAAATCAGCGCGGACTCGGGTGGAACGGCAAGGGCGGATTCCACTGCGAGGGCTTCGAGAGCCGGGGCCGCGGTGAGCCTGCTGAATTTTTTCTGGGGCGCGGGCGCGGTATTTTGCTCGGTCATGGTGGCATGGACGGCGGCGCACAAGTTGCTGCCGTTTTTTCTCGGCGCGACGGCGGTGTTTCTTGTCGGATTAGCGGTGGCGATAAGGAATCTGCCTTTTCCTCCGGCAGAAAAGGGCGCAGACAAGTCGGCCACAACTTCATGGCGGGAGCGGGTGAAGAGTCCGGCTGTTTGGCTTTTTGCGGCCGTCTTCTTTCTGTATCCGGGAGCGGAAACGTCGGTGGGCGGATGGATTGGGTCGTACGTTTCGCGTTTGGGACCGCGCGGGCAGGCGATGGCGTCGACGATGCCTGCGTTTTTCTGGTCGGCGCTGACGTTGGGTCGCGCTTTAGGGACTGCTTTCTTGCGGCGCGTTTCGGAGCGGCAGGTTTTGCGGGCCGGATATGCGACTGCAGCGGCGGGCATCGTGATGATGCTTTGGTCTCCATCGCTCGCGGGAGTAATTGTCGGCGCGCTGATTACGGGGTTGAGTTACGCGACGCTTTATCCCATCACCGTGGCACGGCTGTCGCAGCGCTTTGGCGTGGCCGCTCGCAGCATTGGGGCAGTCATGTTTTCTCTCGCGTCGATTGGGCCGGCGCTGCTTCCGTGGATGGTGGGGGTGGTTTCGCATTCGACGGGAAGTTTGCGGGCGGGACTGTTGTTACCGCTGTCGGCCACGGTGATTTTGTTTTTGATTCATCTGGTGGATTGGTGAAGCGGGATCGGTGAGGCCCGGCTCGGGTCGCACAGGTTGCGCGAAAGTCGCGGAGCGGGCGAGGAGCCTGCGGGCTTTGCCCGCCGGGCAGGTGAGGGCACCCTTCGACAAGCTCAGGGCAGGCTCTGCCCCTATGTGATTGCTGAAGGGAACATATATTTCCTGGTTCCGGAGTTTTGTCAGAGCTGGGAGGTCTTGGCGCGACGGCTTTCGGCGATTCGGAGTGGGGCGGTGGAGGCGAGTTCGACGCGATTGCGTCCTTTATTCTTGGCGCGATAGAGGGCCTGGTCGGCTGCCTGGATGACTTGCTCGGGCTGGCGATAGCGCGTACTCGGTTCGGCGACTCCGATGCTCACAGTTACGGATAGATGATCGGGCGTGGGATTTGTGCGGGTGGTTTTTTTTCTCGCGGACTTTCTGCGATCGGGCTCGGCGCCGCGGCGGTCGCTGCTTTTCGCAGCGGCTTTTTCAGAAACTCTCTCCGCCCGCCGGTCCGCACCGCGCACGTGGAAGGTGGACTTCTCGATGGTCGAGCGCAGGGCGTCGAGATGTTCGAATGCTTCTTTCGCGGAGGTGTTTCGGAATACGATGGCAAATTCTTCGCCTCCGCAGCGAAAGGCCTGGCCGTCGCCGCCGACCTGGGTCAGGCGCTTGGCGACCATGCACAGCACCTGATCGCCGACATCGTGGCCATAGGTGTCGTTGAATTTCTTGAAGTGGTCGATGTCAACGATGGCGATGGCATATTGCTGGTCGAGCGAGAGCAGAGATTCGTTGAAGGCGCGGCGTCCGCGAATGCCGGTGAGTTCGTCGTGATAGGCGAGCACGTAGGAGGTTTCGATGAGCGAGGCGGCGAGGATGAGAGCGGCCGTGGCGACGTATGCGTCCGACATTTTGCCCACGGGGGCAAAATCGAGCCAGAGGAAAACGGCGGCGGCGGACCAGACGAATCCCGGCTCAAGGGGCTTGCGGGTTTGAATAAAGCGCCAGATGAAGACTGCGATGGCGGCTGCAAAACTCAAGAAAATCCACGGCGGGATGGTTGCGCCGGGACGGGTTGAATTGTGTGGGGTATTTTCGGGGCGGCACATCACGGCGAAGAATACGGATTGGAGGAAGAGTAATCCGAAGCGGGGTGCGATGCCAGCGATGGTAAGGCCGCGTTCGCGCATCTGGGCGAAGACAATAAAATTCAGCGGGATCAGCAGCGCGGCGAGAGAGGCCGCCATGCGCGCGGGGCCGGCAGGAGACGGCTGGCCAGCCGAAAAGAAATCGACGGCACGATGCGCCAGCAACAGAACCAGCAGGGAGAAGAGCACGCGGCTGGAGTTGAAACGCCAGGCCAGGAGCAGTCCGGCGGCGAACACGGCGACATAGTAGAAGGCCAGCGAGGGCACGAGTTGAGCGAAGAGAGAACTGTTGACGAGGGTAGCCACCAGCGCCAGCAGCAAGCCGCCGGGAACCAGCCAGGCCTTCCAGGTTCGCCCATTCACCATTTCAGAATACGGCAGCGAGGAGGGTGGTGACGTTATGTTTGAGGCACAGGCGGGGGGCTTGTTCTCAGTTCTCGGTTCTCAGTTCTCAGTGAAGGCATTCAACGCGATTCTTAGAGCCGAGAACGAGGGATCTCACAAACGGGCGACGTGGGTGATAGTCTTCCATGGTCGTTTTCGATTATGGCTCGCGCATCGTATCTTAAATTTCATTCCGGACGACCAAAACCGACAGCAAGGTCAAAGGCCGCGGACAAGAGTGTCCGCGCCACACTGGGTCAGCGGATCGCAATCGACACCGGAGGGACGTTTACTGATTGTGTTTGGGAAGAGGGTGGCGTTCTTCGAACGTTGAAGGTTTTTTCTACTCCGGATGACCCGTCGCGCGCGATTGGTGAAGCTCTGCGGAAGATTCGCGGCGCGGCGGATCGAGGAAAGACTGGGTCAGCAAGAGGGAATAACGGCGCCGCACCACTGACGCTGCTGCATGGCACGACCGTCGGGACCAATGCTCTGCTGCAAAGAAAGGGAGCTCGCGTTGCGCTGATCACGACGGCGGGATTTGAAGACGTCATCGAGATTGGACGGCAGGCGCGCCCGCGATTGTACGATTTCTTCTTCGACCGTATTGAGCCGCTGGTCAGCCGCGAGCTGCGCTTCGGCGTAAAGGAAAGAATCAGCGCCGACGGCGAGATGCTGGAACGGCCGTCCGAGGCGGAGTTGGCGCGTGTCTGCGATGCCGTCGAGAGCGCCGATCCAGAGGCAATTGCTATCTGCCTGCTCTTCTCTTTTGCCAATCCGAAGAATGAGGCGGCGGTGGCTGGGGCGGTTTCGAAGCTGGGCAAACCGCTGTCGGTGTCCCATGAGATTCTGCCGGAGTTTCGGGAATACGAGCGGACGAGCACGGTTGTGGTGAACGCCTACCTTCAACCGCTCATGCAGACCTATATGCAGAGGTTGTCGGAGCGCGTCATGGCTTTGTCTGGCGAGCGCGTCGCGGGAGCGCAGGCAAGCCCGCGAATCAGGCCGCGAATTTTCGTGATGCAATCGAGCGGGGGAATCACGGCGCTCGAATCGGCGGCGCGAGAACCGGTGCGCACGGTGCTGTCGGGGCCAGCGGGCGGACTTGTGGGCGCGGCGGCGATGGGCGCGCGCAGCGGATTGGGCAAGATTCTCTCCTTCGATATGGGAGGAACTTCAACCGACGTCGCGGCCGTGCAAGGTGAGATTCGAGCAGGTGGACAGGCCGAAGTGGCCGGGCTTCCAGTCGGAGTTCCCATGCTGGAGATTCATACTGTCGGGGCGGGGGGAGGATCGCTTGCGCGCTTCGACTTTGGCGGGGCATTACGCGTAGGGCCAGAATCGGCGGGCGCTGACCCGGGTCCGATTTGCTACGGCCGGGGTATGGTGCCGACCGTGACGGACGCCAACCTGCTTCTGGGGCGGCTTCGGCCCAATCGTTTTCTGGGCGGCGAGTTTACGCTCGACCTGGAAAGAACACGCCGCATTACTTCGGAATGGTTGAAGAAACACGCAGCGCGCATGAGCCTGCAACAATTTTCGGCAGGGGTGGTGCGCGTGGTGAATGCGAATATGGAGCGGGCTTTGCGCGTTGTGTCCATCGAACGCGGCTATGATCCGCGCGAGTTTGCGCTGGTGGCATTTGGCGGCGCGGGCGGCTTGCATGCCTGCGAACTGGCTGAGGCGCTGGCGATTCCGACGGTGATGATTCCGGCGCGGCCGGGGGCGCTTTCAGCGTTTGGAATTCTGGTCAGCGATGTGGTTAAGGATTATTCGCGCACTCTGCTCTGGCGGCTTGGCGAGCGAGCCGGGCAGACAGTGTCGCGGGCGAAGCTCGAAGAGGAATTTCGCGCGCTGGAAGCGATGGCGCAAAAGGACTTTCGCGCGGAACGATGGCGCGGCGTCCTGCAGTATGAAAGGAGTCTCGACCTACGGTATCGCGGCCAGGGCTACGAGCTAAATGTTGCGGTCGGGGCTACTAATAAGGATACGGACCGCAGCCGGGAACGGCTGATCTCGCGTTTCCATGACGAACATCGGCGGCGGTACGGCTATCACCATCCAGGCCGCGAGATCGAGTTGGTTACCGTGCGACTGCGCTCCCGGCTGCGTACGCCGGAGCCTGAGTTGCGTGCGGAATCGACGCGCCAATTGTCGCGAAGGGAATTGCCGCGAAAACCAGTGCCGCGACGGGCACCTTTCGAGCAGGCGGACGTCTTCTTTCATAACAAAAAGTTGACGACGCCGGTGTTTGAACGCGGGGATTTGACGCCGGAGCTATCGGTGCGAGGACGGTCGATGGCCGGGCGACCGATGGTCGGACGATCGATGCGCGGACCGGCGGTGATCACGGAATACAGCGCGACTACGGTGATTCCTCCGGGGAAGAAGTTTTGGGTAGATGAAGCAGAAAATCTTGTAATAAAGATCTGACGATCGCAGGGCGCGGTTACTCTTCTTCCAGATCTTTCTTTTCCTCGATCGCCATATCCTTCAATTCGCTGGACTCGAAGACGTCGCCACATTCCTGGCATTCGACATATTCGGCTTCTTCGTCGCGAGAGACGATCTGGACGCGGGGATGTTTGCACTGATCGGGGCTGACTTTCTTTTGAGGAGACTGCGAGGGCTGACTTGGCGTCATAAACTCATCGAAGATTAAGCTTTTGAAAGGGAACCAGCGTACATGCCCCGAATTGGCGCTATTTTGCGGCGGAGGTGCTTAGGATGTCAAGTGCCCCCAGGAGGGAAGGTAGTGCTCGAATTTGCTTTTTTCACCACGCAGACACGGAGACGCAGAGAAACTCAACTTCTGGGCAAAACCTTTTTTTCCTGTTTTGTTTGTTGCAGACTTAGGGTCCTCATCCGTACCCTTTGCGATAAAGAAAAGCGATCTTCGGCACATCAGCGTTTCAGGATTCTCGGAACCGGCTTATTATGGCGGGAGTGACTCGACTTATCGTTTTTTTTCTACTTACCTTCTGTCTAGCTTCGGTCGCGGGTCTCGCGCAGAATGAGGCGCCGAAATTGCGCCTGCCGTTGATCGTGCGTCCGATTCGGTATTCCGCCGATCTGCGTTTGACGCCGGGTGAAGACAGCTTCCGGGGATCGATCGCTATTGAGCTGGAGATATCGCAACCTGTTTCTACATTTTGGATTCACGGCAAATCGCTGAAGATTGAAAGTGCGACGATTCGCATCGGGGGACGCGACTTGCCGGCGCAAGCGACGATTGCCTCGGAGGGCGACTTCATTGCCATTACTACGGGCGGCACGTTGCCGGCGGGTCACGCGACATTGCGGATCTCGTACAGCGGGGAGGTAAGCCGAACTCTGACCGACGGCGCTTTTCAGCAGCAGGCGGGAAGCGATTGGTATGTCTTCACGAAATTCGAGCCGGTGACGGCGCGTCGCGTGTTTCCGTGTTTCGATGAACCTTCGTTCAAGGTGCCATGGCAACTTACGCTGCATGTGCCGAGAGATCTGAAGGCTTTTTCGAATACGGCGATCGCGTCGGAGAAAGACGAAGCGAACGGGATCAAGGAGGTGCGCTTTAACGAGACGAAGCCACTGCCTTCCTACCTTGTTGCTCTCGCAGTCGGCCCGTTTGATGTGGTCGAGACTGGTCCGGTTGGCAAGGAACGGCGGCCTAGCCGGATCATCGTGCCACGCGGACGCGCGTCTGAAGCCGCTTACGCAGCCTCCCACACGCCGAAGTTGATTGAGCTGCTGGAAGATTATTTCGGCAGGCCGTATCCCTACGAAAAACTCGATCAGATTGTCGTGCCGCTGACGACCGCGTGGGGAGCGATGGAAAACGCTGGACTGATTGCGTACGGCGATTTTCTGCTCTCGCCGAAAGAGCAAGACACCGAACTTCTGCAGCGACGGCGCGCGTTGACCATGGAACATGAGATGTCGCACCAGTGGTTCGGCGATTTAGTCACCATGAGTTGGTGGGACGATCTATGGCTCAACGAAGCCTTCGCGAATTGGGTCTCGCACAAGTTGCTCAACGAATGGAAGCCGGAGTGGAACATCAAGGCCGAGACAGCCGGCTCGTCGAATGTGATGCGCAGCGACAGTTTGACGACGGCGCGCAAGATTCGCCAGCCGATTGAAGTTCCGGGCGACATCGCCAACGCGTTCGACGGTATTACTTATGGTAAGGGCCAGGCGGTGATTGGGATGTTTGAAAACTACATTGGCCCGAACGAGTTTCAACGCGCGATTCGAACGTATTTACAGCAGCACGCATGGGGCAACGCGAGCAGCGCCGATCTGCTTACAGCTCTCGATTCGGTCTCGACGCAGCCAGCCGGAGCGGCGTTTTCGACTTTTCTCAATCAGGTGGGATTTCCGGTTGTATCGGTGAAGCTGTCGTGTTCGGCATCTCATCCCGCCCAGGTGGAACTTGAGCAGCGGCGTTTTCTTCCGCTTGGCTCGGCGGGTGCGGCCGATGCGGTCTGGAGCGTTCCGGTTTGCACAACCTGGGGCGATGAAGCGGGCACGCACCGACAGTGCAATCTGCTGACGAGGGACTCGGACCGCTTTGATCTGAAGGGGGCGAAGGGCTGCCCAGCGTGGCTTTTCGCGGATTCCAATGCCGCGGGCTATTACGCCGTGTCGTACGATGCGGAGCTGGCTGAGAAATTAATTGCGCAAGGGTTGACTCATTTGCAGCGGGATGAATCGGCAGCGGTGCTGCGCGACATTCAACTGATGTTTTCTGCCGGTGTTGGAGATGCTGAGCAGCAGCTCAAGTTCGTCGCCGAATTCAGTCGCAGCTCCGGTGCGGAACTGGTGCGTCAAGCCGCTACCACGGTCGGCAATCTCAGCGACTTCGTGCCGTCCGAATTAAGGGAAAACTACGCGCGGCTTATCCGCTCGCTATATGGCGTTCGCGCGCACCAACTCGGATGGAAGCCGCAGCCTGGTGAATCGGCGGAAGTGAGGCAATTGCGCATAGAGATTGTGCGGCTGGTGGCCACTTACGGCGAAGATGAGGAATTGTCATCGGAAGCTTCAGCGCTGGCACGAGCATGGTTGAAGAATCGGCAATCGCTTGACCCCGACAGCGTCGTGCCCGTGCTCTCCGCAGCGGCGTGGAACGCAGACCGGGCGTTCTTTGATCTGCTGGTCGAGGAAATCAAGAAGGATAAAATCCAACGCGAGCGGTCGTGGATGATCGACGCGCTCGATTCGTTCCGCCAGCCGGACATTACGCGGGCGCGGCTCGAACTGTTACTCCGTGGCGGGATTGATCCGCGAGAACTGCGGTTTGCGCTTTTCGATGCTCCTGCTCCTGCTCGTGAAATCGTCTGGCAGTTCGTTCAACAGAATTTTGATGCGCTTAACGCGGCGCTGCCGGGAGCGCGGGGAATTCCGTTTGGCGCGTCGCTTCCGCAGGCCGCCGCAGGCTTCTGCGATGAGGATCATCGGCAGCAAGTCGAGAAGTTTTTTGAACCTCGCATCGGCGCGCTGCCTGGCGGCGCGCGTTTTTTGGCGAATACACTGGAGCGCATACGGTTGTGCAGCGCACGCGCGCGAGTAATCCAGCCAGCGATCGTCAGCTTCTTAAATTCTTACAGACAATAATTGCAAAGCGGAAAGGCGAGCTCCATCACTCCCCCGGTCCGCGTTTTTTTCAAGCGCAAGGCAAAGTTACACGCAGCTGGCAGCCGCTTTTTCCGTTTTGATTCGATAGGACGATCGAGCCACCGTGGGCCTCGGCGATTTGGCGGGAGAGCGCCAGGCCTATTCCGCTGCCGGCTGGCTTCGTCGTATAGAAGGGCACGAAGGCGTTGCTCGGATTCAGCAGGCCGGGACCGTTGTCGTCGATGGTGATGGCGACTTTCTGATCTTCAACTGTCCAATGCAAGATCACTTGCGGCTTGCGCGTTCCGTTGCGATTTGCAAAGTTCGCGGGCAGTTCATTGGCGGTGGATGGTTCGAGAGCGGCTTCGACTGCATTGCGCACTAGATTGATGAGCATCTGCTCGACCTGGTCGGGGTCGACCATCACGGTTACGTCAGGGCCGGGAGAAATCTCTACGGGCAGACGCGTCTCTAGAAAAGCTACACGCTCTAAAAGCGGCGGCAATGCGACTTTCTTGATGGCCGGGGGCGGCATCTGCGCCAACTGGCGATAGGCTTGCAGAAAGCGATTGAGTGAGGTGGTTCGCGCCTCGATGATGGCCAGGCCTCGCTCGAAATCCTGCCGATGGTCGGGATTGAGTCCGCTTTCGGCGAGACGGCCGCCCAAGCTTCCGGCGATCGACTTGATAGGGGCGAGCGAGTTGTTGAGTTCGTGGCCGAGGACACGAATCAAACGTTGCCAGGCGTTGCGCTCTTCTTCGCGGAGTGCGCGGCTGACGTCGGAAAGGACGATCAGAGTGTGAGGCGCGCCTTTCTCACGGAACTTGCTTTGCCGCACCAGCCAGCGGGCACCTGCGGCGTTGGCCGGGAGAGCCACGAGAGATTCATTCGGGGCGGTGAGGCAATCGGCCAATCCGATGTCTTCGGCGGTGCGGCCGAGAAGGCGAATTGCGGCTTGCTGCAGAAGTCGTTCGCCGGCGGGATTGACCAGGCGCAGGACACGATCGGGGTCGAAGGCGAATAGAGGAGCGTCGATTTCTTCGACCACGCGACGCAGCAGCGCGGTCGCCTCAATTGCGCGAATGCGTTGATCGGCGAGCAGATCGGCGAGGGCATTGACTTCGATGGAGAGCTCACCGAGCGCGTCATCGGGAACGGCTCCTCGGGCGCGGAAGGAATAGTCCTCTTCTCGAAGGGCGCCGACGACATTGGCCAGCGTCTGCAACGGCTTTACGGTTTGCTCGTGCAGGACAAGAGCCAAAATCCACCAGACAATTAACTCGGAGAACGACAAGGCCAGCTTGGATTGCATGGACCAGGGTTGGAGCCAGATAAGAATGCCGCTTACAAGAATGCCGGGTAAGGCCACGAGAAAGGAATAGAGGCTGATGCGGTGCTCGTAGAGCAGGCGGACTCGCTTTCGAGCCTTCGGCATTTTTTTCTTGCCGCCGCCGCTCTGCGGGCTAGAGTCCATACTTTTCCATGCGCCGATAGAGCGCACCCCGGCTGAGACCCAAGGCTTCGGCGGCCTGGCTTATATTTCCCTGAAAACGTTGCAGGGCCTTTTTAATCAGAAGCGCCTCGACCGCTTCGAGGCTGAGTTCCTCGAGATTCTGGCCTTGGGGACGCTGCAAATTGAGGCCTAGATCGGCGGGTTGAATTTCGCGACCGCGGCACATTAGGACTGCGCGCTCCAGGGTGTGTTCGAGTTCGCGCACGTTGCCGGGCCAAGCATATTGCGCCATGACTTGGAGCGCGGCGCTGTCGAATCCGTCGATCTCACGGCGATAGCGAGAAGCATAGCGCCGGAGAAAGTGGATGGCGAGTGTCGGAATATCTTCGCGGCGTTCGCGCAGCGGAGGGACACGAATCTCGACGGTGTTGAGGCGAAACAGGAGATCCTCGCGAAACTGGCCGGATGAGCAGGCGGCTTGAAGGTCGGTATTGGTGGCTGAGATTAAGCGCACGTCGATCTTGCGCGAACGCGACGATCCGAGGCGCTCGATCTCGCCGGACTCAAGCACGCGCAACAATTTCGCTTGCTGGCGGATGGGGACGTTGCCGATCTCGTCGAGAAAAATTGTGCCGCCGTCGGCCAGTTCGAAGCGGCCGATGCGGTCGGTTCGGGCGTCGGTGAAGGCTCCTTTGACATGGCCGAAGAGTTCGCTTTCAAAAAGTCCTTCGGCCAGCGCGCCAGTGTTTACGGCGACCAGCGGGCGGGAGGAGCGTAGAGAAAGAGCATGGAGAGTTTGCGCGACCACTTCTTTTCCGCTGCCGTGCTCGCCGGTGATAAGGACGTTTGCGTCCGAGGGGCCGACGCGAGCGATGGCTTCAAGGACGGGACGCATGGAAGCGGCGGCGGCGATGAACTCGGGGCGACCTTGCGCCTGGAGGAGGCGGTTCTCAGCAGCGAGGCGCTCGGCGCGCTGCAAAGCGCGACGCAACTCGACTTGCGTGCGCAGAATGGCAAGGAGGCGTTCGTTTTCCCATGGCTTTTGCACGAAATCTCGCGCTCCGCGGCGCATTGCTTCGACCGCAAGTTCGACGTTGCCCCAGGCGGTCATAACGATCACTGGCAGATTGCTGTCGAGAGCCACGATTCCCGAGAGAAGGTCGAGGCCCTCCTGGCCGGAGGTGGTGTCGCGGGTGTAGTTGAGGTCGATGAGCAGCGCATCGTAATCGGCGACAGAATCCGTGGCTAAGGCCTCGCGGACTTCGGCGGGAGACTTGACGCTCTCGACGCGGTAGCCCTGTGGATGCAGGAGAAGTTGAATTGCTTCAAGGATGTCGGGTTGATCGTCGGCCGCGAGAATGCGGGGAGCGCGATTCTGATGCGGATGCGGAGCGAGGGAGTGAGTATCTTGCGGTTTGGCCGAAGTCGGCATGAGTTAGGGAGACGGAGCGGTGACCGTTCCAGTGACCGCATCCTGAATCAGTACACCATTATGTTCCAAAGTCGCGCCGGTGGAGCGATCAAGTTCGACGCGGGCTTTTTCGTAGACTGTCATGGCGGTAACCAGGTCGAGTTCGGAGACGGAGAGATCGCGTTGCGCGGTCATGGTCTGGTAACTCGATCCCGATCCCAGATCCTGTTCTTTTTTTGTGATCTCGAAGGTGCGTTCGGCGAGATCGCGCGCCTTGCGGGCCGATGCGACTCGAGCGCGCGATTGCTCGAGTGCGTACTGGGCGTTGCGGACCTCGATGCGAATCTGTTTACGCAGCTGTTCTTTGCGCAGGCCGGCTTGACGGTACTCCAGCTCGGAGCGGTATTGATCGGCTTTCGCGACGCGATTGCGAAACGGGATGTTCAGGTTGAGGCCGACGTAATAATCGGGCGAGGAATTGTTGAAGGCATTCTGCCAACCGCCGACAAGGTCGGTGGGCGCGGTGGAAGTTACGGGGACGTCGGCTGGAACTAATCCTGCGAGACCGCTGCCTCCGTAGAAGCCGACGAGCGAGAGCGAGGGCAGGAGCGCGTTGCTGGCGGCCTGGCGGCTGATTTGGCGGTTGGCAAGATCGACGTCGGTTTCGAGCAGTTCGGGGCGATGGCGCAGAGCTTCGTCGATCAGATCGAGAATGGGCGAGTTTGTTTCGGCTTCGGTGTTGGCGTTGGCGGGCTGCAACTGATCGGTCGGAACCACCGGCATTTCTTCGAGCGTGGGATCGTCGAGGCTCTTGGTCAGCGCATTTTTCATCAGCGATTCCTGGAGCTGGAGATTCGTGCGAGCCACGGTTAAGTCCTGATCGCGCTTCGATACTTCGGCCTCGGCCTTCATCACGTCCATCTCCGAAATGCTTTCGAGTTGCAATTGTTTCTTGGTGTTGTCGAGGGTCTGGTTGGCGAAGGCGAGCGATTGCTCATTCACGCGGGCTTGCTCGTAGGCGCTTACCAAGTCCCAGTAGATGTTCTCGATTTGCGTGACCGTGGCGATCACCTGATCTTTAAAGGCGATGTCGGAGATTTTCTTGTTGTTCTTGGCGATGCGCAGGTAGCGCAGGTTTGGGCCGAAGCCGAAGCCGGCGAGCAACTGTTGCTGGAATGTGAAGCGGTAGTAAGAGTTTAAAGCGGGCGAGAGAAAGATTTCGGGGCTGTTGGTGGTCTGGCGATTGTTGTTGAACTCGAAAGAAATCGAGGTGCCGCTCGAAAACGCCTGGGTGAAGAGGGCATTGACCTGCCCCGTATTCAATTGAAGAGAATTCACGTCGTAGAGCACTTTGCTCGATTGGGGCAAGGTGAGGTGTTCGATGCCCATGCTCACGCTAAGAGAGGGATCATAGGATTGGACAGGAGTTCCGACGCCTAAAGTCGATTGCACCAATCCCGACGCGCCCGCACCTGCGCCGCCTGCGCCGCTGGTCGTGCCGCCCGCGCCTGCGCCTGGGGCTCCTGTGCCGTAACCGCCGACTCCTCCGCCGGGCGTTCCCTGCACTACTCCGGTATTGACGCCGCGAAAGCTTCCGCCAGCCTGGGTGCGCAGTACGTCGGTGTCGGCGATGGGCAGGTTGTAGCGGGCGATTGCCAGATCGAGATTGTTCTCGAGCGCGAGGGCGATCGAGTCTTTTAATGACAAGTAGAGTTTGCCATCGCGAATCAGGCGGTCGAGGCGCGGCGAATTTGTGAGCGCGGGCTGCGCGGCGTGTTCCGCCATGTAGGGCCTCAGCGGATTGTGGGATTGCGGCATTTCCAGGTTAGCGGGCGTGCTTATCTGCGCTTGAGCGACAATAACGGTAAGCGCGAGAAAAGCTGCCAGCAGCCGAATGCCGCCGCGCCATGCACGGGAATATTCCCTCATCGATTCACCGCCGCGCCGTTTGGTTCGGTTGTTGCCGCTAAATTCGCCGGAGTTAAATTCGGGTGTGCTGTGTCGCCGACGAGCCAGCCGTCGCGAAGCTGAATGGTGCGCGTGCCATAGGCGGCATTCGCTTCCGAGTGAGTGACCTGCACGATGGTTGTTCCCTGCTGATTCAATTCGCGAAAGAGTCCCATGATTTCTCTGGCTTGGTCGGAATGAAGATTGCCGGTCGGCTCGTCGGCAAGGAGGAGAGCAGGTTTGTGAATAACGGCGCGCGCGACGCCGACTAACTGCTGCTGACCGCCGGAGAGCTGGCTGGGATAAAGATCTTTTTTGGCGACGATCCGGAAACGATCGAGCGTGTCGGCGACGAGGCTCTGACGCTGATTGCGTGGAATGTCTTTGTAGGAGAGTGGAAGATCGATGTTCTCCTGCACGGTGAGGTCGTCGAGCAGGTGATAACTTTGGAAGACCATGCCGACGTTTTTCTTTGCCAGTTCGGCACGCTCTTTTCTCTTCATGGCGTGTGCGGGTTGATCGCGAAACCAATACTCGCCCTGCCACTGATCATCGAGGAGTGCAAGAACGTTGAGCAGCGAAGATTTGCCAGCGCCGGACGGTCCCATCACGGTGATGAACTCGCCCAGCTGAATTTCCAGGTTGACGCGGCGCAGAACCCAGGTCTGGCCGGCGCCGGTCTTGTAGCTGCGTTCGATATTGAGTAGCCGGATCATTTTTATTTCCCTTTCGACGGCCGTATAAATTCCTTATTCGTTCCGCAATGTGGTCATTGGGTCTACCTGAGTGGCGCGGCGTGCGGGGAAGAAACAGGCGGCCAGCCCCGCTGCGATCACAGTTCGCACACGCACGGCCGCAAAGCCGGGATTCTTGAGCAACTGGCGCATGCCGTATCGAATGTCCCGAATCAGCCCGGTCACGGGTTCCTCCTTCCCTCACTCGTACCGCAAAGCCACCACGGGATCGACCTTCGTCGCGCGCCGCGCCGGCAGATAACTCGCCAGCAACGCAACCGAAATCAAGATCGCCGGAACTGCGGCAAACGTAAGCGGGTCGTTCGGCGTTACTCCATAAAGAAGATCCGCCATCAGCCTGGTCAGCCCCAGCGCAGCCACGAGACCAACCGCTACGCCGATGGCAGCAAGCCTCCCGGCTCCGCTGAGAACGAGACGCAAAATGTCCAACGGATTTGCGCCCAGCGCCATCCGAATTCCAATCTCATGCGTGCGTTGCCCCACCACATAAGAGATGACGCCGTAAATTCCAATGCTCGCGAGCAGCAGCGCCAGCGCCGCAAACACAACCAGTAAAATCATCGAAAAGCGCCGTCTGGCCAGCGAACTGGCAATAACGTCATCCATAGATTGCGGCGCAAAAATGACGATCTCGTTGCTGATTTGTTGGCTGGCGTGACGAATCGAATCAAGCATTCCGCTCCCGGCGTTGTCCGACCGCACGATCATCGCCGACCCCGAAGGCGCCATCGCAATGAAGCCATCCGACATCTGCATGCACGGGATGTAGAACTGCGCCCTTAGTTTCTCCGTGTCATCCGTATCAAGCCCCCACTGCTTCACGTGGCCAACCACTCCGACGATGTCCGCCGGACCAGCAAAGTTGTCCGACAAAATTCGCTTGCCGATCGGGTCCGCGTTCGGGAAGAACTTTCGCGCGAAAACATCGTCGATCACGATGACGCGCGGCGAATGCTCATTATCCTGCCCGCTGAAAAAGCGCCCGCGCTGCAGCGGAATCCCCATCGCCTTCAGATAGCCCGGCTCCACGATATAGTCGATGGCCCAGCTCTTTTCATTCTCGTTGGCAGGTTTCGGTTGCCCATCTAACCAGAACGTCTGCTCGTCGTCGCCGCTCATGGGAAGAGCGCCCCACGCTTGCGAAACTGCTTCCACTCCCGGAATCGACGCCGCCTTGTTATCGAATTCGCGAAAAGCCGCGCGAATCGCCCCTGGAGACGCATTCATCATCGAGGGCGGCAGCGACACTCCCACCATCATCACATTTCGAGGATTGAAGCCGGGATCGACATTCCACAGCCGCGTCAAGCTGCGCACCATCAGGCCCGCTCCCGCCAACAGCACCAGCGCCATCGCCATTTCCACCACGACGAACACACCCTGCGCTCGGTGCCGCGTTCCGCTCAAGCCCCGCCCGCTCTCTTTGAGACTGTCTTGCAGATTCGCCGGCGACATCTTCAAAGCCGGCGCGAGGCCAAACAGCACTCCCGCAAAAAGCGAAATCGCCAGCGTGAAAAGCAACACGCGAGCATCGAGCCCGATCTCCTCCGCGCGCGGCAACGTCGTGGGCAAAACTCCCAATGCAGCCCGCGTCCCCCAGGACGCCAAGAGCAATCCGAGCGCGCCCCCGACCAGGGCCAGCAAAACACTCTCGGTTAGGAGTTGGCGGAGCACACGAGCCTGACTCGCTCCCACTGCGGCACGAATCACAAATTCACGCGTCCGCCCAGTCGAGCGTGCCAGCAAAAGATTCGCCACGTTGACGCAGGCTATCAGCAGCACGAACCCTACGCTCGCCAGCAGGACCAGTAAGAACGGCCGCACTCCGCCGATCACCCACTGCTTGAGCGGAATAAGGCTCGCGCTGATACCGTTGTTGGCGTCGGGATACGAGGCCGCGAGATTGCTCGTGATCGCTGTCATGTCGGCCGCTGCCTGATCGATCGTCACTCCGGGCTTCAGGCGGCCGATGCCGTGAAAGCCCAGCCCCGCGCTTCGCGTATTGAGCAGATTGTTTTTCCACTGCCCAACCGGCACATACACATCCCGCTGCCCCGCCGAGCCGAACATCGCGAAGTGAAAGTTAGCCGGGATCACGCCGACGATTGTGTAGCCCCGGCCATCCAAAGTCATGCTCTTGCCGATAATGTCGGGCAGGGAAGCAAACTTGCGCCGCCACAGACCCTCGCTGATCAAAGCGATCGGAGCGGCACCAATCTCGTCCTCTCCCGCCGCAAACGTGCGCCCCAGGAGCGGCCTTACTCCTAACAGCGAAAACAAGTCCGACGCCACAAACTCGCCGTTCACCTGCATCGCGTCTCCCGCCCCGGTAAGGCTGAAAGCGTAGCCGCGAGAAATCGCCATTGCTGAAAAAGTGTGATTGTCTTTCCGCCAGTCGCGAAAATTCGGAAACGAAATCGAACCGTGCTCGAAGTTCGGCTTGCTCTCGTGCAGTGTCACCAGTTGCTCGGGATGCGGATAAGGGAAAGGATTGAGCAACACGCCATTCACAACCGAAAACAGAGCCGTATTTGCACCCACTCCGAGCGCAATCGTAATGACGACAATCGCGGCGAGTCCGGGCGTCTTCACGAATTGCCGCAACGCGTAGCGCAAATCTTGTCGAAATCCATTCATGGCGTAAACCTCCTACTCGTAACGCAATGCCTTCATCGGCTCCACTCGCGACGCTCGCCGCGCCGGCAGCATAGCCGACGTGATCGCAACCAGCGTCACCACCACAATCGTCAATCCAAGCGTCAGCGGATCACTGCTGGAGATGCCGTACAACTGGCTGCGCACAGCGTTCATCAGCAGCAGCGATACGGGCAGCGCGATCGCAATGCTGATTCCCGCCAGCCACAGCACTTCGAACATCACCATACGTATGACCGATCCGCGCGTCGCGCCCAGCGCCATGCGAATGCCGATCTCGCTGGTTCTCTGCGTGGTGGAATAGGCGAGCACTCCATATAAGCCGACGGCTGCCATCAGCGCGGCGAGCACTCCAAAGCCGGAGGCGAGCAACGCAATCACGCGCTCGGCGATGAGGTTGTTGTCGATTTGCTCGTCCATGGTGCGGAAAGTATCGAGGACAAGGTTCGCATCGAGCGTCTGCATGGCGCGTCGAATTGTGCTTTCCGCGCTCTCGGGCTGCTGCCAGGTGCGGACATAGAAGGTCATGGCCTGCGGCTCTGGCAACTGGAGGTAAGGGAAGAAAACCGTGCGCACGATTGGATCTCGAAGGCTGCTGTGCTTTGCATCTTTGACGACGCCGACGATAACCGTGTCGGGATTTATTCCTTTGCCGCCGCCCTGGCCAATGGAATGACCGAGAGCTTGTTGAGGATCTCCGAAGAAATGGCGCGCGAAGCTTTCGTTGACGATAGCTACTTTTTGCGATCCGGCTGAATCTTGTTCGGTGAATGTGCGGCCTGCCAGCAAGGGCATTTGCATGGTCGAGAAGTAATCGACGCTCACGTTTGGCTGCTCGACCTGCATGTTTTCGTCTGGTTTGTCGGTATAACCGGAGATGGTCACGTTGCCGGTTTCGTTGTCGTTGGCCAACTCGGCATCGTTGGTGGCGGCGACGGCGCGCACTCCGGGAAGGCCTTTCAGCGTTTCAAAAACCCGCTGGTAGAGGGCGAAGGTGCGAGCGGGCTCGTAGCCGGCCATTCTGGGATCGACGCCGAAGGTCAAGAGATGGTCAGTGGCGAATCCGGCGTTGAGCGAGCGGAGATTGTGGAGGGTGCGCACGAAGAGGCCAGCGCCGACCAGCAGCATCAGGCTTAGACCGACCTGGACGGCGACTGAAATGCGGCGGAAGCGAAGCGGAGTGCTGCGCGCGGTCATGCCTTGCTGCTTCAGAGCGGGCGCGAGGTTTGGGCGCCAGAATTGCGCGGCAGGAGCGAGGCTGAAGAGCAGACTGGCGAGTAACGCCAAGCCACAATTGAAGAGCAGGATACGCAGATCGGGTTTGGCGGAGAAGGGCAGATCGCCGGGGCCTCCGCTCCAGATCATAGTGATGAGCAGGCCCGAGACTCTCGGGGCGAGCAGCATACCGAGCAATCCTCCGGCGAGTCCGAGGAGGAGTCCCTCGACGAGTAATTGCTGCACGACTCGCTTGCGCTTGGCTCCGAGGGCGTAGCGGACGGACATTTCACGAATGCGGCCAGCGCCGCGAACCAAGAGCAGGCTACCCACGTTGGCGCAGGCCATGAGCGCGACCAGTCCGACCATGCCCATCACGATGAGCAGAGGCATCTGCGCATCACTGCGAAGCGGGGAGAATCCCTTGGCGCCGTCAAGGACGAACAAATGAGACTTATTCACGAAGTTGTCGCGAAATCTCTCCGTGCCGCCTTTGATGTCTTTCAGTTCATCGGCGCGGATGGAAGACCAGAGCGGACCGACTCCCGCCTCGGCCTGTCCGCGGCTGACTCCGGGCTTCAGTTTCCCCACAATGTTCAACCAGCTGGAGCGGCGATCTTCGAGATCTTTGCTGCCTGGGATTACTTCCGTCTTCATCATCATGGGGAAGAAGACGTCCGGCGTATCGCCCATCACGATGCTGTTAAAGCCGGGAGGGGCGATGCCGACGACGGTGAAGGGATGACCATTGACCAGAATGCTCTGGTTCAAGATTCCGGGGTCGGCGCCAAAGCGGCGCTGCCAATAGCTGAAACTCAATACGGCGACCGGGCTTGCATCGGGCGCGAGATCGTCGGCGGCGACAAGCAGTCGTCCGGCAGCGGGCTGCAGGGCGAGAACGTCGAAGTAATTGCCGGAGACAAGCTCAGCGGCGACGAGGTCGGGCTGGTTATGCCACTGCACTCCGACCTGAGTAAAATCGGTGGCGATCAGTCCGGTGAAAACAGAATTGCGATCGCGCAGATCGCGGTACATGGGGTAGGAGAAGTAGAAGTGTCCGTCGGCGCGTGATTGCAGGCGGCCGGTGTTGCTGCCCGAATAGTTGAGAAGGACGAGGCGATCTGCGTCTTTGACGGGAAGGCTGCGGAGAAGGGCCTGATCGAGCAAGCTGAAAATCGCAGTGTTCGCGCCGATGCCAAGGGCGAGGGTGAGAATCGCGACCGCGGCGAACCCTGGCGACTTTCGCAACTGGCGAACCGCATAACGGAGATCTTGAAGTAATCCGTTCATGGCTTGATCCTCACTTCTTTCTTACTTCTTTCTCCTCACTGCGTTCTGCTTACTCGTAGCGCAAAGCGACCATGGGATCGACAGATGCGCCGCGCCGCGCCGGCAGGTAGTTGGCAAAAAATGCGACGGCGCCCAACAGGATGGCAAGGCCCACGAAGGTCTGTGGGTCGGTGGCGGAGATGCCAAACAGCATTCCCGCGATCAGCCGCGTCATTCCAAACGAAAGGACGATGCCAGCGGCGATTCCGATGAGTACCAGGGCCATTCCCTGCTTCACGACGAGAGCGACGACATCGGGGCGTCGAGCGCCCAGCGCCATGCGGATACCAATCTCCTTGGTGCGTTGCGCGACTGAGTACGACATCACACCGTAGAGTCCGATGGCGGCGAGCAGGGTGGCGATGGCGGCAAAGATGGTGAGCAGCAACATGCTGAACCGTCGTCGTTGAACGGAGTTGGCGATGAGATCCTGCATGGTGCGGATGTTCGCCAGGGGCACATCCTTGTTCACACTCCACACGGCGTTCTGCGCGGACGAAGTCAGGCTAGTGGGGTCGGAGGTCGCGCTCCGTATGGCAACGAAGATCGATGGCCATTGCGCCTGGCCGAGCAACTGGTAGATCTCAGAGCGAGGAGCGGCGTCTAGTCCGACGTGCCGCACGTTGCCGACTATGCCGATGATTTGCAGGGTCAGACTGTCGGGTCCGAACTTGGTGATCTGTTTGCCGATGGGATCCTGACCGGGAAAAACTGTGCGCGCCAAAGACTCGTTGACGATAGCTACATTTAGCGCGCTGCCCACGTCGCTCTCGCTGAAGGTGCGGCCTTTCAGCAAAGGTATTTTCATGGCGCGAAAATAGTCGGGCGAGCTGACGCGAATGTCCGCGTCGTAGTCTTTATCGATTCCGAGAATGCGGAAGCTGCGATTACTGTTGCCTCCTGCCAAGGGCAACCGGCTAACGGCGCCTACGGCGGTCACGCCGGGCAAGGCTTGCAACCGGTCCAACGCTTGCTGGTAAAAGGCGTATTGGTGAGCCGCGTCGGTCGATGAGGGAAGCCCAAGATTAAAGGTCAAAAGGTGAGTGGGCTCAAAGCCGGGATTAACATTCATGAGGCGCGCGAAACTCTTGACCAGCAAACCGGCGCCAATCAGGAGAACCAGCGATAATCCGACTTCGGCGACCACGAGAACGGAACGCGTACTGCCGCGATTCGCGGTGCTGCCGCGCTCGCCCTCTTTTAGAAATTCGTTCGGATTCGAGCGCGACGTCTGCAGGGCGGGCATCAGACCGAAAATAATTCCGCAGACAATCGAAGCGAGAAAACTAAAAGCAAGCACTTCAAGGTTGATTCCAATGTGCTTGAAATCGCGTATATCCGGCGGGCTCAATGCCAGCAAAGAAGGAACGGCGGCGACGGCGAGGAGGATGCCGAGAACGCCTCCGAACAGAGCGAGAAGCACACTTTCGGTGAGCAACTGGCGAAGCAAGCGGGTGCGGCTCGCGCCCAAGGTGGTGCGGATTGAAATTTCGCGGGCACGGGCCGCGGCTCGGGCAAGAAGAAGATTGGCGACGTTCGCGCAACCGATGAGGAGCACGACGACGACCGCCGCGAGCAGCACCAGCAGCACCGGACGGATATCGCCGACGACATATTCATGCAAGGGCAGAAAACTCGCGCCGACATTGTCGTTTTCGTTGGGATATTGCTTTTCAAGGCGGCGGCCGATGGTATCGAGTTCGGCGCGGGCCTGCTGCATGGTTATCCCAGGCTTGAGTCGCGCCCACACTTCGAGATAGCTGCGATCCCTGAACTGCCGCGGGTCTTTATCGGGGACCAGAGGGTGAGTGGGCACACCGAAGGGAGATGGCACCCACAGCTCACCGTATTCGTCGGGAGAATAGTTGGGGGGCATTACGCCGACGACGCTGTACTGCTCGCCATTGATGCGAATGTTGCTGCCGACGATTCCGCGATCGGCGGCGAAGTAGCGCTGCCACAGGCCGTAGCCGAGCACAACGACGTGATCGTTGCCGGGTCGCGCGTCACTGTCGGCTAATCCGCGCCCCAGAATCGGATTGATTCCGAATAGCGCAAAGAAGCTGGGCGTGACCATCGTGCCCTTGATTCGCTCTGGACGATCGCCCGCGGATAGGCTTCCAGACCAGGCGCGGGCTGCTGCCATCTCCGCGAAGACGGAGTTTTGTGCTGCCCAATCCAAATAGTTGGCGGGAGAGGCGTCATCACTCGAAATGCCCTTGAATGTCTCCGAGACTTTTACGAGACGATCCGAGTCCGGATAGGGAAGCGGATGCAGCAACACCTGATCGACCACGCTGAACACCGCGGTAGTGGCGCCGATGCCGAGCGCGAGCGTCAGGACGGCGACCAGGGTGAAGCCGGGGCTGATGGTCATCTGACGCAACGCATAGCGAAGATCTTGAAATAGTCCGGTCATGAATACTCCTTACTCGTAACGCAGCGCCACCATGGGATCGACTTTGGCCGCGCGCCAAGCGGGTAGAAAGGCGGCCACACCGGCGACAAGGGCGACGCAACAGGTGGCGAGCACAAAACTCGCAGGATCGAATGGCGACAAGCGATAGAGCATAAGGCCGAGAAAACGCGCACATACAATGGCCAAAGGAAGGCCGGTTGCGGTCCCAATGCAGCTGATGAGCAGACTCTCGCGCATGACCATCCAAAGCACCTGGCGGCGTTGGGCTCCAAGCGCCATGCGGGTACCGATTTCCGCGGTGCGGCGATGGGTTCGATAAGACAGGGTGCCGTAAAGTCCGGTTGCCACTAGCAGAGCAGCTAATGCTCCGAAGAATCCCCCGAGGCGTGCAAACATTTTCGGCTGTGAGTAAGACTGCTCGAATTGGGCAATCTGTGTTGTCGGCTTCTCCAGGGGAACATTGGGATCGATGTCGTGGACGACCTGGCGAAGCGTCGGAAGCAGATTCAGCGGTTCGCCATTGACTCGCAGCTCGACGTGCATGGTTTCGCCGCCCTCCAGCGTCTGGAAGGCTGGGAAATAAGCCATCGGTACCGGCTTCTCATCGACGGCTCTGTACTTGCTGTCCTTCGCAACGCCAATGATGGTTCGGTTATCACGAAACTTATGCCCAAGTGGATTTGTATTGGGTAGGAATTTCCTGGCGAATGTTTCATTCACGACGACAACGGGTAAAGATGATGGAGTGTCGGCCTCGGAAATGTCGCGCCCCTCAAGGATTGGAACGCTGAGGACGTGGAGATAATCGGGACCAACATTGTTGCTTCGTACCAGGGTCGAATCAAACCTTCCCTTGAGTGTGACGCCGTCCAGAGGATCATTGTCGTTGTTGCTGCTCCATCCTGAGCCGAGGCGGTTTTCCATGAGGGTGGCGGATTCAACGCCTGGGACTGCACGAGTGCGGTCGAGCAGAATGCGATAAAACGTGAGCGTCTCGGAAGCAGTATGGGCACTTTGAGGAGTGATTCCAAAAACCAGCAAACCATCGGCGCGCATGCCCAGGTCCTGCGTCTCATAGTTACGAAGCGTGCGCAACAAAAGCACGGCAGAGACGAGCAGCAACATGCAGACGGCTATCTGCGACGACATAAGGATCCGGCCGCCGAGGGAGCGTCGCCGGTCCTGGGTGAGGTTGGTTGCGGTGGTGCGCAGCACACCGGACACTGGCGCCCGTAGCGCGATCCACAATGGCGCTATTCCGAAGGCCAGCGCGCTGATTGCCGAAATTGCGAGCGTGAAAAGCAAGACGTTGCCATTGGGCGCGAGCCCAGTCTCTATTCCTGACCAGGCGGCGAGCGCGTCGGTGGCAAGAATAGCGAAGGCCCAGCCGAGGCCCGCTCCTGCCATCACCAGCAGCGAACTTTCTGTTAAGAGTTGGCGGAAAAGGTGTCTTCGCTCCGCGCCAACTGCCATGCGCAGGCTGAACTCCCGCTGCCTGGCCTCATTTCGCGCGGTGATCAACAGGGCCACATTGGAGCAGGCAATCAACAAAACCAGCAGCACCAGTCCCATCAATATTTGAACCGGCTGTTTGAATTGCTGGTTGAAGCCCTGAATTCCTCTCGCGGGATCAAAATTCAGCAGCGGCTTCCACTCGTTCGGATCGATCGTGCCGACTCCGATTTTCGCAGCTTCGCCAAATGTGGATTGCAATGCGCTTTGCGCTTGCGGCGGTGTCACATCCCGCTTCAGGCGTACGATCACGGGCAGGCACCACCAGTTGGGAGTGCCATAAAGACTTTCGTCGCTCGCCGGATTCCCCCAGGCATTCAACTCGGGCCGGCTTTGCAGAGGAATCCAAAAATCAGTGGAACTCGCCGGTTCCACTCCACGAAACCCCGGCGCAGCGATTCCGACAATGGTGAAGAGGACATTCTTGATGAAGACCGTCGAGCCGAGAACAGTAGAGCTGCGCGCAAAGCGCTGCGTCCAGTAGTCGTAGCTGATCACGGCTACCTGCGCATGTTCCTTCTCATCATGGAGAGAAAAGCCGCGACCTTGAATGATTCCCGCGGTCAGCCCAGAAAAGAAATTCCCACTGACTTCATCGCCCTGTGCTGCTTCCGGCGTATCGCCATAGCGCACCGCGAGTTTGCCAATGGCAAGCGGAGCGTAAGCGATAACATCATCAAGGACGTCATGGCGCTGCCGAAGAGCTTCAAATACTGGCTCCGAAAACGATGTGTCCCCGTTGCCAGTATTGCGCCCTCCGCGCGGCTGGCTGCCGCTCGCGATCTGCAAATAGTAGAGCCGCTCCGGATCGCTCACCGGCAACATTCGCGACAGCACCGCATCCATCACGCTGAAGACTGCCGTGTTCGCTCCAATCCCCAGCGCCAGCGTAATCACCGCGACAAACGTAAATCCCGGGCTCTTGCGCAGCTGGCGCAGAGCGTAACGAAGATCTTGCATGAGGCCAGTCATGCGCTCGTCTCCGCCAGCAGCTTCTTCAACTCCTCTTCCGCCACGACCTTCCCATCAAACAAATGCACTTCGCGTTGCGCATGTTTCGCAAAGCGCGGATCGTGGGTCACCATGCAGATTGTCGCGCCTTCGCGGTGCAGATTTTGCAAGAGTTCCATCACTGCTTCGCCATTGCGCGAATCGAGATTTCCGGTCGGCTCGTCAGCGAGGAGGATGGAAGGCTTGCCACCGAGGGCCCGGGCCACAGCTACGCGCTGCTGCTGACCGCCCGATAGTTGCGAGGGATAATGGCGAACGCGATGCGCCATACCGACGCGCTCAAGAGCCTCCATGACTCGTGCCTTTCGATCGGCGGCCGGCATCTTCTGGCGGTAGGTCAGGGGTAGCTCTACGTTTTCGTAGACAGTGAGATCTCCGATCAGGTTGAAACTTTGGAAGATGAAACCGATCTCCTGGTTGCGAATGCGCGAGCGCTCGGCGAAATCGAGATTCTCGACGGTTTTTCCATTCAGCGAATAGCGGCCGGCGGTCGGCGTGTCGAGGAGTCCGATGATCGAGAGCAGCGTGGATTTGCCGCAGCCGGACGGGCCGGACATGGCGACGTATTCGCCTTTCGCGATCGAGAGGTGGATACCGGAGAGCGCGTGCGTTTCGATTTCGTCGGTGTAAAAGACCTTGGTCAGATCGGAAATCTGAATGAGTGGCTGTGCTGCTTCGGTCATTTGTGGCTCCTTCGATGGTTACGCGTGTAGCGTTTATTTTTCTTAGACTGGGTGGTGGCGCGTCCCCGCTGGGGCTAAAGCCCGCATTGTTGATCACCCTGATCGGCGCGGCTGAAGCCGTGCCCTTCCCAAATCAATTATTCGAACCGTGCCCTTCCCAAATTATTCGAGTCTTATGCGATCGGTGTTGTCCCAGCGCGACATGTCGGACAGGATGACGGTGTCGCCTTCGTTCAGGCCTTCAATCACCTGAATCGAGTTCACCGAGGCACGTCCGACTTTTACGGGGACGCGCAAAGCTCCCTGTCCGTCGGGGCTGAGTTTGAACAGACTGATCGTGCTGTTTTCCTGGCCGAACGCCGGACGGCCTACATAGAGCACATTGTCCAAGTGCTCAAGGTCGATGGTTCCGTCTACGCTCAGATCGGGGCGCGCGCCCTTCGGGAGCTCGCCCGTTAGTTTGACGTCGACCGTCACCGTTCCGTTTTGTACGGCGGGATCGACGCGCATTACTGTGCCCGCAATCACTCCGTTGTGGGTGTCGACCGAAGCAGGTTCGCCGATCTGTACGTCGCGGGCTTGCGTTTCCGCGACTTTCAGGGTGGCCATCAGGTGATCCGGTTGCACAACCTTCGCGAGCATGGTTCCGGGCAGAACGTGCTGCCCGACTTGCAGCGGAAGATCGACGAGCACTCCGTCAATGCCGGCACGAACTTTCAAGGCGTCGAGTTGTTTTTGTTTGAGCTGGTAGAGGGTGCGCATCTGATCGACCTTGGCCTGCTGTTCTGCCATCTGCGATTCGATTGCCCGTTGATTGGCGGTGAGGCGCTGATTTTCCAAGTCGTTTCGAGTGGTTAACTCGTCCGCTTTATCTTTCGAAGACTTATAGGCTAGGCCGGAGATGACTCCGAGGTCATAGAGAGCTTTGTCGGTCTGCGCCTGGCGTTGCGCTTGCGCATCATCGGCATGAACGGTGGCGGCGCCGGCCTTCTGGTTCATCAGATCGCTTTCGAGCTTGACGCGAAGGCTCTGATACTCGGCTTCGGTGGCTTTCAATTGCAACTGCGCATCGACCGCCGCCTGCTCGGTTTGGGGATTGCTCATATCGAGCAGGATGGTGTCGGCCTTCACCTGGGACCCGGGCAGCATGTGAATGCGAACGACGGTGGCTTCGGTTTCGGCGGGAATCTGGCGGACCGATTCCTGACTGGGGACGAGCGAGCCGAGTCCGCGAACCTGGCGGAGCATGGAACCGCGCTTGACGGTGTCGGTCCAAACTGTCCCGCGCTCGACGGTCGGAGCGGCGGGCTTGAGTCTGGAAACTCCTATGGAAACGCCGACGACGCAAATGACGACCACTAGGATAATGATGGCCTGGCGGCGGCGCTTTTGAGTCTTGAATTCGGGTCGAGCGATATCCATTCGAATTTGAGGGGGCAAGTGGGAGGCCGTCTGGCATGGAACTGTAAGTTGTTATAAATAGAACGGATATTCTTATGATGGGAGCTGGAAGAAGGAGGTTTTTTATCCTGAACCGGACGTAGGTGTCCGGGAATGGACAGCTTGAGGATATTCTCCGTGCCAACGTGGTTTACGATAACAGTTCGCTTCTCATTATGCTATTGCTTATCTATTCTATGCTATTCTAGCTACGCGAAACTGGGATTGATCCGAATGAAAATGGCCGACAAAATCCGAAGTTACGGCGAGGAGAAATATGTCGTGCCTGCACGACAGCAAAGGCTCCACCGCTTCTCGATCAGGGTGGGTGATGTAGTTCGAGAGCTTGAACTGAATGGGCCTCGGGTTCCTGCTGTATGCAGCGCCCTTCAGACCCGGGAGTTTCTACGAAGCAATGGCTTGAAGTTGGTTGACATGAGCGGGCCGAAATCCGGGCAAAGTACGACAGTGGTTTACACCTACGAATTCACGGATACGAAACAGTCAAGTCCTCCGACGGAGGATTCGTGGAGCTGCATGCGCGGGTCATTGAAGGATGTCTTCGCCGACATGGGAGGCGGCGAGGCTTACCTGCGCGCGGAACGAAGCAACTTCCATCCTAATAAAGGAGAATGAGTGAGCCGGGTCTATTGGGACACGATGCTCTTCATCTATTGGCTGGAAGATCATCCACAGTACGCGTCGAGGGTCGACGCGATTCGCTCTCGCATGGAGCAGCGCCGCGACCAATTAATTACGGGAGCGTTTACTTTCGGAGAGGTGCTGGCCGGGGCGTATCGCAAAGGTGCTCCGCAACTCGCAGATGAAACGCGACGCTTGTTGGGGGCCGTTGTGACGGAGGCGATTCCATTCACGGTGGAAACTGCCGACCGTTATGCGCGGATTCGAGGGACGCCGGGAATCACACCGGCGGATGCGATCCACTTGGCCTCCGCTGCCCAGGCCGGCACGGATCTTTTCTTAACCAACGACAAGAGACTCATGGGAAAAATCGTGCCTGGAATTCAGTTCATCGCTTCGCTGGACACAGACCTCTTCTGAATTGATCTGCTGACGTCCCGCTACTCGTACCGTAGCGCCGTCATGGGATCAAACTTCGACGCACGGCGCGCGGGAAAATAACTGGCCACTGCCGCCACTATCGCCAGAAGAGCCACCGCCAATCCGAGCGTAACGGGATCAGCCGGCTTCACGCCGAACAGCAACGAACTGGCTGTTTTGCCGAGCGCGAGGGAGAGTGCAAGTCCGACGCCAATGCCGACAGCGAGCAGCAGTAGGGCCTCCAATAAGATCATGCCCAGGATGCGCAGCCGTCCCGCGCCCAGAGCCATCCGGATGCCGACCTCGTTGGTGCGCTGCTGCACCATGTATGACATCACGCCATATAAGCCGATCACTGCGAGCACGGTCGCTAGCAGGCCAAAGAGGCCGGACAGCGTCGCCATCAGGCGCTCGCGAAGAAGACCCTCGCGGATATCAGATTCGAAAACGTGAAACGTGAGGCTGATCTCTGGATTTACCTCCGCCAGTCGCCTCTTCACCGCTGCGATCGTATCCCCCACTGGCGCACGGGAGCGGATCATAAAATTATCGAATTCGTCGGGATTTTCTGCCTGCGCAATCGGAATGTAAGCGATGGGAATGTTTTCGTCGCGAAGATCGTTATATTTGGTGTCCTTCACCAATCCCACGATTTGAACGATGAACTCAGGATGATGCGGACCCACCGGCGAGTGCAAGCTCATGCCGATGGGATTGGCCCCCTTAGTCATAACGCGCGCGAAGGCTCGATTGACGATCGCCACTTTCGGAGAACTAGCCGTGTCGCGCTCGTCGAAATCGCGCCCGGCCAGCAGCGGCGTCTCCATCGTCTTGAAGTAATTCGGACTGATCCAGCTCCGACTCACCGTTTTCTTCTGCTTGGAATCCTGCCCGTCCATCCAAATATCGTTGTTGGACATATTGCCGCTGAGCGGAACGATTCCCGTTGCCGCAGCGGCGTCCACGCCCGGGATGGAGCGCACCTGCTCGAGCAGTTCGCGTTTGAACGGCTGCCGCCGGTCGGGCGCAAGCTTCAATTGTGTAAGGTCTAAATCCGTGATCAGGATGCCATTCGCACGAAAGCCCGGGTCGACGCTCAGCAGCTTCCCCAACGTGCGCGAAAACAGCAACGCCCCCACCATGAGCACCAGCGAGAGCGCGACCTGCACCGTCACCAGAGTGCGCCGCAAGCCAAATCGTTCGCGGCCAGCCGTGTTCCCGCGCACCCCCGCCTTCAGTGCTTCCGAGGGACCGGCGCCCGTAGCGCGCAGGGCGGGAGCAAGCCCGAAGAGGAAGCAGGTCAGAACAGCAAGGCCCAAGGTGAAGCCAAGTACGCGCCAATCAGGCGCAAGATCCAGAAACGCGCGATTGCGCTCGGTGCTGATCAACGAAACCAGAAATCCGCCCAGCACACGGGAAAGCAAAAGCCCGAGACCGGCCCCGGTCGCCGCGACCAGAAAGCTTTCGGCCATCAGTTGCCGGACCAGCCGTCCGCGCGAAGCTCCGAGCGCCAGCCGTATGGCGATTTCGCGCGCACGGGAACTGGCTCGCGCCAACATCAGGCTGGCTAGATTCGCGCAGGCAATCAGCAGCACAAATCCCGCAATTGCCAGGAGCAAATCCAGCGGCGTCTCGTAGTCCCTCCGCATATCCGAAACGCCGGTGCCCGCCGGAAGCACTCCCAGATGAAACGTCAGATAATGTTTTTCCTCTTCCGCGCCAAACGTCGTGATGCGCGTTGCTTCGAATATTCCCGGAGACGCTGCGGCCAGTTGCGCCGTCGCGCGCTCGATCGTCCAGCCCGGCTTCATGCGCCCCATCACAGAAAGCCACCACCCATGTGCCACATCCAGCCGCGCATACTCGCCGCGAATCAACGGGTCGGCGCAGAGCGGAACCGCGACATCGAATTGCTTGCCCACCTCGAGGCCGTAAAAACTGGCCGGTGTGACGCCGATGATTTCAAACGGATGATGCTCGATTGTCATCTTCCGACCGATCGCGGATGCCTCACCGCCGTATTCGCGCCGCCAGAACGCGTTGCTAAGCACAACTCCAGGGGAACCGCATCCGCGCTGATCGTCTTCGGAGGTGAAGAGGCGCCCTACGACGGGTTGCACGCCGAGCACGCGAAAAAAATCTCCACTCACGTAAAGCCCGTCGACGTTGTGCGTTTCTCCGCTGGGCGCGACATTAAAACGATCCTCGCTCCAGGCAAACATGCCCGAGAACCCTTGCTGCTGTGCACGTATCTGTTCCCACTGCGGATTTGTCAGGTTGGCGTGTGGCGCCGAAAAATCTCCCGTCCGCCCATGCGGCTGAATAATGCGCACCTCAGCCAACTCTTCCGGATGCTTAAGCGGAAGCGCCGTCAGCCGTATGGAATCGAGCAACTGAAAGATCGTGGTGTTGGCGCCGATGCCGAGCGTCAGCGAAAGAATGGCAATCGCGGCAAAGCCAGGATTCAACCGCAGCAGGCGTGTTCCATAGAGAATGTCCTGCCAGAGATCCGCCAAAAGATGACTGCCCGACGCGGCCCCGATTACCATTGGCTCGTGATACTTCGGCTCACGTTTGCGCAACGCTTCCGTTAGCTCTTGCGCGCTCCAATCCTCGAGCGTTGAGCGGTGCGCTTCGTCAGGCTCCGCACCGCCCGACACCAGTTCGTCGTAACGATCTTGCAGATGCTGCGCGATCTCCTCGGCCAACTCGTTCTCGCGCATCGGATCAAGCTTCAGGGTAGCCAGTCGCTGGCGAACTTCTTCCTTCCATTCAGGCATGTTCCACTCCCGCGATACGGCTGATCGCTGCCGCAAACGCGATCCACGTCCCGCGCTGCGATTCCAAAACTTTTTTGCCTTCCGCCGTAAGCCGGTAATAACGGCGCCGCCGCTGGCCCGCCTTTTCCACCCAGCGGCCCGCGATCCACCCGCGGTCTTCAAGCCGATAAAGCAGTGGATAAAGCGAGGCTACGTTGAAGCGAAGGATGCCGCCGGAACGCGTCTCGATCAGCTTGCCGATCTCGTAGCCGTGCCGCGGTCGGTCTTCCACCAGAGAAAGGATGAGTAGTTCGGCGCTGCCCTTTTTTAGTTCGCGGTCAAGCTTACGGGAGCTTATATGTCGCATAAGCATATATAGCTATGAGACCGCTAAAATGTCAAAAGGAATTGTTGCCGGCAAAGTGGGACGCGAACAGCACCACTTTCCCACTACGCAAGAGTTGCCGCTCTAGCTTCCGTCGGATTCGTCCGATTCAAGTTCCGAGACGGTCAGCGGAGTCATATTGCTTTGCTGCAATTTCTGGTTGAGTTCGGGTAGTTTCGTCTGTTTGAATTTTTCCCATCCGGCGATACCTGCTTTGGCGCGCTCGCTAGATTGTTGATAGACGGCGAGGGCTTGCGAGGGCACCTCACGATCTCCGCTTTCGACAACGCGCAGCGCCGACGCCAAGCCGGTGAAGGCGTCCTGAAGCGCGCCGGGTTCGCCGGGAGCAGTTTCCTTGTTCGTAACGATCTTGGAAATTTCTGATTGAGCGTCGGCAATTGCGGAGGTGAGCGCCGCGTTCGCTCCGCCGATCTTCTGCTGAACATTCGTTAGTTCCTTCCGCACCGACCGAATTTCACTCAGCGCGTGCCGCGCTTCGAGAGCCTCGGTGAACATTTGTCGGCCAAGTTGAAGCTGCCGCTGAAGCATTGCGGGAGTCGCGGTCGAGCGGGGATCCATGATGACCTTGAGCGTCTGATTCTGAATCTGACCATCAACCGTTAGCCGGATTTGATAGATGCCCGGCACCACCTTTGGCCCGCTCGGATTGCGGTTCTCGTAATCTTCGTCGGCGTTCGGTTCAGTGTTGCCCCAGGCGAGATTCCAGGTGAAGCGATGTAATCCTGGGGTTGTCTCGAGCACCTCAGGCTTCGGAAGCCAGCGGTCCGCGATCGGCAGAGAAGGAGGTTTTTCGGAATGCTTCTCATTCTGCTTCAGCTCCGACGAGAACCTGCCGACGAGCTTTTGATGCGCGTCGAAAATCTCCAGGGTGATCTTGCCGGCTGCGGACTTGAGGAAATAATCGATCATTGCTCCGGCGAGAGGATTTTCGGCGGTCGGCTCTTCCGGCGGAAGCGGCGTGCCTACGAAGAAATCATTATCGACGCGGACGGCGGTTGCCGGATGGTAGAGCCAGAGTGCATCCGCCTTTTCAGCCTCGCGCGCCTGGCGGAGAGGCGTGATGCTGTCGAGGATCCAGAACGAGCGACCGTGCGTGGCGGCGACCAGATCCTCGCCGTGAATCGCGAGATCGCGAATGGAAGTCACGGGCAGATTGATCTGCAACGATTGCCAGTGGTCGCCATCGTCGAAAGAGACGTAGACTCCGAGCTCGGTCCCGGCGAAGAGCAAACCATTCTTCTCGGGATCTTCGCGAACGCTGCGTAGGAAAGCGTGGGTGGCAATTCCGTCGGTAATTGTCTGCCACGTTGCGCCGTAGTCGCGAGTGCGATAGAGATGAGGCGACTGATCCTCGAGTCGGCTGCGATCGACGGCGGCATAGGCGACCGCGGGATCGAAACGCGACGCTTCGATCAGAGAGATCTTGCTCCACGGGGTGAGCCCGGGCGGAGTAACGTTTTTCCAGGATTTGCCGCCATCGCGCGTGAGGTGAATCAAGCCTGTGTCGCTCCCCGCCCAGATCAGATCGCGGTTTAGCGGCGAAGGCGCGATGGTGAACACAACGCCAAACCCCCGCTGCATCGCGTTCTCGACGGTTGGAGGGCCTTCGGTCTTTCTTCCGGGTATCGCTCCGGTCAGATCGGGGCTGATGGTCTGCCAGTGCAGACCGCCATCACTCGTCTTCATCACATATTGGGTGCCGAGAAAAAGCGTGGTGGAATCTGCCGGGGAAAGCACGAGCACGGGAGTCCACGGGTCCCTGTATTTATGCTGATCGATCTCGGTGTTGAACGTGGGCAATGGCCACGGAGAAATGTCCTGGCTGAAACCGGTCCGCTTGTTGAAGCGGGAGACGCTGCCGTAGACTCCGCTCAAATAAACGATGTTGGGATCGTGCGGATCGGGCACCATATAGCCGCTCTCACTGCCGCCTGCCGGAAACCAATCGCGGGGCGTGATTTGGCCGTGGTCGGTGCGGTTCGGGACGGCGGCGCTTCCGCTATCCTGCTGCGCGCCATAGACGATGTATGGGAACTGATTGTCGGTGATGACGTGATAGAACTGCGCGGTGGGCTGGTTGTACCACGTGCTCCAGGTCTGGCCGCGATCGAGACTGACGCTCGTGCCCTGGTCGGTGCCTAGAACCATGCTGGCGGAATTTTTCGGATCGATCCAAATCTGGTGGTAATCATCTCCGCCGGGCGCGCCGCGTACGATTGAAATCGTTTTACCGCCGTCTTCGGAGCGATACAGCGCGACGTTCGGAATGTAGATCACATCCTGATGGCGAGGATCGATCGTGATGCTGTTGAAATACCAGGCGCGGCTGGTGAGACGCGGGTCGGCGTTCTCCAGCGCCCAGGTGTCGCCGCCATCGTCCGAGCGATAAAGGCCGGCTTTCTTCGCCTCAATCAGCGCATAGACGCGCTTGCCATCGGACGCGACACTAATCCCGACGCGTCCCCAATCGCCGTCAGGCAAGCCATTACCTTTGAGCTGAGACCAAGTCTTGCCGGCGTCTTGCGAACGGAAAACTCCGCCGCCCGGACCATCGATGGGTGGGTAAGTGCTCCAGGGAGGGCGCTGAGCATGCCAAGCTCCGGCAAACAGAACTTGGGGGTTGCCAGAGCAGATTGCCAAGTCGGAAATCCCAATCTCGTTGCCCAAGTCGAGCGCTTTCGTCCAACTGGTTCCACCATCGATCGACTTGTAGACGCCCCGCTCTTCGTTGGGGCCGTAGGCGTGCCCGAGCGCCCCGACATAGAGGATGTTTGAATCGTGCGGATCGACGACGATGCGGCTGATTTGGCGCGTGTCTTCGAGGCCGATGTGCGTCCAGGTCGAACCGGCGTCTGTGGATTTATAGACGCCGATGCCCGAAGACAGATCGGAGCGAATGTCGGACTCGCCGGTTCCGGCGTAAATTATTTTGGAATCAGACGGCGCCACGGCCAGCGCGCCGATCGAGCCGACGGGTTGGTTGTCAAAGACTGGCATCCAGACAGTTCCGGCATCGGTGGTTTTCCAGACGCCGCCATTGACTCCGCCGAAATAGAAGGTGGTGGAGTCGCCGGGCACGCCCGCGACCGCGACCACGCGGCCACCGCGAAACGGGCCAATCAAGCGCCATCGCAGGCCATTGAAGAGTTCGGAGGGCACGGGCTGAGCAATCGCCGAGTGGACGAGAAAAAAGAGACAGAGCAGCGCGATGATACTCCGGTAAAGACAGGATGTCGTTCTGTGCAAGGCGAACCCTCTTATTGGCTTGTCAATCTGGATAGCCAGTCTACCGGAAGACAGTCATTTTCTTGAAAGGATTGCGATGGCGAAATAATTCGGCAGCCGATTTCGTCGCGCCAAAAGTTCTGGTACCCTGCACATATCTATGTTCATGTCCATGCGCCTCTACCACCTCTTTTTTCTTGCTGTCGCAGCCGGATCCATCTTCGTCCAAACCGTCCAAGCCCAGAACGTCCAATCGGTAGCGGACCGCGTCGCGGCGCAGAATGCGCTTTTCGACGAGCAGTATGAAACCGACCTGCGCAATTTTCCTGAGCGTGCAACTGCTTTCGGTGACTATCGCTACAACGACAAGCTCGCCGACTACTCGCTGGGGGCCATTGCCGAGCGCCACAAGACAGACCAGTCGTTTCTCGCGCGCCTGAACGCCATTCCGACCAGCGGCTTCTCCGATCAGGATCAACTCTCCCACGACCTGCTCGTCCGCGTCCTCCAGCAGCGCATCACCGACTACGATCTCAAAGAATATGAAATGCCCATCAACCAGCAGGGTGGCATCCATACCGGCCTGGCCGATCTGCCATTATCCGTTCCCTTCGACTCCGTCAAGCACTACGAAGACTACATCGCCCGTCTCCATCAGATTCCGCGCGTGCTCACCCAGGTCACGGAAGTGCTTCGCGCGGGCATGAAAGACAAACTTATGCCTGTACGCTTCCTGGCCGAGAAGCTTCCCGTGCAGTGTCAGGGGATCATCGACGCCGACCCGTTTCTTCAGCCGACTAAAAAATTCCCGGCAAGCATCTCTGCCGAAGATCAGAAGCGGTTGACGCAGCAGATTACGGACGCGATTAACAACGACGTCATTCCTGCGTATAAGACGTTCGCCGATTTTCTCCGCACAGTGTATGCCCCGGATGGCCGGACTACCCTCTCGGTTACATCTTTGCCCGACGGGCAACGGCGCTATGAAAACGATATTTACGCGCGCACGACGACGCACATGACGCCCAATGAGATTCATCAACTCGGGCTGCGCGAGATCGACCGCATTCAGGCTGAGATGTTGGTGATCGCGAAGAAAGAAGGCTTCGCCGACCTGGCATCGTTCCGAGATTCGCTCAAAACCAATCCCAAATACATTCCCACGTCCGCCGACCAGATCCTCGACGACTTCCGCCACTACATCGCTCAGATGGAGCCGAAACTACCCGAGCTCTTCACGCTCCTCCCTAAGTCCCCGGTCACCGTCGAAGCCATTCCCGCTTTCCAATCGGCCGCCGCAACGCATTACGTCACCGGCACACCGGACGGCAAACGCCCC
>JBEKXO010000015.1:0-41842 GCA_049511995.1 Terriglobales bacterium
CCCGGCGCAATAAAGCCCTGCACGCGGTTGGTCTGCGTAGTCATTAAAGCGCGAATGGCTGGCGGTACGAGTACATGCGAAACCAGCAGCGAAAAGTTGGTGAGACCCTCCTGATGAGCCTGCCAGGCAGCCATCGCATTTGCCGGAGCCGTAGTCTCGAATCCAATTGCCAGAAAGACGATTTTGCGCTCGGGATTCGCGCGGGCAATTTTCACCGCTTCCATGGGCGAATACGCGATACGGACATCGGCGCCCTGCGCCTTGGCCTGAAACAGATCGGACTGTGATCCCGGCACCCGCAGCATGTCTCCGTAAGAAACAAGAATGACGTCGGGGCGAAGCGCCAGCGCAATCGCCTTGTCCACAGTTTCGAGCGGAGTAACGCAGACGGGACACCCAGGGCCATGAACCAGTTCGATCCCATGCGGCAGCAGTTCGTCCAGCCCGTAGCGCATGATGGTGTGGGTCTGGCCGCCGCAAATCTCCATCAGCACCCAGGGCCGAGTCGTTGACTGCGCAATCTCCGACGCCAAACCGCGCGCGATGCGATGGTCGCGATATTCGTCAAGATACTTCATGTTTGAACTCGTCGCGCATGTTTTGGGGTGCTACTTAGAAAACACGTACTTGGTTGAGGACGCTATTCGTCGTTCGCTATTCGCTCATCGCGGGAGGCAATTCGGCTTCCAATTCCCCCATCTCTTCGAGAACCTTAAAAGTTCGCTCGGCCTCGGCGGCATCGACCCGGCTGATCGCGAAGCCGACATGGACCATCACGTAGTCGCCCAAGCCAGCCTCGGGGACGAAGTTCAGCGACACCTGCCGCACAATCCCGCCAAACTGCACGCGGCCGGCGCGCAAAGGCCCCTGATCTTGAATCTCAAGAATCCTCCCAGGTATTGCCAAACACACGGTAGCGTCCTCCACCATCAGTACAACATTTGGAATAACCCCCATCTGTGACGTCCGACACATCGGGGTGTGACGAACGCCGTTCGCCAGCGCTAAACCCCGCCGGAATCTAAACTTCCGCGCGCATCTCGACCAAAACATGGACTACGATATCCCCATGAACCTGCGCCGAGCGGCAGAGCCCGTCTTTATTACCGACGCAGAAGAGCGCTTTGAAGGCTTCGAAAATCTGATGCCTTTCAAGGTGCACAACATCCTTCTGGTCTCAAGCCTCTACGATTCGTTTATCCTGCGCGAAGACGGCCGGCTCAACGAGCTGCTGATTGATCAGTCGCTTGATCTCAGCCCCGAGCACGTTCCCGGAATAACGCATGTCAATTCCTGCGCGGAAGCGGCCGAACTGGCACGCTCGCGGCAATTCAACCTGATCGTCACCAACCTCACCGTCGGCGACATGAATGCGGCGCAGTTGGCGAGTGAGGTAAAAAACGCTGGACTCGACGTTCCCGTCATCGTGCTCGGTTACGACCATCGCGAGATCAAGAATTTTGTGGCGCGCAATCCCGTCACAGATATCGAGCGAATTTTCCTCTGGCAGGGCAACGCCCGCATCCTGATAGCAATCGTTAAATACATCGAGGACAAGCGCAACGTCCTTCACGATACGCATGCCATGGGCGTGCCTGTGCTGCTGGTGGTGGAAGACAATATCCGCTATTACTCCGCATTTCTGCCGGTGATCTATACCGAGCTCATCAAGCAATCACGGCGCGTGATCCAGGAGGGAATCAACGTCGCCCACAAACTTGTGCGCATGCAGGCGCGGCCTCGAATTCTTTTAAGCTCCAACTTCGAACATGCCGCCAGCCTGGTGCAGGAATATCGCAATTATCTCTTCGGTGTGGTCTCCGATGTGGAGTTTCCCTGGGAGGGGAAGCTCAGTCCCGAGGCTGGGTTCGAGCTGGCGCACATGGTCAAGAGTCTGGTGCCGGACGCGCCCGTGGTCCTGCAAACCAGCCGCACCGAGTTTCGTCCGCGCGCGCATGCCGAGGGCTATTCGTTCTTGCGCAAGCGTTCGCCCACGCTGCTCAAGGATTTGCGCGAGATTTTGACCGAGCAATTCGGCTTTGGCGACTTCGTGTTTCGGCTGCCCGATTTGAGCGAAGTCGGGCGCGCGAAAGACATGAACGAACTGGAAGAGCAACTGCAGTCGGTTCCGGCCGAGAGCATCGTCTTCCATTCGCAGAGCAATCATTTTTCGCACTGGCTGATGGCGCGCACTGAGTTCGCGCTGGCGGCGAAATTGCGCCCGCGAAAAGTTTCCGATTTTGCCAGCCCCGAGCTTCTTCGCCGCGATCTGATCGAATCGATCAACGAGTATCGCCGCGAGCAAAGCGAAGTCCTCATTGGCGACTTCAAAGCCGACACTTTTCAGCCCTCGGAATCGAGTTTTCTCCGGGTTGGCTCCGGGTCGCTCGGCGGGAAGGCGCGCGGCCTGGCATTCGTGCGCCACCTTTTGCGCAAGAGTCGCTTAAGTCGCCGTTTCCCTGGCGTTCGCATCTCCGTGCCTCCCGCCGTGGTTCTCGCGACCGATGTCTTCGACCAATTTGTCACTGAAAATAACCTGCTCGACTTTGCCCTGCATTGTGAGGATGATGCCGAGATCCACCGCAAGTTTCTGGCTGCGCCTCTCTCCGAGACTCTCAACGACAATCTGAAAGCATTTCTGGCCGAGGTGAAATATCCGCTGGCTGTGCGTTCCTCCAGCCTGTTGGAGGATTCGCAATACCAGCCCTTCACTGGCGTCTACAAGACCTTCATGCTCGGCAACCAGGAATCAGACCCAGAGGCCCGTCTCACCGCGCTGAGCGAGGCCATTCGTCGGGTCTACGCGTCTACCTTCAGTCGGCATGCGAAGGCCTATGTGCGCGCCACGCCCTACCGCCTTGAAGAAGAAAAGATGGCGGTGATTCTCCAGCAGGTGGTGGGCACGGCTCATGGACGCCGCTTCTATCCCGACTTCTCGGGCGTAGTGCGTTCGCGCAATTTCTATCCTGTGCCGCCGATGGCCTTCGAAGACGGGATTGCCGCCGTCGCTCTCGGCCTCGGGCGCGCCGTCGTCGATGGGGGAAAGTGCTTATCGTTCTGCCCGCGCTATCCTCACAACCTGGTGCAGTTCTCATCGGTCGAAGACATACTCGCGAACTCGCAATCCGAATTCTGGGCCTTGGAGTTAGATGGTGCCGCCGACGGACGTCCGGGCCATTGGCACGAAAGGCGTTTCGGTTTGCATATCGCAGAGAAGGACGGTACGCTGCAGGCGCTCGCGTCGACTTATTCGCGTGACAACAACGCCGTCTACGATGGCATCAGCCGCCCGGGATCGCGTATCGTGACTTTTGCTCCAATGCTCAAGCACGGGACGTTTCCGCTAGCCGAAATTCTTGACGTCCTGATTCGGGCGGGCGAAGACGCGCTGGGGAATCCCGTGGAAATCGAATTTGCGGTGCGTCTGACGCCGTCCGCTAGTCCCCCGGCTGAAGATGTCGCTGAGTTTGGTTTCCTGCAAATCCGCCCACTGACATTGGCGCGCCACGATGAGGATTTGACCCTGGATAATGTGCGTCCTGACGCCCTGATTTGCTCGAGCTGCAAGGTTCTTGGCGATGGACGGGTGGACAATCTTTACGATGTTGTAGTGGTCGATTCGCAGCGCTTCGAGCGCGGCCGCAGCCAGGAAGTGGCGCAGGCGGTCGCGCACTTCAATCGCCAGCTCACTGAGGGGAATCGTCCCTACCTGCTCATCGGCGTAGGCCGCTGGGGATCGAACGAACCATGGTTGGGCATTCCCGTAGAGTGGGACGAAATCTCTGGGGCGCGCGTAATTGTGGAAGCTGGTTTCCGCGATTTCCGGGTTACGCCGTCGCAGGGCAGCCATTTCTTCCAGAACCTGACCGCTTTCCAAACCGGCTATTTCACTGTGAACCCCGACGCCGGCGAAGGGTCGGTGGATTGGGAGTGGCTAAGCCAACAACCGGCGGTAGAAGGGCAGGGTTGTGTCCGCCACCTCCAGTTCGCCGAGCCCCTTCGAGTATTCATGAATAGCCGTAGTAGTCAAGGAGCCATCTTCAAGCCGGGAGCCCAGCCAACCGAAACAGCGACCTTTGAAGTTGCTGCTTTCTAGCGCACCACCAGCCGGGTGAATGGATAGACGTATGCCTGCAGCGTCACCATGATCCCCACCAGCGCCGCCAGCGCGATGCTGTGGAAGAACACGTAACGCAGGATATCGCCTTCATGCCCGTACCATTCGGTGGCGGTGCTGGCGACGACGATGCTTTGCGCATCGATCATCTTGCCCATCACGCCTCCGCAACTATTCGCGGCCGCCATTAAGGTTGATGAAACGCCGACTTGTTCGGCGGAGATTTTCTGCAAACTTCCGAAAAGCACGTTCGACGAGGTGTCGGACCCGGTAAGCGCCACGCCCAGCCAGCCGAGGAGCGTTCCAAAAAATGGATACAGCACACCGGAGCGCGCGAAAGCCAGACCCATCGTAGCGTCCAGGCCCGAGTAACGCGTCATGTAGCCGATCGAAAGCATCGCGGCGATGGTGAGCAGAGAGAAGCGCACCCTCACGATCGTCTTCCAATAAATATGCGCCATCTTCCACGGCGTGAAGCCCATGATCAGGCCGGCAATCACCGCTGCTACGAGAATGCCCGAGCCAGTAGCGGTCAACCAGTTGAGGGCAAAGATGGCTGCTTCAGCGGCCGGCTTCGGCACCACGGGCGGCACGCGCTGAACCATCAGATGCAGGCCTGCGACTGGAAACTTCGGCGACGACAATTTGTCGAGCGTGGCCTTGACGCTCGGCAATCCCCACAAGAAAACCAGGACGCTCAGAACTAGCCATGGAATCCATGCCTTCGCAACCAAAGCGCGACTATGACCGTGGGTGCCGCGCGCCTCGCGTTGGCCCTCGTTTTCAAACCCCCAGATGCGTTTGGGTTGCCACTTCAACAGAAAAATAATTAACGCCAGCATGGAAACAATGGCGGCGACAACATCGACCAGCCAAGGTCCATGGAAGTTGGACACGAGGAATTGGGGAATGGCGAAGAAGACGCCGGCTACGAGAACCGCCGGCCAAACTTCGAGCATGCCCCCAAATCCGGCGAAGGCCCAGATCAGCCAGAACGGCACGAGCACGGAGAAGAAGGGCAGAATGCGGCCCACTTGTGCGCTCAACTGAAGAAGATCCAATCCCGTAACACCATGCAGGGCGATCAGTGGAGTTCCGATCGCGCCGTAGGCCACCGGAGCAGTATTGGCGATCAGGGACAATCCGGATGCCTCTAGCGGCTTGAAGCCCAACCCAATTAACACGGCTGCGGTGACGGCGACGGGTGTGCCAAAACCGGCCGCACCTTCAAAGAAGGCGCCGAAGCTGAAGGCGATCAGCAGCAATTGCAATCGACGGTCTTGCGTAATTCCGGTCAAGCTCTCCTGCAGCACTTTGAATAGTCCGGCATCGCAGGTGAGTTGATACATAAAGATCACATTCAAAATAATCCAGCCGATGGGCAGCAAGCCATAGCCAGCGCCGAGGACGGCCGTCTTGGCGGCGAGACTTACCGGCATACCGAAGATCCAAATCGCGCACAGAATCGAGGTGGCCAGACCAAGGAGCGCCGAAAAATGCGCTTTCATGTGCAGGAGTGCCAGAGATCCAAGGAGCACGACAACGGGCAGCGCAGCCAACAAAGCCGAGAGCCACCAGCGACCGCTGGGATCGTAGTTCTGCGGCCATGGGTGAGCGAGCGCCGGAATCTTCAAGATCAGAACTGCGGCCACAATTGCCGCGATCAATCCAATGAGCCATGGTACGGGGTTAGCCGGTGGGGCAGTAGAAGGCTTAAGTACCGGAGCGGCGGTAGAGGTCAAAGGTTCCTCCTGGAGCCTGCACTAAGTCGTCGGCATTGTAATCCCGCAAGCCCCCGCGTGCCACATCTGTTTACTGTCAGCTCTCAGGTGGTGCAAGAAAGGGCGATGTCGCCGATCACAGAGGATTGTGCATTTCTCACTCCTGGCAGTATTTCCGCGCGACTCGACTGACCGGTCTGTGCTGGCCTTCGATTAGCTTTCCAGCTTCCGGACTCGAAAATAGCTTGACATTGAACTCGTTACGGCAGTATTTAGAACCGTCAATTTTGTCGATGTCTCGATTTTGACTAGGTCCTGTCTAGATCGGGCAAACCAGTTACAAGGAGAGAGCCCCAATGACAAAAGTATTTTGGCAATTCCTCTTGCTGACGTTCGCGATTGCGCTTGCTTTGTCGGCAATGGCGCAGCAGCAAGAAAACCAACCACTGCGTAACAACCCTCTCGCGCTGCTGCTACAGTCCAAGGGAATTCTGTCTCCCGCCGAGGTAGCGATGGTCAACCAGGCTTCTTCTCCCGAGGAGGCGGATGCGCGCCTCGCTCGCTTGCTCGTGGACAAGGGCCTCATCAGTCAACAGGAGTATGCATCTACGGTCGCGCCTATTCCGGTGAGCATGTTCTCGCCGGGGCCACGGCTGGTTAATGCGGTGGAGATTACGCCTCAAACGACGGGTTCGCAGATGCAGCCTCCGTCGGCTCCAACGGGAACGCCGCCGCAGGCTGCGGGACCAGCTCAAATTTCCGCGGTAGCGCCGGTGCGCGTGCTGCCGGTGGATCTACCGAAGCAAGGCGGACTGATTCCGGACATACGGCTCGGGAGCGGCGCCAATCTGAAGTTGTACGGCTTTTTCAAGGCGAGCGCCATTGAAGATACGGCGTCGAGTGGCGGTCCGACGTTTGGTGACCAGGATTGGCCACTTCCCATGTTCATCGGTGGCGACACGGGTCCCACGTCAGACCCTAGTTTCCATCTCAAGGCTCGCAGCACTCGGGCGGGCGCGCAGTTCGAATGGGTGCCGAGAAATTCCGACTTCACGATTACCGCCAGGGTGGAAGCGGACTTCGAAGGCGACTACACCGATGTCAGCAACCGCAATATCAGCAGCGTCCGTGCCAGCCAGTTCGATCTCCGGTACGCGTATATGCGGCTGGATCACAAGCTGGGCGATCTGCCGTGGTTCGCTGAATTCGGACAGGACTGGAGTCTGATTTCTACCTCGCTTCCCAGCCTGTTCGAGACCACAGGGTTGGGTGTGGCCATGGGCTCGCTGTATGAGCGCATACCGCAATTTAAGACAGGCGTTCAGTTCCGCGCCGGGGATTTGAAGATCCAGCCGGAATTCGCCATTGTGCTGCCCGTTGCTGGCTCATCAGCGCTGACTCCTGACCAGAGAGCACGCTTTGGAGACCGCGCCGGGTCCGACTCAAACGAGCCGGGCGTGGAAGGGAGACTGGTCTTCCAGTTCCCGCTTTCGCATAGCTGGCGAGGCGTGGCGCCGGCGCAGTTGATCTTTAGCGGACACCATGCCCGCATGAATGAGATCATCCCCGGCCAGGCCTTCGCCGCTGCCAGTACGACAGTTCCGGCGCTCGGTTTGGACAACACTCAGATTATTGAGAACGCCACCAATTGCCCTGCCACGGGGACTTGTACGCTGTTGCATATCTGGCCCAAAGGCATACAGGACGGCAATCCACAGAATGTCTGGACGACCGAACTGCAAGTGCCCACGCCGTTTGTAACGTGGGTCGCAAAGTTTTACAAAGGCGATGACCTGCGATTCTTCTTCGGCAGCCAGCTCAATGATGTCTGGGCGAATCTGGGAGCGGGCGTTGATCCGATCGGCGAGGGTGGATCTTCTTTCAGCGGGCGAGCAATCACGTTTGGCTGCCTGGGAGGAGCGCTCGACACGACAACTGGCGCATGGAACTGCGGCGCCAGCGGTACCAAGCAACCGGTCTACATCGCGAACCTGCAGCCGGTCGGAGGGGTTGGCGGATTCACAGAGTTAAGTTTCCCACTCTCCCGAATCTTCCATGCCAATCCCGAGGGCCACAATGCGGGATGGGTATTCCATATGCAATACGGAACGGATCGAGCTAAGGCGTCGGACACCCGCAAGGGCAACGGTCTGGCTCGCACCGATCTCGATACGGTTTCGCTGACCTACAAGATGAACAGTTGGGTATCGTTCGTCGACGAAGCCAGCTATATCGCCACGCACACTGCTTCGCGGCCCGGCAAACTTTTTGTGGGAGAGGACCGGACCCAGGCGCACGATTGGCGCGAGGAGTTTGGGCCAATCTTCACGTTCTGAACTTTGTTTGAGCAAACTTCTGCGGGACCGTGGCTTGTCGGTCCCGTATGATTTTTCTTAAGGATAATCTCGTGAAAACAAGCAAGAAGCTGACCGCAGGCGCTAGAGTGCGACACTTTTTAAGGACGTATTGGCACGACGAAACCGGTCCCTGCCCAAGACCGGTTACTCTCGCCACAAAAGGAAAGGGTCCGCGGCGAACCGCGGACCTGTGTGCGATCGTTGAATCCGTTATTGAACGTTGGCCAGCATTTCGGTCAGGCCGACGATGTCGGCTCCGAGATCCTTGCCGTCTGTGCCTTTGTTTTTGTAGGGGCTGGTCGACTGCAGTTCGTAGTTTCCGCCATTACCGTTGTTGTAGTTCACGAATTGAACCTCGTCGACGGTTGGCGGGAACATGTTATTTGACGGCCAGGCCGATGGGGGGAACTTTGCCGGCGAGGCAATCAGACCGTTGTTGCCGAAGGTGTAACTGGTGAAGCAATTGGTGATGCTGGTGATGGGCACGTCATGGACGGCGCAATTTGCTTGTCCGCCACCCGAATTCCACACCGGATACTGACCTGTAAGGTTCAGATTGTTGGTGAAGACCAATCCATACATCGGGGCTTTTGGGACTTGGTTGCCCATGATGATCAAGTGGCTGGAGGGATCGGGAAAACCGGTGACGTGATTGATGGTGACGGTGTTGAGCGGGTTCGTCGGCCACGTGTTGGTGAGTTCGAAAGCGGTTCCGGGGCCGACGTACTTTGTGCTCAGGTCGTCGAGGACTACGTCGTGGATGCTCCAGCGCGTGCCGGCGAGTGCCTGTGCTCCGCCGGTGCCGTCTCCGGAGATGGAGGTTGCCATTTGGATGCCGCCGCCAGCGTGCGAGACGTGGACGTAGCGGATCGTGACATCGGTGACCTGACACAGCGGACAGACGTTCGAGCCGTCGGGCCTATGTTGGTTCTTGGGCGTGAGCAGAATGCCATAGCCGGTTTGGCTGAAGCCTCCCCAGCTGTTTTCCATGAGATTTGCCTCGACCAGGACGCGAACCGCATTTTTCAGTTCGAGGTGATTCTTGACCACAAACGGATTGCCGTTTTGGCCACCAACGTAGGGGCTGTTGCCCTGCATCCACTGCCAGGGCTTCCAGAAATGGTTGCCGGTAATGGTGATGTCGGTCGGAGTTAGCGTGGCTTCTCCGCCGCCGAACATGATGGCTTCGCCGGATGCTTCGAGGAAGTTGTCTTCGATCTTGAAAGGACCATCCTGAGTGTTGCCCGTGCCTCCCGCGACGGCGTGAGCATCGGTGCAAGCGCCGGTCTTGGAGATGCAGTGGAAGTCGCTGAAATAGGAATCAACGACGGCCACGTTGGTCATGCCGTTCAGATTTACGCCGCCATTGGTTTCATCCTGCGTGTTTCCGTGCATCCAGGAGCGGTCGAAAACGATGTGGTCGCCGGTAGCGCCTTTGGCCATCGACATAAGCTGCGCCGTCCCTGCTGTTCCGTTAGGACGAGTGACTTCGAGGCCGATGAAACGATAAAAGTTTGCGCCGGGTGCGAACTGGAAGGGGCCATCGCCCTGATTTGTGATCTGTACCCTTGCCATAACGTTCTGCGGATTGGAGCAGGTGTATTGCGGGCGGCCCTCAAGCGAAGCAACGCCGGCGTAGCAGGGAGTGGCGCGCTGGCCTTCGGATGGCAGAGCGCTATCTGGAGAACTGGTTCGGACCCAGATCCAATGGTTGATGTCGCAATTCTTAGCGGGAACGGTAAATTGACCGCTGAAGGTGGCTCCCGCCTGAAGCTGGATTACATCGCCGCACTGGGCATTGTTCAAGGCGGTTTGCAGGTTGCCACCGGCGTTTACGTTAATCACGGAACCTGGCGCGGGCGTGTCAGACATTGCGCTCGGAACGGTTGCGATCGGCAGTTGTGCGGGGCCATCATAACCGCTACCGGCCGCTACGTTAACGCTGAAGTTACCTGACGCTGTGTTGTTGCTCGAATCCGTCGCCATCACCGTGAAGTTAAAGGTACCGGTGCTGGTGGGCATTCCGGCAAAGTTCCCGTTGCTGTTTAGCGCGACTCCCGGAGGCGGCGTGCCGGCTGAGACGCTCCAGCTGTAAGGCGTGGTGCCGCCGCTCGCGGTGAAGGTGTCGCTATAGGTGCTGCCTTGTTGTGCCTGCGGAAGAGAGCCCGTCGTGATCTGCAAAGACTGCTGATTCACGGGGTCAACTGTGACGGCGGCGCTCGCTGACTTTGAGGGGTCGGCAACGCTGGTCGCGGTGACAAGTACATCCGTTGCCTTGCTTATTGTGGGCGCGGTGAAAAAGCCATTGCCGTTAATTGACCCCGCGTTCGCCGACCAGGTTACGGCGGTGTTGGAGGTTCCGCTGACGCTGGCGGTGAATTGCTGCGTCTGGTTCGAAAGAAGCGTCTCGGTGGCCGGGGAGACGCTGACTGTGACGTTCCCGCTTGTTGTTCCACCGTTAACCGAAACCGCGAAGGGTTGGCTGCCTTGCTCGTGGAGCGAAGCATCGCTCACGAGTACCTCAAACGAAAATGTACCAGGAGTTGTAGGTTTGCCGTAGAAGCCGCCGGTGGTTGTATTCAGGCTGATTCCGGGAGGCAGGGCGCCGGATTTTAGCGAGAAAGAGTAAGGCGAACTTCCGCCGGTCACGGTCAATACGGCATTGTAAGACTGATTGACCGTGCCTTGGGGGAGATTTCCGTAAACACCGAGTTGGTTCTGCGTGCCTGCGGCTTGCGCCACACTTCCGCAGGAGCTAGTCATCAAAACGAGTCCGACGATGAGAAGCGCGATGCCCAGGCGCTGTGCCTGTGCGAAAGAAAATCTGGAATGAGATTCTAACAAAGCATGATCAGTTTCAAACATTGAGCCCTCGACCTTACGAAGTGGGGGACTAGTCGATTGTCCTCATGCTGAATTTATCGAGACGGGCACCTGGTTCCCAGATACCAGAAGTGCATTTGGGACGCGTTAGTACACGTGATCGCAGCGTGTACAAATTCGCGAGGAACACTGTCCGCCGGTGTTCTCGATGGTAACCGGCAAAACCGGCGCGGGACAGGCGTTTGCAGCGGACTCCGCGATTGCGGCAGATGCGCGGAAGAAAGATAGCTAAGGAAGCGAAATACGAAACGAAAGTAACTAATGGTAGTTACTAAACAGAGTCTGGCGAGTAAGTCCGCTTCGCTCGCGACTATTCCAGGACGATGATGACGATCCTAGACAGAAAAGTTGCATCGCATACGTAAAATTGGTTTATCTATCGGGTGCGTGACCTCAGCGCCTAAAGGCGCAGTCAAAGCAAAGCTGTTATCGCAGCACAGAAGCGCTGCGCCACGCAAAAAACAAGACACCACCCAAAAGCGAAGACATCATCCAAAAGCAAAGACACCACCAAACGCAAAGACAAATCGAGTCTTCCCGCTGCCGGCTAGGACTGGCGGTCGGCGAGGGGTTGCGAGTGGCGATCGAGCAGCGTTCGTAGCGGATCGCGGAGGTGTGGCCCGCCTGCGAGAAGGCCGGAAATCAGCGGGTCTTTTTGATTGCACCGAAGTGGAGTGTTGTCGAGTTTGAGAGTCCAACCTCCAGCGCTTTCTACCAATGCGGCCCCGGCGGCCACGTCCCACTCGTTTTTCGGAACTAGTGTGAAGGTAAGGTCGGCGCGACCGGCGGCGACCAGTCCTAGTTTGTAGGCGACCGATCCCATGGGGCGAATATTGAATTCGGCGGACTCGAATTGTTTCCATTCGCCGCGCTTGACTTCGCTGCGGCTGGCGAGCACGAGCGCGCCGTGGAGATCTTTGCGCTGGCTGGGCTGTGCGGGCTGGCCGTTGTAGGTGACACCGGTGTCGCGCGATCCGAGAATCAGTTCGTTCGTCACCGGGTTGCAGATTCCGCCGGCTACGGGGATTCCATTTTCGACCATGGCGATGGAGACGCAGAACTCGGGAATGCCCTGCACAAATTCGCGCGTGCCATCGAGCGGATCGACGACCCAGACGCGCTGCTTGTCGAGACGAGACAAGTCGTCGACGGTCTCTTCGGAGAGCCAACCTTCACCGTCACGAAGAAGAGTTTTGCGGAGAATGGCGTCGACGGCGCGATCGGCTTCGGTTACGGGATCGTGTCCGACTTTGTATTCGGTTTCGATGGCGCCGGGAGTGAAGCGGTTGAGAACTTCGCGGGCGGCTTCGAGGGCGGCGTGAATTCGTTCTAGAGTTTCTGCGGATGAATGTGAGGTCAATTTGTGCTCCCTAAGAAGTTCTCAGTTCCCGGTTCTCAGTTCTCAGCTAGAACCTGAGTTCTCTGAGAACTGAGAACCGAAAACTGAGAACTGCGGTTTACGCCCACAACATTCTTGCTCCGGTCATCAGCAGGACGGCGCAGAGGATTCTTCTCAGCCAAAGTACCGGGACGCGCGTGCTCAGATAGGAACCGAGGATGCCGCCGGGGATTGAGCCGATGAGTATGGCTCCGACCAGATGGCCGTCGACATTGCCCGCACGGAAGTGCAGCAGGCCGGTGACACCCGTGAGAATCACGGCATGGGCGATATCAGTACCAACCATGATCTTGGGAGGGAAAGAATAGAACAATAGGAGCAACATCATAATGATGCTGCCGGAACCGACGGAGGTGATGCCGACGAGAAATCCGCCGATTAATCCGATGGCACTCATGCCGACGAATGACTGTAACGTGGGCTGGCGGCCGATGAGGTGGTCTTCGATCCGTCGTTGGAAGAGAAGCAGGGCGGGGATGATGACCAGCAGTAAACCTACGGCGGACTTGATGAAGTCGTTGACGCCGGCGCCGTGGATCTGGCGCAGGTGGACTAGAAGAGCCACACCGAGGTAAGAGCCTGGAATGCTACCGACCGCCAAGGCCAGCACGACTTTCATGCGGACTGTGCCCTTGCGAAAGTGCAGAATGCTGGCGGGAATCTTGGTGAAAAAGTTGCAGAGTGCGTCGCTGCCGACCGCCATGATCGGGGGAATGTGCAGGCCGAAGATGAGCAGGGGCAGCAGCAGCACTCCGCCGCCCACTCCGGTCAACCCGATCAGCGTTCCTACCGAGAAGCCGATCACTATTTTTAGCAGCAACAATTCCATGCGGTTTCTGTCAGTTCTCAGTTGCCGATTCTCAGTTAAACAAAACTACGTTAAGAAACTGAGAAAAAGCGAAACATTATCGCACAAAGTCCATAGTAATAATCGGCTTTATCGACATCAACGTGCTCATTTGCGAACTCGGCTCTCAGTCCCTGTTCTCGGCGAAATGTAAACGTTGAGGACTCAGGAACCGAGAGCCGCGAACGGAAACTAGTTATTACCGTTGGCGCCGATGAAGCCTTCGCGCTCGAGGTGCAGAATAATAGTCTGCGCCGCCTCCTCGGGGCTAAGGTCGGCGGTGTTAATGACCACCTCGGCATCGCCGGGCACTTCGTAGGGGTCGGAAATGCCGGTGAACTCCTTGACGAGGCCAGCGCGCGCCTTGGCGTAGAGGCCTTTGCGGTCTCGTTGTTCGCAGACATCGATCGACGTGGCAACGTGCACCAGGATGAATCCGCCAAAGGGTTCGATCATCTGGCGGACTGCCTTGCGCGTTGCTTCATAGGGCGCGATGGGAGCGCAGATGGCGATGCCGCCGTTTTTGGTGATCTCGGAGGCGACATAGCCGATGCGGCGGATGTTGATGTCGCGATGCTCCTTCGAGAAGCCGAGTTCGGAGGACAGGTTCTTGCGCACGAGGTCACCATCGAGCAGAGTGACCGGACGGCCGCCCGTCTCGAGGAATTTCGTGATCAGCGCGTTCGCGATGGTGGATTTGCCCGAACCCGAAAGCCCTGTGAAGAAGATGGTGACGCCCTGCTTGTCGCGTGGCGGATAGCTGAGGCGCAGCTCCTTTACAACTTCCGGATAGGTGAACCATGCTGGAATGTCGCGGCCTTCGTTGAGGCGCTGACGGAGTTCGGTGCCAGAGATGTCGAGGACCTTCGCTCCCTGCGGAACTTCATCGGCGGGAACGTAGCGATCTTCGTTCTGGAGATAGACCATCATCTGGAAGGGAACCATTTTGACGCCCATTTCGCTCTCGTGTTTCTTGAAGAGCTCTTGAGCGTCGTAAGGACCGTAGAAATTCTTGCCGTCGGTATCTTTTCCCGGGCCGGCGTGATCGCGGCCGACGATGAAGTGGGTGCAGCCATGATTTTTGCGGATCAGGCCGTGCCAGATGGCTTCGCGCGGTCCGCCCATGCGCATGGCGAGAGGAAGCATCGAGAGCTTCACCGTGCCGTGCGGATATTTGGCGAGAAGCAGTTGATAGCAGCGGGTGCGGACGAAGTAATCGACGTCGCCGGGCTTGGTCATGCCGACGGAAGGATGGATGAGCAGGTTGGCTTCGACTTGCTTAGCGGCGCGCATGGTGAGTTCGACGTGGGCGCGATGCATGGGATTGCGGGTCTGGAAGGCGACGATGCGGGTCCAGCCGACGCGGGTGAATTCGGCGCGCAATTCAGCCGGAGTCAAGCGTAGGGAGCGAAAATCATAGTGCGACGGCGACTGCAGTCCCTCGATTTTGCCGCCGACGTACCAGGGATGCGATTTGTTGATGGCGTAGTCGGAGCCCGGATGTGCGCCGCTGGTCGAACCGAAAACGGCCTGGGCTTCGGCTTTGCGGTCGGCCTGCCACACATCTTCGACGTGCAGGACGGCGAGCATCACGCCTTCGGGATCGCGCAGGGCGATCTTGCTGCTGCCGGGCGTGAGTTTCTTGGCGAATTCTTCGCTGACGTCGAGCGTAATCGGCATCGGCCACAGGGTGCCGTTGGCGAGGCGCATGTTGTGGCAGACGCCTTCGTAGTCGGCGCGGTTCATGAAGCCGCGCAGCGGTGAGAAGCCGCCGCTGAGCAGAAGTTCGAGGTCGCACAGTTGGCGTGCGGTCAGATCCCATGAAGGCCATTCGCGGGATTGCGCCTTCAGTTCGAGGGAGCGGTCGGGTGTGACTTGCAGTTGAATGAGTTCTCCCCCGTGCGGGGCAATCAGATGGCTGGTAGAAGCAGTCAAGTCCTTAATCCTCCCGATGTTCACTTCAAGGTTGTGCTTAATGCCAAGGTCGTCGCAGCTCATCCCTAATATCCCTTTCTGATTTTTTACCCTGGACCCGCTGAGTAGCGAGGGGGACGGTCCGACAGGCAGGTTCACTTTGAGTCGTAATTTAAGTCCGGCGAATTCTGTCCTAGCATCATAAACGAGCAATTGCGTTTCCGTACAGCCGATCCCTTCGGTTCGTAAGCCATTGAAATGTAGGTGTGATCGAAGTGACTGCTGGTCCTGGCCGGGCGGGGGTCATCCGAAGTGAAAACAAATGCAACATTCCACCCGCCTTGGGGAAGGAACTTTGCAGCTCGCGCCGGTGTCTCGTTACGACCTTTCGGACAAAGGCGCCATTGACACCGATCATGGTGCGGCCCCTCTAAGTCCCTGATTCTAGCGGATATTGGGCTCCGAAGTAGGGTTGCCGGAAGCTTCCTCCCCACTTTCGTAAGTTATGGATCCTTCGAATTCTAAGGAGGGTTGGCTACCAGCCGTGCTTCATTGCCTGGGCAAATTTCTGTGGCGGCAGGGTATTCAGGACAACCTCTTTTGTGAGCCACGCACGCCTTGCCTGGGTCACGCCGTAGCGGATCTTTTCGAGATGTGATGTGTGATGAGAGTCGGTGTTGATGACGATCTTGACGCCGTGCTGTCGTGCCATACGCAAATGGACGTCGCTCAGATCGAGACGGTCGGGATAGGCGTTCAATTCCATCGCCACTTTGTGTTTGGCCGCGGCCTTGAGGACGGCGTCGAGATCGAAGGCGTAGGCGTCGCGGCGCAGCAACAGGCGTCCGGTGGGATGGCCGATGAGGGATGTATTGGGATTGGCGACAGCGCGAAGCAGGCGCTCGGTCATGGTGTCGCGATCCTGATTGAAATGGGAGTGGACGCTGGCGATGACGATATCCATTTGTTCGAGCACGGAATCGGATAGATCAAGGGAGCCGTCAGCGAGGATGTCGACTTCGATGCCGGCGAAGACGCGGATTGGTTTCTCACCCTTCTCGCTAATACTCTTTTCGGCCGCCCTGATTCTCTCGATGTGCGCGAGGGCGCGCTCGTCGGTTAGACCGTTGGCGAAGGCTAAATTCTTGGAGTGATCAGTAATGGCCATGTATTGATAGCCGCGCCCCCGTGCGGCTTCGGCCATTTCTTCGATGGTGTTGCGGCCGTCGGTCTCGACGGTGTGCATATGGACGTCGCCACGAATGTCGGCGAGTTCTAACAGCTTCGGCAAGGAGTGTTTGTCAGCGGCATCGATTTCGCCTAGATTCTCGCGCAGTTCGGGAGGGATGAAATCGAGCTTGAGTTTGGCGTAGATTTCCTCTTCGCTTTTGCCGGCAACCGGCTTTTCGGTTTCGAGCTCGGCGAGGCTGTATTCGTTGAGGGTGTAGCCCATTTTGAGGGCGCGCTGGCGGAGCGCGACGTTATGGGCTTTCGAGCCGGTGAAATATTGCATGGCGGCTCCGAAGGATTCCGGCGGTAAGAGGCGCACGTCGACTTGAATGCCGTTGCGCTGGCGGAAACTGATTTTGTTTTCCCCCTGGCCAATCACTTCCATGAGTCCGGGGAAGCGGAGCAGGTGGTCGACCATTTTCTGGCGTGCCTCGGGCTCGGCGCAACCTTTGCCGGTGACCAGAATATCGAGGTCGCCTACCGTTTCGCGTCCGCGGCGGAGGGAGCCGGCGGGAGTAACTTTTTCGACTCCGGGGGCTTCACGCAGATGGGCTACCAATTTTTCGGCGAGTTGTTCGGCGGTGTCGAGGAGGAAGCGCCCGCCGATGCGGCGATAGTCTTCGATTGCCTTGAGGAGCTTTTGCTCGTGTTTTTCGCCCATGCGGGGCAGGGTACGGATTTTTCCCTCGCGTGCAAGGGACTCGACGCCGTCGAGATCGCAGACCTGGTAGGCGCTCCAGATAAGGGCGATGGTCTTTGGGCCCAGGCCCTGAATCTTGAGGAGTTCGAGCATCGAGGGACGATATTTCTTTAGCAGTTCGGCGTGGACTTCGACCGTTCCTACCTCAAAAAGATGCTGCAAATTGGCCAGCATTCCTTTGCCGATGCCGGGCACAGCCAGCAACTTTTTGGGCTCGTCGATGAGGTTGGCGACTTGCTGCGGCATGGCTTCGATGGCTTCGGCGGCGTTGCGGTAGGAACGTATGCGAAAGGAATCCTGGCCGTCGATTTCGAGCAGGTCGGCGGTTTCGTAGAGAATTCCGGCGATGGTTTTGTTGTCCATGGCAGGAATGATTGTAGCGCTGCGGAGGACGGATGGAGGGCATGTGACGCGGAGTGTGAATGGCTAACCACAAAGGTCGCGAAGGTCCACGAGGGAGCCCAAATAAATATCTGAGGTTAATGGTTTCGCCTCTGGAACCACCATCGCGGCGATTAAGGAACGGAAAACTGGGGCTGCCGAGCTGGGTTACTTAGGGAACCAAGCTGTTTGCCGGGGCGAAAAAGCCGCAAAATGCCTGTGCTACAATTTAGTTACTCCTCCAGCGATTCAGTGGAATCTGGCACGTGGAACGTCCAAGTTGAAGAGCTGGTCCCCATGGAGTCGAGGCTACCTCGTCCATTTTGGCGAATCCCGCTGGTTCGCCGGGTCGAGAAATAAAGATAGAAGATAGCCAATCCCCACAACAAAAATTATGGCGAGCAAGAAAATTGTCATCATCGGAGCAGGACCGACTGGACTCGGCGCCGCCTACCGTCTGAACGAGCTGGGCCACGACAACTGGGTGCTCTATGAGAAGTCGGATGAGGTTGGCGGCCATTCGACATCTCACGTCGATACCCACGGATTTGTGTGGGATGAGGGCGGGCACGTCATTTTTTCACATTATCCCTACTTCGATAATTTGATCGACAAGATGCTCGGCAAAGAAGTTCACGAGCGGATTCGTGAGAGTTGGATCGTGCAGGGGGATGATTCGTGGGTGCCGTATCCTTTTCAGAGCAACCTGCGATACCTGCCTAAGGATGTTCAGGTGAAGTGCCTGGTGGGTGCGGCGAAAGCTGCGGCTAATGGTGGAGGGCGGGACGCCAAGAACTTTCGCGATTGGACGCTCGGTACTTTCGGTGAGGGGATCGCGGAAGCTTTCATGTTCCCCTATAACTCGAAGGTCTGGACGACTCCGCTCGAGCAGATGTCGAAGTCGTGGATCGCGGATCGCGTGGCGGTGGTTGATTTCAAACGGCTGTTGGAAAATGTGTTGTATGAGCGCGACGATGTGGGGTGGGGCCCGAACAGCAAGTTTAAGTTTCCGCTGCACGGAGGAACAGGCCAGATCTATCGGCGCATGGCCGAGCAGTTTCCCGCGAAAATTCAGCATGGCAAAAAGCTGGCAGAAGTTGATATTGCGCGGCGGCGGGTTTCTTTTGAAGATGGCAGCGGCGATAACTACGACGTTTTAATCTCGACCGCGCCGCTCGATTTGCTGGCGCACATGATTCATCCGGTGGATGAGAAGTTGCGAGAGGCGGCGGCGGGGCTGGAGCACAATAATTTACTCGTCGTTGGTTTAGGGCTGCGGAAGAAAATTGAAACTGGGCGGTGCTGGATTTATTTCACCGACTCGGCAATGCCTTGCTATCGTGCGACCTATTTTTCTCACTACTCGCCTAACAACGTTCCCAACGGAGATACGGAAAAATACAGTTCGCTGATGTGCGAAATGTCGTTTCGCATCGGGGAGACGCCCGATCCGGAGCGCGTACTCGACCAGGTGATCGATGGGCTCATCCTTGCCAAAATGCTGGAAGAGTCGGACCGGCAACGTGTGGTCTCCCGCTATCATCGCGTGATTGCCTATTCGTATCCCATACCGACGCTGGGGCGGGATCGTGCGCTGGGCATTCTGCAGCCGGCGTTGCTCGAAAAGGGAATTTATTCGCGCGGGCGCTTTGGCGCCTGGCGGTATGAAATCGGCAACATGGACCACTCCGTGCTGATGGGAGTGGAAGCGGCGAACAACATCGTCGCCGGAGAAAAGGAATTGGTATTTCACAGTTCCTAAACATGCAGCTTGTAACATGTTCTTAAGCAATTCGATTGACTATGCCAGCAACCCAGCCCAACCCGGCGCCGAAGGTCAGCATCATTATTCCGAGCTATAAAACAGCGGATCTGATTGCTGCGTGCCTGGATTCGGTTTTCGCGCAGACCTTTACGGATTTCGAGGCGATTGTCGTCAACGACGGCTCGCCGGATACGCCCGAACTGGAAAAAGTGCTGCGACCATACCTCTGCCGGGAAAAAGATCGGATTGTTTATATCAAGCAGGAAAACAAGCGGGCTGCGGGAGCGCGCAATAATGCGATTCGGCAGGCGCGCGGGGAGTGGGTTGCATTTCTCGACAGCGACGACACCTGGCTTCCTGGTCATCTCGCCGGGCAGATGCAATTGGTTGCTGACGATTCCTCGCTTGACTTGGTTTATGCGAATGCACTGCTGACGGGTAACCCTGGCCACGAGCAGGAATTTATGGAGAAATGCCCGTCCAATGGACGCCCGACTTTCGACGCGTTGATCGTGGAGCGTTGCCAGATTCCCATTTCGACCGTGGTTGCGCGTCGGCGGACTCTGATCGATGTAGGGTTGTTCGACGAAAAACTTCCACGCTGCGACGACTACGACTTGTGGGTGAGGACTGCTTTCAGCGGGGCGAAAATCGGCTACAGTCGTGCCATTCAGGCCCGCCTGTTTATTGGCAGACCGGGTTCGCTGAGCCAGTCGAGAGCCAAGATGGCGGAGGCTTATTGGAGTATTCTGGAGAAGTTTAAGCGGACGCTGCCCTTGAAAGACACTGACCGAGCAGTGGTCGAGAGGCGGGCGGCGGAAATTCGAGCCCGGTATTTGCTGGAAGAGGGGAAGTGCAAGCTGGGAGAACGACAGTTCGACAAGGCGCGCGAGTTGATTGCCGAGGCGAATGGCTATTTGCACAAATCGTCGTTAAGTCTCGCAGTGCTAGGGTTGGGCATTGCGCCGAGTGCGACCGGTAGATTTCTGTCGTTCTGGAGCCGGATGCGGCACGGAGCGTCGGCGTGAAGAGCGCTGGAAGAGATACGGACAAAATCCGTTCATCCGCTGAGGTACGACGCCGGTGCGGAAATGATTAAGCGTCTGATCGCGGGAGGAAAATATTTTCTCGGACTGCACTCTCCGGGCCGCAATGTGCGCGTTTTCCCGGACGACGTTTTTCTTGTTTCCTATCCCAAATCCGGCAACACTTGGACGCGATTCTTGATCGCGAATCTGGTTTATCCGGAAAAGAACCCTGATTTTTCCAATATCAACGAGCTGCTGCCTGATCCGGAGGCGATGTCGAAGCGCGATCTGGAGCGGGCTCCGCGGCCGCGCATTCTCAAGAGCCATCAGTATTTCGATCCGCGGTATCAGAAGGTGATCTATATTGTGCGCGATCCGCGGGACGTGGTGCTGTCGGAATATTATTTTGATATCAAGCGACGTGCAATTGCCGAGAACTATCCAAAGCACGAGTTTGTTTCGCGCTTTGTGCGCGGCGAATTGAACCATCCTTATGGAACCTGGTTCGAAAATGCGGCGACTTGGTTTTATGCGCGGCGGGGCGATCCGCGATTTCAGTTAGTGAAGTACGAAGCGTTGCAATCGCACCCCATGGATGAAATAAGAAGGATCGCCAGTTTTCTCGGGATTTCAGCGGACCCGCAAAGGCTTGCCCTAGCGATCGAGCAGAGTTCGGCGGACCGTATGCGCGAGCTCGAAAAGAAGCAGGCGCACCTCTGGTCGTCGACGCGCGAGACGCGGCAGGATAAACCGTTTGTGCGCTCGGCCAAAGCGGGCGGCTGGAAGGCAGAGCTGTCCGAGCGAAGCGTCGCGGAGATTGAATCGGCGTGGGGCGGGCTGATGCGCGAGATGGGCTATGAATTGGCCGCCTCGAATTCAGTTCATGCCGAGATGGAGCACGTGGAGATGGAAAGGCGTTAGGCTGATACGGAAAAATGATCAAGCACCTTATCGCGGGAATACAACGCGGACTCGGGCTGCATCGGCCGGGACGGAGCTTGCTGATTCTTCCGGATGACATTTTCCTGGTTTCGTTTCCGAAGTCGGGCAACACGTGGACGCGGTTTCTTCTGGCTAATTTGAGATTTCCGAAGGAGCCTGCGACTTGGGCCAATATCAACCGGCTGATTCCCGATCCTACCGGCACAGCGAAAAGGGATTTCGACCGGATGCCGCGGCCGCGCATTATTAAGAGCCACGAATGTTTTGATCCGCGCTATCCGCGAGTCATTTATATCGTGCGCGATCCGCGTGATGTTGTGCTTTCGCAGTATCACTATCATCGCAAGATCAGGAAACTCGACGACGAGTCGCCGCTCGAACAATTTGTCACCCGCTTTCTGGCCGGCGAAACCTGCCCGCATGGTTCATGGGGACAGAACGTTGCGACCTGGCTGTATACGAGCGAGGGAAGTCCGCGATTCCTCTTGCTGCGTTATGAAGATCTGGTTGCGGATACCGGCCGCGAACTGGCGAAGGTCGCATCTTTTCTGCAGCTCTCGGCCGGGCCCGAGCAAATTGCGCAAGCGGTGGAGCGGAGTTCTGCTGACCGCATGCGGCAGCTCGAAAAGAAGCAGACGGACAAGAATGAGCTGGTAAAGGGGTCAAGAAAAGATTTGTCGTTTGTGCGGGCTGCCGGATCTGGTGGATGGCGCTCCGAGTTGCCCGCTCCGATGGTCGCGCGAATCGAAGCTGCATGGGGGCCGATGATGCAGCGTCTGGGATATGAATTGAGCGCGCAATCTTCGAGGCAAGGTCGAAACTATGCGACGCAGGGAGTTCTGAGCGGCCGAGATTTGTAATTGCTAATTTGTAATTGGTAATTTGAAACCAGGAGCGATGGGGCTCCGATTACCAATTAGAAATCACGGACTATTCCACAATGCTTGGCCAGTTCAAATACGCAGTAAAGTACGTTCTGGGACTTGACCGGGCGGGGCGGCATTTTACTGTTTTTCCCGACGACACTTTTCTTGTGTCGTATCCGAAGTCGGGGAATACCTGGGTTCGTTTTCTGCTGGCCAATCTGATGTATCCAAATGAGACTGTCGGCTTTTCTAATATCAACCGGCTGCTTCCGGCTCCAGGAGTCTTGTCGAAACGCTTTCTGCGTAAGCTTCCCCGGCCGCGTGTGATGAAGAGCCACGAGCCGTTTGATGTGCGGTTTCGAAAAGTTATTTACCTGGTGCGCGATCCGCGGGATGTTGCTGTGTCCGAATATCATTTCGACTTGAAGAAACGCTACATCGAACCGGATGTTACGCTGGAACAATTCGTGAAGCGCTTCATCGCCGGCGAGACTTCGTCGTATGGGTCGTGGTGGGAACATGCAGCGAGTTGGATTGCCGCGCGCCAGGGCAACCCGGCGTTTCTTTTGATTCGCTATGAAGATCTGCTTGAGGATTCTATTGGCGAGACTAGAAAAATCGCCGGATTTCTTGGGATTCAAGCGAACACGGAACGGCTACAGGCGGCGGTGGAAAGAAGCTCGGCAGACCGCATGCGCAAGCTGGAAAAACAGCAAGCCGACCAGTGGACTGGAACCAAAAATACTCGCAAGGAAATACCGTTTGTGCGCGCGGCCAAATCTGGCGGATGGAAAGAGACTCTTCCCGCGCAGTCGGCAGAAGAGATTGAAGCAGCGTGGGCTCCGCTGTTGAATTTTCTCGGCTACGAGTTGCAGAGATCGAGCCTCGATAGCACGGTAATGCCGGCATGGGTGAAAACTGGGCAGCCGCTGTGACTCGCTCCTTAGAATTAGTATTCACTTTAGAATTAGTATTCACTTTCATTCGCCGACTTTGGCGGCACAACCAATTCGCGAGAACTTTCCCCGCGCATGCGTAAATTCGAAAAACAACAGATCATCAAGAACGTCAGCTCTAGTTGGTTCTCTCTCGGAATCAACGTCGTTGTTGGCTTCCTGCTTTCTCCGTTTATCCTGCACCGCCTGGGCGATACGGCTTTCGGAATTTGGGTTCTTATCTTTTCGGTCACGGGATACTACGGGCTTTTCGATCTTGGCATTCGCTCATCGATCGTTCGTTACGTCTCGAAGTTTACGGCTACAGGCGACCGTGGAGAACTCGCCAAATTGATCAACACCAGCCTCTTCACCTATAGCTGCATTGGCGTTCTCAGCATGGTGGTGACGGTGGTGGTCGCATCGCAGATCGACCGGATGTTTCACATCCCGGCGGAATTCATGGCGACGGCGCGCTGGCTGCTGCTGATGGTTGGAGCGTCGGTGGCGCTTGGTTTCCCGGCGGGTATTTTTGGGGGATTTCTCGAAGGTTTGCAGAGCTTTTACATTCTCAATTGGACAAATGTAGTTTCGACCTTGCTTCGCGCGGTGCTGATTGTCATTGCACTCAATCATGGATACGGGTTGCTCACCGTTGCGCTGATCACCGTTGTTCTGCCCTTGCTTGCGTCGATTTTGCGCGGTTTTCTTGCGCTGCGGTTATGTCCGGTTCCTTTTGGGATGAGGTATGTTGACCGCGCTACTTTTCGGCAGATTGCTAATTACAGCGGCGTGACCTTCATGATCATGGTTGCGGGGCGGCTCAAGTTTAAGACCGATGAGATTGTCATTGGCACGTTCATGTCAGCGGCGGCGATTACTTATTTCAATATTGGCGCGCGCATTGTGGATTACGCGGGGCAAGTGGTTACGGCTCTTTCGCAAATCTTCGTGCCCATGTCGAGCCAGTCGGATGCTCGCGGAGACATGAACCGGCTGCGCAAGATCTTTCTTGTGGGCAACCGTGTTTGCGGATTCACCATGTTTCCCGTTTGCGTGATCTTGGTGATTCTTGGTAGGTCGGTGATCGAGGTTTGGGTTGGAAGAAAATATGTCGCCGCTAGCTACCCGGTGCTGGTCATCATGATTCTGTGCAGCACCTTGTGGTTTTCGCAGGGAGCCTCGGGACGAATTCTGTTTGGGATGTCAAAGCATGGGACCTGGGCGATCGTGACGCTCGTCGAGGGAGTTTCGAATCTGATTCTGAGCATCATTCTTGTCCGGCCGTATGGAATTGTCGGCGACGCGCTGGGAACGGCGATTCCGCTCACTTGCAGCATGTTGTTCTTTATGCCGCAGCATCTTTGCAAGAAGCTCGATATCCACCTGCGGACATTTGTCCGCGAATCGTATACTTTGCCGTTTCTATTGTCGCTGCCGCTCGCGGCTGTGCTGTTGCTCATGCGGAGTTGGTTCGTGCCACATAATTACCGGCAATTGGCGGTCCAGCTTTTTATTGGAGCGGTAGTGTATGGACTCGGCCTGCTTTGGGTGGTGATGACGAACCGGGCGCTGCGCGTGGACGACTCGTCGCTGCTGGGGCATTCGGTGCCGGCGCAAACGCTTGAGGTTTCGCCTCCGGAAGAGATTTATCAACAGGACGTGTAGCGGGTTTTGCTAAAACCAGCGCTTGAATGCGCATTGATAGCTTCGCGTTTAGGGTATGCCTAAAGGCATACCCTGATACAAATCCGGGAGCGAATGGCTACCGATTCTAAATCCTATTGACACCTTAAACTGCTAATCGGTATCGGGCGGAGTCGGCGGCGACGTGTCGTTCAGGAAATGTTCGGCCTTCAGCGGTGCTTCGACCTGGCTGAATTGTAGCGGGGTCTGGTTGAAGTTGAAGCAATCCATCAAATCCCCTAGAGCATACTCATCCGCGTATGGTGCTGACGGGTTCGTGTAGTCGATGGTATTCGGCAGCGCAAAAACTTCTTCAATAAATTTGAGAATGCTGCCGAAATCGTTCACCTGATGCGAAATGTACTTTGGCTTGGCGTAGGGTGAAATCACAATCAGCGGCACGCGCAGCCCATATTCGTAAGAGTCGCGAATCGTGGGCGGCGGCACATGGTCATACCATCCACCCCAGTCATCCCACGTCACGATGATTGCTGTGTTCGCCCAGAACTGACTGGTGCCAATCGCATTCACGATGTTCGCTACCCACGATGGTCCTCCTCCTGTGTTGCTGTCGGCGTGATCTGAGTTCGCGCCATCCGGAATTACCCAGGTCACCGCGGCGAGTTCTCCGTTGCCGATGTCGGTAAGGATCTGGGCCCCGGAGTTTTCGATCACAACCTTAGGGTCGGCGTTGGTCCAGTCAGGCCCATTGCACACGGTGTCGTCGTACTTTCCGTCGGCGGAATAAGGCTGGCACATGTGCTGGATTGCGTCGGGCGACGTCCATATCGAACCCGCCATCGGCGCGTAGTACTTCCAGCTGAGGCTGGCCGAATCCAGCAGGTCGGTCAGGGTTGGATGCTCAAAGCATAGCGGAAAGTCAATGTCGCTCTGGCTTGTCTTCGGGCTCGATTGGCTGATATCGATACCAAGCACGTAGGCGGTGGTTGGAGCAAGGCAGCCCGCATAAGGTTCGCCGTTAACTGAGTCATCGTTCGGATTGTCGGAAACAGAAATGGGATTTGTGGCCCCGATTCGCGACGTTCCGGAAATGATGTACTGATGCGCCGGGAAACTCGGACCTTCGTTGGTCTGGAACATCTGGTCCCCAAACGTGTACGTCTCGGCCATGGTCAGATAGGGTTGCACGTAGGATGCTGGCACGTATTGGAATGAGGGCAGGCTGGGGCAGTTCGCCGCCGGAGTACAGGGAACCAAGTCTGAGCCATTCATCCCGCAACTGTTGTTCGAGGCGTCATACTGGCAGGCGTCCAGGAATGCGTAGTGACTGTGTCCAAGATCATAGTTCGTCACCAATCCGTTGGCAGCCGGCGCCAATTGGACGACCTGTCCGGTAGAGGTCGTGCCTTGGCTAGCGATGTTGTACTGCAATGGGTTAGCTCCGGTGGGATCGCAGCCCGGGCTCCCCGTGTAAGTACACAGTCCTTGAAACAGGTTATCGGGTGTGCGGTTCTCCTGGAAGATAATCACTACGTGAGTGATCTGCCCGACGGAGAGGCTAATCGCCGCCCGATTCGATAACGTACCCGACACGCCGGTAACCGTCACTGTCGAACCTCCGATAGGTGCATTTGCGGCAGCAGTCAGAGTCAATGCGCTGGTAGACGAGGTGGAAGTCGGGGTGAAAGATGCTGTCACGCCAGTCGGTACGCCCGACGCAGAAAGAGAAACGCTGCCACTGAAACCGTTCGCTGGGTCGACAGTGATAGTCGTCGTCACCGCCGGGCCGCCGGGTACAACCGTCACGCCGGGCGCAGCTGACAGCGTGAAGGATGGCGATGCGCTGCCAGATCCACCGCCGCCGCAGCCAACCAGCGTTACCGCAACACAAACCGCGAAAACACAGAGCAGGCCGAGTTTCAGCCGAATCATAGAACTCTTCCTTTCACGGGAACGTAGGTTTTGAAGGCGGAGGGCAATGTGCCAGCTCTCCGGTTTGAGACCCCCTACGTTTTGAGTCGAAAGTCGCACGCCGGGCAGTCGAAAGCCGTCGAAATCAATTTATTCAAATTTTACATGGATATTTCCAAGTAGGATGCGGCTGGCGCCGGAATGGGTTGACTTTGGTGGCCGCTGATTCTCCCTTATTCCTCACGGTTGTTGCAATCGCTTGCACTTCCCGAAGGGATTGTGGGGACAAGCCGTGACGCAGTCTTACCCTAAGTATGTAAGCATCAAGATCATTGTCAGGCATTTGTCCAGACTTCTAGAATTCTTCGGCATCAACGGGATGGTGGTAAGCTAAGTGCAGCAATTTTACCGGAATAGTTTGTACTCCCCCCGCAGTATTCATATTTTCTTCACACTGTCTTCATCTCGCGTCGAGATGCTGAACCGCGCGGCTGGCACTTGGTTCGGGGCATCCGGGGACATCGAAATCGCTTTTTTGCACACCCCATTTTCGTGAGGTGCGAGGTGTACGGCCACGGCAATGTGGTGAACCAATAATCTAGCTCTCAAGGGAGAATTCAACATGAATCTAATTCGCAACATTATACTTGGCATCATTTCGACGGCGATTCTGGTGTCGATAGTGGAGGGTCCGGCCGCTGCGCAGAATGTTCTCGCGACAGTTCCAATCCCAGCGGCTTCGGCCGGGCAGGTTGCTGTCGATCCAGCCATCAACATGATTTATGCGGGAGGCGGTCCCAATGCGACCAGCCTTACAATCATTAACGGTTCCACGTTTAGCGTGGTAACGACCATCAATCCTTCGGCAGGGGTAAGTTCCGATCTGAAGAACGACAACTTCTGGACGGGCACGCTGACGGGCGGGAATGTCGTGGTGTATTCGGGCGACAGCAACACTCAAATTTCATCTACTTCGGTTGGTTCCTGCCCGGCGGCGGTGGCGTTTGATTGCTTGAAGCGCCATATGTGGGTATCGTCACAGTGCGGTTCGGGGAACGATCCGGTGTGGGCGTTCAGTGCCGATACGCTCAAATTGATTGACGGGCCGATCGTCCCGAGCGGAACCATCCTGCAACCACCCGTGGTGAGTCCGAATACGGGCAAACTCTACGTGACTTCGGGCGGAGTTTCGAGGGAGATCAGTCCCAGCACCTTCGCCGTTTCGAACACAACTTTCGGCACCGTACTGGCGGTCGATTCGAATACCAATAAGCTGTTTGCCACGTCGGGAAACAACCTGCAGATCATTGCAGGACATACTGACACCATCGCCAAGACGGTGACGCTTACTTATACTCCTGCCGCCATCGGAGTGAACAACGCAATGGCGCATGTATATCTGTTGAATTCCGCCGGAAACTCGATTGATATATACAGCGAGACCGGAAAGATGATTTCGACCATCGTTTTTGGATCCACGAGTCAGCCGACCAGCCTCGCAGTGGATTCAGCACGAGGCCGGTTGTTTGTAGATGTATTGAATACAATGTCGAATTCATGGTCGCTGCAGGTGATCGAAGATTTGTCTTCAGTGAGGAAATGCGGCTTCCCGGGAAGCTGCGACTACTAGAGAGAATAGGTTTTTCGGTTCTCGGCTTCCGAGGCTGCTCCCTGGCGAGCTTGGGAACTGAGAGCCGAAACCGTCAAATTTACAATTGTAATCCTTTATTTACAATCACTTAACTATCGCATTCTAGAACTCGAACCGAGGCGATACTTGGCGTGAATAGGAACTCGGTGGTCTTGACATGTGGCCCGGGCAGGGTATTCTTGAATGAAGCAACCGGTACCCCCTACCAAACTCAATCATCCCCGATTCAGCATCGACGAGGTAAAGTGAGACCGGAATCTGCATGAAGACAGCTAGAACCCTGAGCATAATTTTGTTACTGACTGCTTCGAGCCTGAGCATGGCCAAGGGGACTCCTACCCAGACGGTGCTCTCTTCGTCCCTGAATCCCTCGATTTATGGTCAGGCGGTGACATTTACCGTTGTCGTAACTCCCGCACCTCCGAATGGGGAAACCGTGACTTTCCTGAAAGGTTCGACAACATGGGGGACGGGGACTCTGAGCGGTGGTTCGGCCAGTTTCAGTACCTCGACGCTTCCGGCCGGCACCTTGTCCATGAAGGCGACGTACAGCGGCGACTCAACCTACGCCAGCAGCACGTCGAACGTGGTGAGCCAGGTTGTCGACCAAGCCTCGACGACTACTGGTTTGGTGTCGTCGCCGAATCCGTCGAATTCCGGGCAGAACGTGACGTTTACGGCGAGCGTGGCGCCGCAGTACAGCGGTACGGTCACCGGCATGGTCGCGTTTTTCTACGGAAGCACGAAGAAAGCGACGGTTGCGCTTTCCGGCGGCGTGGCTACATACACGACGGCAAACCTACCCATCGGCACCGACACGATTACGGCGACTTTTAATGGCAGCACTTCATTTACGAGCAGCACTTCAGCGCCGGTGAACCAGAAAGTGGGCGGCGGAACATTTATTGATTCCACGATGACTTGGGATGGAGTTACGCGGTATTACGAGGTATATCTGCCGTCAAATCTACCCGCGAACCCGCCGATGCTGTTGATGCTTCATGGAACCAGAACTACTTCGACCGAGGACTCGCAAGCGGTGATCAGCCTGAACTGGGGATGGCAGCCGGTGGCCGACCAGTATGGGTTTATTCTGGTGAAACCGGCTTCTACCTACGACGCTAATTCGCACCAGTGGAACTGGAACGCGTATTGCATGGACGGAACCGCGTTGTGCGCTCCGAACGGAGCGAACGGAGGGGCATTTGCCTACGCCGAGGGGTGTGAATCAGCAGACTCCGAATGTCCAGACGATGCCGGCTTCCTGCGAGCGCTGATTGGCGTTCTGACCTCTCAGTACGGCGTGAATCCCAAGATGGTGTATGTTAGCGGTTTCTCCTCGGGTGCGGAAATGACCGAGCGTGTCGGCGTGGAACTGTCCGACATTGTGGCGGCAATTGTTCCCGCCTCGGGGCAACTCAACGCGGCGCAAGGGACGGTGCCTCCGCCACTGCCCTTGCCACAAGCTGCGAAAGCTCACATTTCCGTGCAGGAGTGGCACGGCACCCTCGATCAGGAACTACCGCCTTGCGACTACGGCACAACCTTATATTCGGGCGTTACTTTCACCCTGGACTCGGCCGATGACACTTTCGGCTATTGGACGGGATCGCTGGGCGATGATTTTACCGATGAGAACGCGGTGTTTCAAACCACGGCGACCCTTTGTACGCCGACTGAGAGCACGTCCGGCGTGCCCAATAACGCGAACGATGCGCCTACTCCACCCTATCCAGTTATTCCAGTAATGCCGCGCACTCTATCGGGTAACATTGCCGTGAGCACCGTGCCTCCTTCAGGGGAGTGGCCGAGCGCGCCAATCACAGCCGCGAGCGAATCGGGCACGACTGTCACGATCACGAGCACCTTGAATCCCGGGGTGGCAGGTGTGGCCATAATTACAGGAATGACTCCGCCAGAGTACAACGGGACTTGGTTAGTCACGATGTCTACGCCCACGACTTTCCAGTACACCAACACGGCGAGCGGACTGGGCGCCGGGACAGAGTTTGGAAGGGCAGCTGGGGGCCAGAATACTGAAGTCCAATTCATTTGGGAGCCGGGTATTGCGCACTCCTACCAGAATCAGTACGACGTGGCGCGCTGGTACTTTTTCGCCACTCATCCGAAGCCGTAATGCGGCCGCGGCAGGTGAAGTCGATTCGAATTGGACGGGACAATAGAGTGGAAAGCAAACCGAACCCTGGGGATAATCGATCATGGCAGTTGAGCAGGCGACTGGCACCACCGAGATGATGAAGGAGTTGACCAGCTATATCTCCGAAAAGGTGATTAAGGGGAAGAGTCAAATCAACGAAGACACGGCTCTGGTTTCTTCGGGCCTGGTTGATTCATTCGCGCTGATCGAGATTTTTTTGGAGCTACAGAGGATCGCTGGCCGCAAGGTTCCTGCGAGCAAGGTGCAAGCGAAAGACATGGATACGGTGCGGTTGATGTTCGCCACCGTCGAGAAGTTTGGCAAACCGATCAAAACCTAGAGCCGCCGGGGGCGGCATTCCGCAGAGACGAGTCTTGGAAAGGATGATGAATCCATAAAGCTATGAAACATCTGTGGCAGGCGTTGTTGATCGCGGTGACCATCAATCTTGTGCTGACACTCGCATCCGCAGATGCGCAAGTGCAATTCGAGCATGTCGTCATCATCGACCAGGAAAATCGGACGCCGGACAATTTATTTGGAAGCAATCCCAGCTTCGAGCCGGGCGTCGACATTCAAACCTATGGCGTCAACTCCAAGGGGCAGACTGTGCAATTCACGTCGGTAGAGCTGGCGGATTGTTACGACCTTGGCCACAGCCATTTGTCGTTTCAGAAAGCCTATAACAACGGGAAGATGAATGGTTCCGACAAGGTGGCCGTAACACTGTCGCCGGGTTGCGTCGCCGGGGCGAATCCGCAGTTTCGCTACGTGGATAATTCGACTGGCACCCTCCAGCCCTACTTTGATCTGGCTACGCAGTATGGGTTTGCTAATCGGATGTTCCAGACTAATCAGGGAGCGAGCTTTCCGTCGCATTTGTTCCTGATCGCGGGAACGTCCGCTCCTTCTGATGACAGTGATTTGTTCGCCTCCGAAAATCCTAAGGGCGTTTCGACGGGATGCTCATCGGCGCCCGGCACTATCGTGGAGATGATCAATCCTCAAGGCGTTTACAGCAGCATGTACCCATGCTTCAGCTCCGCTACGTTGATTGATCTGCTCGAAGGCGCGAATTTGACCTGGCGATACTATGCGGCGAACAGCAAGACGATTTTGACTTCTCCGAATGCGATTAGCTCGATCTGCCAGGCGGAAGAAGTGGCGGGAAAGCTGGCCTGCACGGGCAGCGAATGGGCGAACGTGATATTGAAGCCGGCCCAGGTGCTGACAGATATCGGGAAGTGCAATCTCGCCAATGTTGCGTGGGTTACGCCGACCGGGCAGAATTCAGATCACCCCGTGGGTAACACTGGTGGAGGGCCGGCTTGGGTCGCATCGATTGTGAATGCGATTGGCAACTCCAATTGCGGATACTGGCAGAACACAGCGATTCTCATTACCTGGGATGATTGGGGCGGCTGGTACGACCATGTTCCACCGTATCAGATAGGGCAACCGAATGGATGGGGAGTGAGCTATGTGTACGGTTTCCGCGTGCCGTTGATGGTTGTTTCAGCTTATACGCCATCTGGATACGTGAGCGTCAATGATCACGACTTTGGCAGTATGCTTCGATTCATGGAGACTAATTTTGGCTTGGGGCTGATCGGGCCGGGCACGTGGGCGGATAGCTACGCGGACGATCTGGAGGAGTTTTTCGTGCCAGGCACGCCGAGGATATTTAGTACCATTCCGGCGAGATATGGCGCGGAGCACTTCATCAACAACACCGAGCCGGATACCGCTCCCGACGACGACTAGAAATTTTTCTTCATTGCTTCCAGTCCGCGAGCATCTCGGTAATCTTTCCGCGATCGATTTTGCCATTTACGTTCAGAGGAATCTGCGGGAAGTGGTAGATGCGATTCGGCACCATGTAGCGCGGTAGTTTGGTTTCGCAAGCGGCGATGATCTGTTTGTCGAGCGTCGGGTCTGAGCCAGACAGTACGCCTACGATGCCGGATGCAGAGCCGTCGGACAAAGGCCACGGAATCGCTACCGCCAATTCTGTGCGGGCGGCCTCACGTAATACCAGGTCGATCTCCTGTAATTCCACACGATAGCCGTTTACTTTGACTTGAAAGTCGCGGCGGCCAAGGTAGAACAGGCATCCGCGATCATCTTGGCGCACCAAATCTCCAGTGCGATACCAGATCTGGTCGCCAGTGTGCTTCAGACGGACAAAGCTCCTTGCCGTTTTTTCCGGATCGTTCAAATATCCGCGCGTCACCTGGGAGCCGCCGAGGCATAGCTCGCCAGTTTCGCCATTCGGCACTGGGGCTAAGTTCTCATCGACAACACATACTTGTTGCCCATCAAATGGCCATCCTATGGGCACTAATCCGCGCACGCATTCGGCTGGCGAAGTTGCGGGGTCCCAGCGGTAGTAGGTGATGGCGATAGTCGCCTCAGTGGGGCCGTACAGATTTTCGAGGATGGAGTTATTTGCTGCCGCTTGCCACGCTGCGGCGAGGGTTGCGGAGAGCGCCTCTCCGCAGAAAAGGCTCCAGCGCAGAGTGGGAAATGCGCCGGGATCGAGCAGTCCTAGCTTCGATGCGAACATCGCGACTGAGGGAACGGAAAACCAGCAGGTCAATTCTTTCTCTTCGATCAGCGTTGCTGGCGTGAGAGTCTGCTCAGCGTAGGGGCAAAGTGTGGCGCCTGCATCCCAGCAGGTGAAGAGATCGTGCGCGCTGAGATCAAAAGTCAAATCGAAATTTTGTGAACAGCGATCTCCGGCATGCATGGCAAAACGTTTCGCGGCGTATTCCATGTAGGCGCCGGCATTCGATTGGCTGACGGCCACTCCTTTTGGCACTCCGGTGCTGCCCGAAGTGAAGAGCAGGTACGCCGTATCATCTGCGTCGACTGTGGGGTCGCGCGGGCCGGCGATTTTTGCGAGCTCGCGCGCAGAGACGGCACGGTGTGGAGCGGGAACCTCGGGCGTCCAGTCGGGATCGGGAAGGATCAGCGTGAGAGGCTGATCGAGACGCGGAAGCAACGCCTTGAGCGTTCCGGCGCATTCTTGTCCCACCACCAACGCCTTGCATCCGGACGCCCTCAGCATGACCAGAGTTCTTTCTAGCGGGAACTTGGGACTGAGGGGGACGTAGCCGCGGCCGCTTCCTAGAATGCCTAGGATTCCGCCGTATGCTCCAACACTTCGATTGGCTAGAATGGCCACTATTTTTTCGGACGGAGCGAGATTGTTTTCGAGAGAAGCCGTGATGCGGCCAGCATAATTCCAGAGTTGCTCGTAGGTCAGCGACATTTCGCCGAGTTCGAGCGCCGGGCTGCCGGGATTCGCCAGCAGGGAACGGAGAAATCCAGTAATCAGGGTTCTGGGTTGTAGCGGAGCAGACATCAATCACCTGAATTTTGCAAAAGATTAAGCCAGCTTGATCGCGCGCGAATTAATGGGGCGCCGCATGGTCCAGAATATCGAATAGCCGGTCGGCCACAATTTGGTTGCCCTCCGGCTTCAGGTGCGAGATGCCTACGTAGAGCGAATCTTGTTGATCGTCGAGAATGTCTCCAAGGTAATAAAAATCTGCGCGAGTGATTTCGCGGCCTCGTTGGTAGGTCGCCTGGTACATCTGGCCTAGGCCGGGAAACCTCTGATATTCCATGTTCAAGACCTGTTGCTCGTAGGGCGTCAGCTGCTTGTGGCCCACCGCCATATTCGGGTACCAGGCGAAGATGGCGCGGAAACCATATTGCTTCGCTAGCAAATTTACGATGTCGATATTTTGTAAGTAATTTTCGACAATGGCGGCGGACAGCGCGTCGGCGTCGCGAGCCGGCTTTGGTGTTTCATTCTTCTGGTCGTGGAAGGGCGCTCGAACCGCAATTTTCTCGAGAAAACGATACGAGTTGGTCTGGCGCAGGTACGAGAACCCCGCTTTCTGTGACGCGCCCCAGTTATCTAGAAAATTCTTGAAGGAGTTGTAGTTGCTGTGCACGTCGGCGCGTCCGCTCTGATAGGCCGCGAAGGCTTCGGTGCCACCATCGTAGAAAAGCACGACATCCGGCTTGCGACTCGCGTGTTTTAATTGCTCGATCAGGCCGATTGTTTCCTGCGTGTTAGCCCAACCTTTTTCCGCGTAATTGACAATGCAGACGGGCCGGCCAGCCTTTTCGTAGTCGCGCGCGATAAAGGTGGGAATGGTTTCTTCGTCGGGCGAACCTGCTCCCCACATCACGGAATCGCCGAACGTCCAAATGGTGAAGGTTTTGTTATCGCATTGCGTGTGCGGGGTGCGGCGGACGCCGTCTTCATCGATGACGAGCACTTCGCCGGCGTAGGGAGCGCGGCGCCAGAGCACATACTGGTGGTAGGTCACTTTGTTGGCCTGCTCGAATTCCTTCCAATATTCGCGCTCGGCGGCACTGCCTCCCTTGGCCAAGTCGAGCTTGACTGCGGGTTCCATCACGTCGCGATCGGAGGGGAGGTAACGGCGATACGAATAAAATTCCACGGCGGCCATGAGAAGCACGGCCAGAGTCACGGCGACACAAAGGCGGACGGCAAAAAACTTGAGAAGGGACCCATACTGCGTCGCAGACGTCTGGCGACTCTCCACGGTCTGGTCACGCTCGGCTATCGGCACAAATGCTAAACCTCGGCTGTCGGCTCGAAACCTGATTGAATGCTAGCATAGGGCGCTTACTCGCAAGTCGCACTGGTAATCACCGAAGTAATTTTCTCGGCGTGCTGATTTGCATACGTCGAATGCTGGATCCGGTGCTAGAAAAGGGCGTACATTACGGGACCGGTTTCAGCCTGGCCGGGCTGAAAGATCACGCTCAGATAAAGAGCTAGAACAACGACCACGGGCGTGATCCACACCCAGCGCTCGCGCGCCAAGGCGCCTAGAAGAGTTCGCAGACGGCCTGGCGCGGGTTCGCTCAAACGATCAAGGAGCGCGCTGGCTCCGATCACCCCGAAATAGCCAACTGCGACGAGGAGTGTCATTACGTAAAAGCTGTGGTCGAGAGTGAGGTGGCGGTAACTGCGCAAAGAGGCCATCGCTTTCAGCATGGCGACTGCCTCTCGCACGCTATTGGCGCGAAAGAAAATGTAGCCGACACATACCGCGGAGAAAGTTGCGCACCACGAGATCGCGGTTGGCAGCACGCCCGACCATTCGAATCCCATGCGTTTGCGAAATTCCTGCCACTGGCGGTGCAGGACGAGCAAAATGCCGTGATAGGTTCCCCAGATGAGGAAAAGAAAATTGCCCGACGCCCCGGCGTTGACGTGCCACAATCCGAACATAAACATGGCGATCACGAGCGACAAGTTGCGCCACCACACTTCGCGGCGCATGGTCGCCAATGGCAGAAAAAGGAAGTCACGGATCCAGAAGGAAAGCGACATGTGCCAGCGTGTCCAGAAGACGGAGATGGTGGTCGAGAGATAGGGGCGATCGAAATTTTCGTGCAATTGGATGCCGAAGAGGCGCGCGGCTCCGATGACAACGTGCGAATATCCGCCGAAGCTGAAGTAGAGTTGAAAGGCGTAGGCGACAATCATGCACCAGGCATCGATTCCGCTCAGCGCCGCTGCGCCATTTAGATGGGGATGGTCGAAGATTGCGTCGACGCCGGCTCCGGCATAGAGGCCGCCGCTCATGACCTCTTCGATCATGACCATGAGAATGCCAATCGAAATCCGGCGCACTCCAGTCTTCAGGTCGTCGTTAGTGACTGACCAGTCCTGGCGAAATTGCGGCAGCATGCTTGACAGGCGGCAGATTGGGCCCTGCAACACGGTCGGCCAGAATGCCATGTAGAGGCAAAATTCAAGCAGGGTGGGATTCAACTCTTCTTCGCGATAGAGTTCGAGTAGATAGCTGAGAGCCTGGAAGGTCCAAAAAGAAATTCCTAGCGGGAAGATCATTCGCTTGAGCAGCGCTAGCGGCGAACCGGACGGCGCGACCGCGCCGACCAAAGGCAGGTACTTAAAAACGCTTAACAACGCCAGGTTCAGAATGATGCCAGTCCAAAGACGGCCTTCGCTGATGCGTTTCTTCAGCCATTGGCCTAGCGCGTAGTTCATCAGCGAACTGAAGAGCAGGATGACGATTAACCACGATCCCCAACTGATGTAGAAAAGATAGCTGGCGATAAGGTAGAGCACTTGCCGGGCTGTGATGGTGCGAAGCCGCATGGCTAGCAGCCACACGACGATTACGCCAATTGCATATGCGAGAAATTGTGTGCTCATGATTGAATCTTTCTATTCACGAACTCACCGCGCGCGCTTCGCTTTCGTGGAACTACCTGAAGCCATGCGTTGCAGCACTTCGGCGAACTGCCGGGCGACGACCGACCAATCAAATTGCGCGGCCAGCTGTACCGCGGCCTGCTCGATCCGTCTGCGCAGCTGGGCGTCACGCAGCAGAAGAAGAATGGCGTCCGCGAATGATTTGACATCGTCGGCGAGGAGGAGATCGCGTCCGTTGTCGAAGCTGAGTCCCTCCGCGCCGATCGAGGTCGAAACCAGGGCCTTGCCCATGGCCATCGCTTCATAGATTTTGAGTCGCGTGCCGCCGCCAATGCGCAAAGGGACTACTACCACTGTTGCGTCGCGAAGATAGTCTTGCACCGATGGGACGGTTCCGGTGACCACGACCGACTTCGAAGCGAGGCGCTGGACTCTGGGGAGGGGCGTTCGTCCTACGATTTGGAAAATCGCATCCGGAAACTCGGAGAGAACGCGCGGCCAGATTTGCGTGCAGAAATATTCCATTGCGTCGATGTTGGGTTCCCAATCCATCGAGCCGGTGAATACGATTCGCGGAGGAGCGGCCGAGGATGGTGGCGCAACCTGGAACTGCTGCGTGTCGACTCCGGTGGGATTGACGGTGATTTCACAGGAGGGATCCATTCCCACCATCTGCTGGCGGTCGTGTTCTGAAACCGCAACGATATGGTGGAAGCGGGCCAGCGTTCGCCGTTCGTAGCGCGACATGCGAGCTGCTTCGAGCGTGTACGCCAATTTTCTGAGTGGATGTGATTCGGTCGTCGCCATGCGCCGCCACAACGCGCTCTCAACGTTGTGCTGGAAGAGCAGGCAGGGTATTGGCAGATTTTTCGGAAAATTCAAAGATGGGGCGAGAAAATCGCAGACCGCGACGTCGAATTGTCCGCTCGCAAGATGGCTGGCGATCAGCTTGCGAACGGGAGGATGGGTGAATTTCGATACCGAGTAAGGAGCGAGTCGCGGCAGTTTGCGAGCGTAATCGACGACGCCTCGAAGTCCGTCGGATTCAGTAGCCGCGGTGTAAACGACCTGCGCATGAGGAAAATGTTGAGGAAGCGCCGTTTCATATTCCGTATCGCGCCGACCGCCGTAGTAAGAAATCAGGGTGAGGTTATGGTCTTTATCTTGCGAGAGCCGACGCAGGATGTTGTAGGTGCGGATTTTGCCCCCGGTATCGACAGGAAGAAGTTTGCCTCCCTTCACCCACAACACTCTCACTCGATATTCCCTCGTCCGTGGATTCGGATCCAATAACTGTCTCGATCGGCCCGATGGCAGCCAATCTCTTAGCAGCGTATCACCATTTGATTGCCGTTTTTCCGGCAAGGACCTCGATAAACAACGCGCCGGTAACCATTCCGCGGGATCGAGAAAACATCGCGATGTTTCCCTGATAAAATGAAAAATAAAATCAGTGGCGCGGAGAGATGGCCGAGTGGCTGAAGGCGCGCGCCTCGAAAGCGTGTATACCTTAACGGGTATCGGGGGTTCGAATCCCTCTCTCTCCGCCAGAATTTAATTGAGTGGATCCCTGACTGCCCGAAACTTAACTGCCAACTGACGCATCCAAAGTGAAAATGGAGGTGCGTATGCACGTCATTCTTGGAGCAAGCGGTAACACGGGTTATGTCGCCGCCAGGAAGCTTCTTAGCCAGGGTCAAAAGGTTCGAGCGGTCGGGAGAAATGCGGCGCACCTGCAACCGCTCGCAGCTGAAGGTGCGGAGATTTTCATCGCCGATGTCACGGATGCTGGCGGTCTCACCCGCGCTTTGCAGGGGGCGGAGTCGGCTTATGTGATGATTCCCCCCAATCCCTCGAGCAACGACTTCCGAGCTTTTCAAGAGACGGTCAGCGATGCAATTGCAGCGGCTGTAAAGAACTCTCGGGTCGCCAACGTTGTGACACTCAGCAGTATCGGGGCGGATAAGAGTGCCGGGACCGGTCCCGTGGTTGGCCTGCGTAACCTCGAAGAAAAACTAAACTCGGTCGAGGGCTTGAACGTACTCCACCTACGGGCGGGCTACTTTATGGAGAACACGTTGGCGCAGGTGGGCGCCATACGGATGATGGGGTCGACGGTGGGACCGGTTCGCCCTGATCTCAAACTGCCAATGATCGCGACGCGCGATATCGGAGACGCGGCGGCAGATGCTCTGCTGCGATTGGAATTCCGCGGCAAGCAGACGCTTGAATTGCAGGGGCAGCGCGATCTCGACTATACCGAAGCGGCCACCATTATTGGCAAGGCAATCGGAAATCCTGGGCTTGGTTACATACATGCGCCGGAAGATCAGATTCGAGCCGCGCTGGTGCAAATGGGCATGTCCGACAATTTAGCGGGACTCATTCTTGAAATGGCGGATGCTTTGAATCGCGGGCACATGCGCGCGCTCGAGCCGCGCAGCTCCAGCAACACCACGCCGACATCATTCGAAACCTTTGTTGCCGAGGCCTTTGTTCCCGCCTATAAACAGGCAGCGGCCGCCTAAATCGAGAGGTTTGGCGAAGGATCGTTTTGTCCGCCAACGTCCGCCTTTGGCAGAGAGCCCGATTTCTCGCGTACTTCATGTTTCCGCGAGAGAGCGGGTTTTCCTTTTTGCGGTCAAGATGCAACTTGATGAATTTTCGCTAAGACTTTCAAAAACCAGCGGTCTCTGGCCTGCAAACAAAACCGCGAACCAAGAAAGATCCACGCGGTCCTTCCAATCAGACCAACACTCAAAAGGCCGTATGTACATAAAGGATGTATGTCAAATACCGGACTAAAGTTCCGCTGCGTCCACGCCGATTTGAGAGAACAGTGTGCCTGTCACGGTTGAGCAGCTCGGAGCGGTGTGCTTCATTCGGCTGGAAGGTGAGATCACGATTGTCTGTGCGGCGGAGCTGAAAAAGGTATTGCTCGATGCACTGGCAAGCGGAAACAAGCTGCGCCTGGACCTCAAAGGCGCAACCGATCTGGACATAACCGCGCTCCAGTTGTTGTGGGCGGCGGAGCGCGAAGCTCAAGCCTCGGGCAGGTCATTCAAGCTGACAGGGAGAGTTCCGGAAGAAATTTTACATACGGCGAACCATGCGGGCCTGGAAATCTTCTCCGTCGGTCGAGGATTGGCCGAGGCCGGTAATGGTGAACCGAGCCAGCCTGGTGTCGAGTAGAGCCTGAGATCGAGTAGCAAGTGAGGCGCGATTTTGTCCAGCGACAACAACATCGAGAAATATAAGCAGACATTCCTCGAAGAATCGCATGAGGTTCTCGTGGAACTGGAGTCGGCTCTCCTGGCGCTGAATGAGAATCGTGGCGATCACGAACTAGTCGGACGCGCCTTCCGCGCCTTGCACACCATCAAGGGTTCGGGAGCCATGTTCGGCTTCGATGAACTGGCCGGCTTTGTTCACAATCTGGAAAATGCTTTTGACGAAGTGCGCAACGGCCGTCTGCAGGTGACCTCCGAACTGATTAACCTTGCATTATCGGCGCTCGATCAAATCCGAGCTATGCTCGGCGAGGCGAATGGCAGAGCGCCAGCGAGCAGAGCAGCTGGAACGGAAATCCTCGCGAAATTGCGGCAGCTGACGGGCAAGCCAGAGAGTACGCACGCGGCGATCGATCCGGCCGTCCCGCCGGCCGCGGTTGCCTCGAGTCCGGCTCGCGACTGGCACCTGCACTTTGCTCCCGGGCCCGATCTTATGCGCAGCGGCGCCAATCCGCTGCTCTTGTTGCGCGAGTTGAAGCAATTGGGAAGCCTGCGCCTAGTGGTCAGCATGGCCGCTGTGCCCCCGATCGCCGAATTGGACCCGGAGCGCTGCTATTTCAGTTGGGACATGGTCCTGACTACAGCCGCGTCGCGCGAGGCAATTTCGGATGTCTTCATCTTTGTGGCCGATGCTTGCGAACTGAGCATTCAGGCGGCGGAAGGGCCGGCGATTGAAACCGCTGCGGCGCTGGCCAGGGATCCGGCCACGGATCCTGCCAGGACAAACGAAGAACACGTGTTCTATGGACGGCGCGCCGGCGATCGTCCGCAGAGCGAAGGGCCGCGGAACGAGCAGGGTAAAAATCCGTCGCAGGCATCCGCTGGCCCGAAATATCCCCCTTGGGGGCGCCGCGCATCCGACACGCCCGACAATGCCACAAGTATTCGCGTGCCCGCCGCCAAGCTCGACCAGTTTGTCAATCTGGTGGGCGAGATGGTCACGGTGCAGGCTCGGCTGGTAGAGATTGCCAACCGCCGCGAGGATGCGGACATGATCGCTGTCGCGGAGGAGATGGAGCGGCTGACTTCGGCGTTGCGCGAAAGCTCGATCAGCATTCGCATGCTTCCGATTCGCGCAACTTTTGAGCGCTTTCGCCGTCTTGTCCACGACCTGGCGCGGGATTTGCAAAAAGAGGTGGAGCTGACCATCGAGGGCGCCGACACGGAACTCGACAAAAGCGTGCTCGACCAGCTGAATGATCCGCTAATGCACCTGATCCGCAACAGCATGGATCACGGTATCGAGCCGCGCGCCAGCCGGCTCGCCGCCCAGAAGCGACCGAGCGCGACCATTCATCTGTCGGCGCGGCACTCGGGGGCGAGCGTTTTGATCGCGGTCTCGGACGATGGCGGCGGCATCAATGCCGGAGCGGTGCGCGCACGGGCCATTGAAAAAGGCCTGATCGCGGCGGATGCAGTGCTGACCGAGTCCCAGATATTCTCCCTGATTCTTGCACCGGGCTTTTCCACGGCGCCGAAAATTACCGACGTTTCCGGGCGAGGGGTAGGAATGGATGTAGTCCGGCGGGGCGTGGAAGCCCTCCGCGGAACGATTGATATCGCGAGCAAGCCCGCCGCGGGAACGAGTGTGACGCTGCGCCTGCCGCTGACCCTCGCCATCATCGATGGCCTGCTGGTGCGGGTCGAGCAGGCTTTTTTTGTGCTGCCACTGGCAAACACACTCGAATGCATCGAGCTGACGCGGCGCGATATCGAGGAGGTGAATGGCAAGCATGTCGCCAATGTGCGCGGCGAGATCATTCCCTATATCCGCCTGCGGGAATACTTCGCCATGAAGCGGGAGCGGCCGGAACGGGAGCAGATTCTGGTGGCGGAAACCGAGTCGGGGCGCTTCGGGTTCGTCGTTG
>JBEKXO010000016.1:0-42023 GCA_049511995.1 Terriglobales bacterium
TAGCTTGGCGGCTAGTTCGGCGGCGTGCTCGAAGGTGCGATTAATTACGTTGATGCTGATCTGTCGCGCCGATTGCTTGAGCAACTCACGCACAGCAAGTTCGCTCATCTCGCCCGCGCCGAGCATCAGGACCTTTTTGTTGTCCAGTGAACCGAAGATTTGCCGCGCTAGCTCTACGGCGGTGCCAGGGATGGAGGCGGACGCCTTGCCGATGGCCGTCTCGTGGCGTACGCGTTCGGAGACGGTAAGCGCCTTTTGCATGACGGCATCGAGGAAACGGGCGGTGGCTCCGACTTTCTGGGCCTGCTGCCACGCGTCTTTCACTTCGGAAACGATGTGAGGCGCGCCTAGCACCATCGAGTCGAGACAGGAAACTACGCGAAAGATGTGGCGGAGGGCGGCTTCGTCGAGCAGGCGGTAAAAGTGCTTCCACTCCTCGAGCTTCAGTCCGTAATCGGCGCCGAGCAGGCGCATGACGGAGTTGGCGGCGAGAGTGACATCGCTCGCCCAAAGAAGAAACTCGGTGCGGTTGCAGGTGGAGAGAACGATGACTTCTTCTATGCCCTCGGCGCGAGAGAGGTGGAGTAGGGCCTGGTAACGACGGCTCTCGTCGATGCAGAAGCGCTCGCGGACGCCAACCGGGGCCGTGCGGTAGTTCAGCCCAACAACCATCAGAGATGGGTCCACAACGCAACTCCTACTCAGGAAGAAGCACATCGCTGGCCAAATGACGTACATTAACGGGCACAGATAAATCATTCTTTTTCAGTTGTTTGACAGTGGTGAAACCAAAGCGGGAAATAGATTTAGGGCTGGAATGGGGAATATCACCCAAACTGAGACGGCTTGGATGGTTTTAGCGCTGTTGCAAGATGAAACACGAAGACGAAAGCAGCATTGCGTTCCGCCACTTATCGAGGGGAGTAGCCGCAACTGCAGAGGGTCCTTCGCTTCGCTCAGGATGACAAGCCGGTGGGCGGTTTAGCGGACCACCTCCAACGGCGTGTGAGCGTCTTTTTCTTTTTTCAAACTTTTGGCTTGCGGCTGATAGACGCAGAAGGGTTCCTCATCGAGATAGTTACCCGTGGCGGCGTAGGCACGAGCGCGGCAGCCCATGCAGACGTTGCGGAACTCGCAGCAGCCGCATTTTCCTTGCAGGTTGTTGGTGTCGCGCAATTCGTTGAAGACTTCGGAGTTGGCCCAGATGTCGGCGAAGGACTGCTTTTTGAGATCGCCGGCCAGGGCAGGGAGGTATCCGCAGGGGAAGACCTCGCCTTGATGAGAGATGAAACAGACAGCGGTTCCGGCGAGACAGCCTTTAGTCATGGCGTTCATGTCGGAGGGATGGCTGCCGGGATGACCTACGGGGCGGCCGATTCCTTGCGGCTTAAGTTCGATGCCGGTTGAGCCGGGCATCGCCATTTCGGTCGCGCCGATCGCGGGCGCATGTTGCGGAGCTTCGACTACGGGAGTGGCGTGGGCTGCGGCTGCGGCGGCTTCGGAACGATGTTCGGCGGCGCGGCGCTGACGAACCACGCGGAAGTAATGGGGCGCGCAGGTGGCTTTCATTTCGATGCCGCCTTCGAGGGAGCGATCGTAGAACCAGTTGAGCATGCGCTCGTACTCTTCGGGGGGAACCATTTGTTCGTTGGCGATGTCTACGCCGCATCCCACGGGGACTAGCAGGAAGGTATGAAGGGCGTCGGCTCCGAGGGAGCGGGCTAGATCAAGGACGGCGGGAAGCTGATGGGCATTGTGGCGGGCGATGGTGGTATTGATCTGCACCGACATGCCTAGATTTTTGAGATTGCGGAAGCCGGCGATGGCGGCGTCGAAGGCTCCGGGGATGCCGCGGAAAGTATCGTGAGTGAGAGCGTCCGAGCCATCGAGGCTGATGGCGACGCGCTGCACGCCGCTGTCGACGATCATGCGGGCGACATGCTTGCTGACGAGCGTTCCGTTGGTAGCCAGGGCTACACGCAGACCTTTGTCGGTGCCGTAACGGGCGAGTTGGAAAATATCAGAACGGAAGAGGGGCTCGCCGCCGCTTAGAACCAAGATCGGAGTGGAAACTTCAGCGATCTGATCGATGATGTCGCGGGCGGCTTGGGTGGAGAGATCGGTCGGGGCGCTCAGTTCGGTGGCGGTGGCGCGGCAGTGAATGCAGCGCAGATTGCAGCCTTTGGTGAGCTCCCAGAAAATCAGGCGCGGCTTATTTTTGCTGACTGGATGTGAATGCCCGTTGCCGTTTGATGATTGCATTTGCGGTCCTCCCACTGGAACCGAATTACTATCGTTTACCCCAAGGCAAAGGTAATAGAGAGGGAAATAATGGGCGGTGATAGTTGTCACCGGGAATTGTGATCTTGGTCACTTGGCGGAAGTCTTGTGGAATGTGGTCATTTTGGCGGAAATTCGAGCGTTACTTCGGTGACATTGTTCCTCGCTCTGCGGAACTAGACAATCCTTTGAATCTTTCAATCTGGAGGCGTCGATCTGAAACGAGTTCTACTGCTGATCGGAGTGATGGTCGCTGTGCTGGCAGGCTGGGCGCTCGTTCGGAGACTACTGCCGAGCTCGATTGAATATCGCGGCCAGAAGATCAAGCTCACCAAGTTTTACCTGGATTACGACGACTACAAGAACGACCCTGACAATATCGATCCGTCGGAAACCGAGCGGGTTCAGCGGATGGTGTCGGAGGCCCCCATCGCTCATTCCTTCGCCAGCCGAAAGGCAGCGGTCGACGCGGTCTTCGAGATCAAGTTTCCGGGATATGCGTCCGGGGGATTTGGGGGACCGATCCAGACGAGCGAAGGTTCGCTCAACGGATTCCTAGTTGAAATACCACGATCGGACAAGGCGCGATATTTCGTCTTTCGCTTTGACCATGGAAAGTATGTGCTTGTCGACGACTTCGCCGCTTCGGGCGCGTTGGAAATTGAAAGCTTCCGAGAGGAGCAGGGCAATCTCGTCTATTGCACGGCTTCTGGCAAACGCCTGTTAGTTCATCCTATTTTGCAAGCCCAATAAGAACTCGAACATAGTTTGTCTGACCTGCACGCTGCGCGGCTAATTGTGATTGGCGATGTCGCGCAATGCTGCCGTGTTGCGAATCACCATCGTCGAACCTTTTGACTGCAGGATTTGGCGCTTCTTCAATTCGGCGAAGAGGCGGGTTACGGTCTCGCGCGAGGTTCCGATCATCTGCGCGATTTCTTCGTGGGTGAGGCGCAGCTTTAAACGGGGCTCGGGTTTGGCGGCGTCTCCGTTTTTGAGGCTCCATTCGAGAAGCAACTTCGCCAGCTTCTCGGCGGCGGAGTGGGAGAGGCCGAGAGCGCCCGCTTCTTTGCAGGCGTTGTGATACTTTTCGCTCAACTGCTCGGCGACTTTGAAGCAGGCTTCGACGTCGTCCTTGAGAAAGTGAAGGAAGTCATCGCGCTTGACGAAGTTAACCTGGCAGGGATCGAGTGTCTCGGCGGTCACTTCGTAGGGTTTGCCAGAAATGGTGGCGCTCAGGCCGAGAACTTCGCCGGGCTCGGCCAGCTTGACGATCACGGTGCGGCCGTTCGGGGAGTTGATGGAAAGCTTGACGCTGCCTTTGCAGAGCACAAAGATGCCGCGCGGCATTTGGCCTTCGACGAAGAGCACTGCGCCCTCGGGATAAGCGGCCGCGTATTTGATGTTTTCAAAGGCCTGCAACGCATTTGCCGGCAGGTCGCAGAAGATGCGATCTGTCCGCAACTTGCAGGTGATGCAGCTTTCAACGATTTCCATTCCGTATGGCGAGAGCATGAACCAGCCTCCTGTACAACCTTGGGCCAGACTTACTAATGTGGATTGCATCGTGCGCAGTCCACAAGCCCTGAGCCGGACCTCTGCCGCCAGTGTCGGACGGAATGGAACAGTTAGCTGTGCTGCGAGACACAGAAGAATGTGATATGGCTCACAGGGGGTGGGTAATGCCCAAGGCTTTGGCTAAGTCTTGGGTCAAAGAGAAAGGGCGCAAGCTGGCGCTTGTGCCCTTGCTGAATTTGTGATGCTTCTTAAAACCGCCTCGGTAAAATGGTAACCAGTCTTGCTACTTCGCCTGTATTGATTCGACGTATTTGGTCAGGTTGGCTACGCGTTGCTGCACCTCAGACTCGTGGCCGCCGCTCAGATCCCAGAACAGCGGTCCCCAGACCGGCATCTCTTTGCTTCCGTGGGCGGGGAAACCGCCTTCGCCGCGGATGGTCGACGAAACTTTCAACGCGGGAAATTTTCCTCCGTTGTTCTTGCTTAGCAGGGTGAGGTCGGAGGGAGAGGTCTTGAGCGCGCTGGCGGCCGGACCATTGCCTTTGCCGTCTTCGCCGTGACAAACGGCACAGTAGGCCTTGAACATGTCTTTGCCCGACACGGGAGAAGTGGAAGTAATGGGGACATGCTTTATTTTTGCCGGTGGGTTGGCGGTTTGGTCGTTGCCGGTTTGATTCTGGGCGGCGAGCACGCCGGTGAACAGCGTCAGGGTAGCGATCAGAACTAATACTATTTTCTTCATAGACATTTGGCTTTCTCCTTTTGAAACCAGCGCCCGGTGAATTCTAAGCGCGCTAAGACATTAAGTCGACTGCTCGACGAACGCAAAAAAACAGCCGCTTGCTATTGCGCGGTTTTCCAGCCACCCTCGGTGCGTACCACTGCGAGCGTGGACCTCGTGGGACCGGCACTATAGAAGTCAGCTTCGTACTTGTTGATTAGGGTTTGGCGATCCCAAAGGTTGAAGCTCTTCACGAGCGGACCACCGGCATCGAAGACGTTGCCCAACGGATTGGGGATCCATTTCCAGTTGTAGTCGACGTTCGCGCTGTTGACTCCGACCATAGCAACGGCGGCGACACCAACAAATTGGCGCTCGGCGAGCGGAGCGGAGTAAGAGAAGGCGCCATCGGCTTCCTTCAGTTTCTTGACTTCGGGCACAGCGGCTAGCAGACGTTCACCTTCGGGAGTGAGTGAGATCAGCGCGCTGCCTTTTGCCGACTTCGTCAACTTGAGGATGCCGGCTTTTTCTAGCAGGCGATAATTGGGATCGCCAATTTTGTCGCCGGCGCTTGGTTTCAGTGAGCCGGTGCGGAAGTGAATGACGGCGGAGCCCGGGCCCTGGAGAGTGGCGGTCACGATCGCGCTGGCTTGATCCGCGGCGAGTGGCGTTTGTGCGCGCGCCTCACGCCAGATATAGCCTGCTATGCCGACGATCGCAGCGATCAGACAGGCCATGAGTAAGAGGGGTAACACGGACGAGCGTCGTTCCATTTCAACTTCGGCTTCAAACATGGAAACCTCCTTTTGAGCGCGGATATCGGGCATCCAAACCCTCCATTGTGGGTTGCTGTAAGACCGTTTGCGGTGATCTAACGCACGATGGAAGGTGTCTTGGGTCACCGTCTGGTAACACGGTGTAGCGGCGTGCGCGTCCTCACGTACGCCTGTGACTTCTATCACATCCTCATGGAGGCGGCACCGGCATAATCACTGAGAGTCTAGTGGTGAGTTCATCACCTTGAGCGTGGGGATTTCATGGCAAAAGGACGTGTTTCAATCGTCGTTGAGCGCTGCAAAGCCTGCGGCTTCTGTGTGGAGTTCTGTCCTTCGCACGTGCTTGCCCTCTCGTCCGCTTTTAATTCGAAGGGCTACCATCCGCCGCATGTCGTGCATCCGGAGAAGTGCAGCGGATGCGATTTATGCGGGATGTACTGTCCGGACTTCGCCATTGCCGGCGGCAAGGTCGATCAGTCCGGCTTGCCCGTGAAGAAGGCTGACGCGGCGCAGGGAGGCAAGAAATGAAAGCTGATTCTGAAGCGGCCACTTTGCCAAAGACTGGACGTCATACGGCGGACCCGCGCGGCGTGCTGACCGGCATACATTTCATTGACGGCGACCACGCCTGCTGCGAAGGCGCGCTGGCGGCTGGTTGCAGATGCGCTGCGGGATACCCAATCACTCCATCAACCGAGGTCGTTGAGCGCTTCGCTTCGCGCGTGCCGACGGTGGGTGGAACTTTTATTCAGATGGAAGATGAGCTGGCGGCGTCGATCACCTTGCAGGGCATGGTATGGGCTGGCGCCAAGGCTTTTACTGTTACTTCCGGCCCAGGCTTCTCGCTGATGATGGAGCACATCGGATATGCGGCGATGACGGAGACTCCGTGCGTGTTTGTGGATGTGCAGCGCGGAGGACCGTCGACCGGGCTGCCTACGCTGCCGGCGCAAGCGGACATGATGCAGGCGCGCTGGGGATCGCATGGCGATTATGAAGTGATTGCGCTTTGTCCGAATTCTCCGCAGGAATGTTTTGATCTGACGATTAAGGCTTTTAACCTGGCCGAGGAATATCGCGTGCCGGTGATGTTCATGATGGATGAAGTGGTCGGGCACATGAGCGAGAAGGTCGTGATTCCTCCGGCGGACCAGATCGAAGTGGTGCCGCGAAAGCATACACACAAGTCGGTGGAAGATTATCTGCCGTATGGAACCAATGGCGATCAGGTTCCAGAGATGGCGCATGCCGGTGAGGGTTACAACTTCCACGTTACGGGATTGACGCATGATGAGCGCGGCTATCCGAACATGACGTTGCCGGTCCAGAACAAACTGGTGCGGCGCCTGCAGAGCAAGATTCTTGACGCCGTCGACCGCATCACGATGACCGAGGAAGAACAGATCGAGGGCGCGGACGTTGTGGTCGTTTCTTACGGAATCACATCGCGCGTGGCGCAACGGGCAATCGAGGTTGCGCGCGAACGCGGTCTGCGCGTTGGCAAACTGCGATTGATTACTGCGTGGCCTTTCCCGGAGAAAAAGATCCGCGATTTGGCGGCGAAGGTGAAGGCGTTTGTTGTTCCTGAACTCAACCTGGGCCAGATGGTGCGTGAAGTGGAGCGTGCGGCTGGCGGGCAGGCGAAGACTTTTGCTGTGTCGCACGCAGGCGGCGGAGTGCACAACCCGGAAGAGATCCTCAAGGTAATTGTGGAGGCGAGCCGATGTCAGACGATTTAGTAACCGATATCCTCAACCCAGTCGAACCTTTCTTGCGCAGCGATCGCGTACCGCATATATGGTGCCCGGGGTGTGGCATTGGAACCACCGTAAATTCTTTTGCCCGCGCGCTGATTGATTCGAACATCGATCTGGGCTCGCTGGCGCTGGTTTCCGGCATTGGTTGCACGGGGCGGGTCGCTGGCTACGTTAAGCTCGATTCTTTTCACACTACGCACGGACGCGCGATCCCATTCGCTACCGGGCTGAAGCTGGCGAATCCGAAGCTAAATGTGGTCGTGTATTCGGGGGATGGCGATCTTTCGGCCATTGGCGGAAACCATCTGATTCATGCGGCTCGGCGGAACATCGATTTGAAAGTCATCTGTGTGAATAATCTGATCTATGCGATGACGGGTGGACAGACTGCGCCGACCACGCCGGATCATTCGACGACATCGACCAATCCTTATGGCGTGTTTGAGGCGTCGTTTAATCTGCCGCACCTGGTTGAGGCGGCGGGCGCGGTGTATGTGGCGCGATGGACGACCTTCCACGTGCGCCAACTTTCTCGCGCTATCAGCGAGGCGTTTCAGAAAAAAGGTTTCTCGTTCATTGAGGTGATTTCGCCTTGCCCGACGCTGTATCAGCGACGCAACAAGATGGGTGACGGCCTCGATGCGATGAAATATTACAAAGAGAAAAGCAGAGTGCGGCATGGCGCGCCGACCAGTGAAGTGGGTATGACGATGACCGGGGAGATTATCGTCGGGAAATTTGTGGATCGTGAACGCCCTGATTATCAAACCATGATGCGATCGCAGTACGCGGAATCGCTCGGCGAACGATTTGTTGAACAAACGGAGATGGTATGCAGCTAACGGAGATTCGTCTTGCGGGTTTCGGCGGCCAGGGAGTGATTCTCTCGGCTATTGTGCTCGGCAAAGCGGCGTCGATTTTTCAAGGCGAGTTTGCCACTATGACGCAGAATTTTGGCCCGGAAGCGCGGGGCGGCGCCTGTAGCGCACAGCTTGTCGTTTCGAGCACGCCCGTGCTGTATCCGTACGTCACGAAGCCGGACATCATGGTGGTGCTGTCGCAAGAAGCCTATGTGCGCTTCGCGCCCGAGTTGAAGGATGGCGGAATTCTGATCGTCGAGCAGGACCTGGTGCGGGTCTCGGATCTGAATAAAGATGTGCAGGTCTACAGCGTGCCGGCGACGCGCATCGCCGAAGAGCTGGGAAAACGCATGGTGCTGAATTCGGTGATGGTGGGATTTTTCACGGCCGTCACTCGCTTGTTGGAGCCGGATGCGGTGCGCAAAGCGGTCGCGGATTCGGTGCCGGCGAACTTCCGGGAACTGAATCTGAAGGCGTTCGAAAAAGGGCTGGAATACGGGACCGCAGCGTTGACCGAGACGGCAAGCCGGTCTGACGAGAAGCTGCAGTTGCAGTACGCGCCGGAGTAGGGCTGTAACGTTAACGACAGATTCTGGGGTTGTTTGAATTTCAGAAGATTCGTGCTGACGGGGCTGGCGTTTTTAGTGTGGCCACGGCTCGGCACGACGTGCAGAGCGTGCCTTCCTTGAGGTCGATCCATTCCACAGCGTGCGACGGAGCCATGGCGCAGCTGTAATCGTCGCAGTGCGTCAAGTGGAGAGTGTGGCCGAGTTCGTGGACCATTTCTTTAATCACTCGCTGGTGAAATAGTTCCGGGTCGGCGGGAAGGCCATAGAACTCCTGGCGGAGGCGGTGAGTGGAAACTACGGCGCATGGACCTCCCATCTGCGCCTCGCCGAAGACGAAAGTCAGAATTGGGATATAGAGATCAACGTCCGCTATGCCCACCATGCGCCAGGAATCGTGCTTTAGAAGAGATTGCATGCGATGCAGAATTTCGGAGGAATGATACTGCTGGCGCTCGCCGTGGAAGGCGAAGAAAGGGTCGAGTCTCACGGGAAGGACTTCGCACGAGACGCGGAAAGTTTCTTCGACGGCGGGGCGCAGATCAGTTAGCAGTCTGTCATCTACGTTCCCGATCGGTAGCAGGTGAAGCATGGGGCGGTTCTCAGTTCTCAGTTGTCAGTTCTCAGTAAAACCAGATTGATTCTGGAACTGAGAACCTCGAGCTGGGAATCAGGGTCAAGCATTATCGCGTCTCGACGGGAGTTCGCGACCAGCCGTATTTCTTCAGTTTGTGATAGAGAGTGACCCGGTCGATGTCGAGCAATTCAGCGGCGTGACTTTGATTGCCTCCGCACTCTTCGAGCACGCGGAGGATGTGGACGCGCTCCATGTCCTCGAGCTTTTTGCCAGCGCCGCTCGATACGGCTTGCGATTTGAAGATGAAATCCTGCTCAAGTAGCTCAGGTTCGCGACCCACTACCATGGCGCGCTCGACGGAGTTCTCCAGTTCGCGAACATTGCCGACCCAGGGCTGCTGCTGCAATTGATTCATCGCTTGCGGTGAAACCCGGGTGACGCGCTTGTTCATGGCCAGAGAATACTTTTTGACAAAGTGGTTGACGAGAACGGGAATATCTTCGCGACGGTCGCGCAGAGGCGGCAGTTCGATGCGAAAGACATTGAGGCGATAGAAAAGATCGGGGCGAAACTTGCCTTCGTCGATCAGCTTCTCGAGGTCTTTGTTGGTGGCGGCGACACAGCGGAAGTCGACCTTGACGATCTGGTTGCCGCCGACGCGGGTGATTTCTCGCTCCTGGAGGACGCGGAGCAGGTCGGTCTGGGTCTTTAAAGTGATGTCGCCGATCTCGTCAAGAAATACGGTGCCGCCCTCGGCAATTTCAAATTTGCCTTTCTTGCGGTATTGCGCTCCGGTGAATGCGCCCTTTTCGTGGCCGAAGAGTTCGCTTTCCAGAAGCGTTTCGGTGAGAGCGCCGCAATGGATTGCGACCATGGGATGAAATCTGCGCGGGCTGGCGTGATGGATGGCGCGGGCAACCAGTTCTTTACCGGTGCCGCTTTCGCCTGTGATCAACACTGTGGCGTCGGTGGGGCCGACGGTCTCGACCGCTTCGAAAACCTTTCGCATGGGACCGCTCTGTCCGACCATGTCATCGGGGCGGGCAACTTCGGCAACGGTTTCGCGCAGAAGCACATTTTCCTGAGAGACGCGTTTGTGTGCAATAGCGTTTTTCACCAGATGGGCAATCTCGTCAGGATCGAGCGGCTTGGTAACGTAGTCATAGGCGCCATTCTTGAGCGCGGCTACGGCAGTCTCGACCGAGGCATAGCCGGTCATCATAATCACGACGAGGTCGGGATCGATTTCGTGCATGCGGCGCTGCAACTCTATGCCATCGGTGCCGTGCATTTTGATGTCGACGAGAGCAGCATCCCAGCGATGTTCGGCGAGGCGACTGAGCGCGTCGTTGGCATTCTCAGCGGTGCCGACCTCATAGCCTTCCTCGCGAAACCATTTGTCGAGCGAGTCACGCACGCTTAGTTCGTCGTCTACGACCAATAATCTTCCTTGTGTAGTCACTTCGATCACCTCATATTGAGTGCCGCGTCGCCGGCTTCAAGTTCGACCAGCGGCGCATTCGGGACTTGACTGGGCAGGGTCAAAGTAAAAGTCGTGCCTTGCCCTAACTGCGATTCGACTTCAATGCGACCTTTGTGACGCTCCATAATGCCGCGAGCAATGGCCAGGCCGAGGCCAGTGCCGTTTTCCTTGGTGGTCATAAAGGGCTCGAAGATATGCGGCAGGATGTCGGGAGCAATGCCCATGCCGTCATCGCGCACCTGAAACTCGATTTCGGGCGCGTCCTTGATAAGCCGGTCGTTGATAGGACGGTCTTCGATAAGACGGTCCTTGATAAGCCGGTCTTCGATAAGCCGGTCCTCGAGCCAGAGCGTGCCACCGCGGGGCATGGCATCGATGGCATTGACGATCAAGGCGAGCAGGACTTGTTCAATCTGTGCGGGATCGCAGGGTATGAACGGCAAATTGTTGGCGAGGTTTAGTTGCAACTCAATTCCGACCAGGTCCAACTGATGGCGGACGAGTAGCAGGCAACGGTCAACTACGGCGTTGAAATCGACCGATTGCACGTTCATGGGGGCGGTACGCGACAGGACTAGCAGGTTCTTGATCAAGTCGCCGCAACGACGGCTTTCGGTGGCGATCAGTTCGAGGCATTCGATTGCCTCTTCGCGTTTTTCATGCTCGGTTTGGCCCGTACCGATCCACTTTCGCAACAGTTTGGCGTAGGTGAGAATGCCGGAGAGGGGATTATTTACTTCGTGTGCGACCACGGCTGCCATCTTGCCGATGGATGCCATTCTTTCGACGTGCAACACGTGTTCGTGAGCACGCTTGAGTTCGGTGGTTTTCTGTTCGACGCGATCTTCCAGAGTTTTCGCCCAATTGACGATCTCGGTATTGGCGGCGCGCAATTGCAAGCTCATCCCGTTGAAGGAGCGCGCCAGGTCACCCACTTCGTCCCGCGATTGCGCCTCGATTTGATAACCGAGCTCGCCCAGGAAAAGATGCTCGCTCCCGCGCTTGAGCGCGTTGATGGGTTTGGCGACGACTCGCCATACGAATAACCAGCTAAAGATCGCAAAGATAAACAGGGCAGCCGCTGTGTAGTAAAACATGCGAGCAGAGCTGACGGCGAGTTGCGCGTCGGCTTTCGCGAGCGAAAGATCAGTGTCGAGCACTCCGAGCACGTGCTGACCGGCTGGATGCGCATGGCAGCTGGCATTCGAACAAGTCGGCTGATTTTCGATGGGACTGATAATCCCGAGTACGCGCTGTCCGTCGCCGCTGCGGTAGATGCGAAAGCGGTCGGGACGATTGAGGCGAGCCAAGGGCTGCGATTGGGTATGGCAGCCGTAGCAGGCCTCGGCCGTCTTGTCGAGAACGTGACTTACTTCTTTTGGATCGGTGGAATAGCCGATCCGCCCCTCCTGGTCAAAGATGCGGACTTTGACCATGCCGGGCTCATCGGCCATGGTTTGGATCGCGTGGTAGAGTCCCTCGCGATCGTTGTGCAGCATGTAGTAAGCGGTGCTGCGGCTGATCACGTCGCTCACCCGCTCGGCGCTCGCCAGCGTCGCTGCTTCGAGATCCTGGCGGTGCAATCGGATATTCAGATATCCGAGGAGGCCGAAGATGACGACCATGACGGCCAGCAGGGACCCGATTAATTTTGAGCTAATACTGTGAGTCAACCGCTTCGATCGCTTGGGCTGGTGATCTCGGCGAATTGGCTCATTCTCCCGCATGGGTTAACACCGACGAAGCTAATGCGCGCTCAATGTCTGCATCGGTTGGAAGATGTGGCTCCGACTCGTGTTGTTCTTCGCCGAAGATCGGCAGATATTTCACTGCGACTCCGAAGAGGGCGAAGCCCATCGCGATGATCATTAAGGTGATGGAGAACTCGGTCCACTTGGGAACGTAGTGATGCCCGACGTAGGTCTCAAAACCGATGAGAGCGATGTTGAGGCGGTTAGTGATGAATCCGAGCACCGTCGAGATAGAGGCGAGATACAGGAGCTGAGGCGACAATCTCACCTTCTTAAAGCTGAGCATGGTAATCGGAATCACGAAAGTAAGCGTCAGTTCGAGCCAGAGGAAGTAGGCTTCGTAGCTCGGCTTGATGATCTGGCGGAGGAGGCCACGATGGAAGTAATCCTCGAAGCGGAGCAGAGCGTTGACCCAGAGAGCGACTAACAAGGCTCCGCCCAGAGTTACTAACACGGGTAACTCGAGCTGACGGCCGAAGGCCTTTGCGCTTTGGGTGGACTCGAAGATGGTCATGGCCAGACCGACCGCGATCGCGGATGCGAAGAAAAAGAAGGGCAGTGCTGGTGAATACCAGAAGGGATGAAGTTTGCTCGGCATGATGAGATAGAGCGAACCGAGGGAACTCTGGTGCAAGGTGGAGAGCAGGATTCCGGCCACGATCAGCACCGGGTAGATCTTCTGGATCCACTTGATCGGAGCCTTCCAATTGACCGCTTCGAAGACGTTGGGAAGGAATTCGAAGAAGAGCACTGTCGTGTAAGTCATCACGCACATGCCCACCTCGAACATGACGGAGTGCGGATTCATGTAGATGAGTTGGTGCCAGATGTACCAGGGACGGCCGAGGTCAAATAGCAACCCTACGATAAAGAGCACATAGCCGAGGAACGCTGTCAGTACGGCGGGGCGTACGACTGCGTGGAGGCGCTCGACGTTGAAGAGATAGACGGCGCCGACCATGCAGAAGCCGCCAGCGGCAAGCATGACTCCGCAGAGGCAGTCGAAGCCGATCCAGAGGCCCCAGGGGAACTGGTCGGTCATGTTGGAAACTGCGCCGAGGCCACGGAAATAGCGAATGTAAGTGGAGTAAAGGCCGAGGGCCATGATCACGAGAAACACGACTCGCCAAAAAGTAAGTTTGATTTTCATTTCGCACCCCTGGATTTCTGACTCCCGTTCTGCTTCTTTTCTTCGGCTTCAGCGGCGGCGACTTCGTCGCGGCGATGGGAGACCCAATAGATGCCGCCCAATGCCAGGGTCCATACCGGGATAAAGTCGGGAATTCTCTCCATAACCCGGCCGGTGTATTCGGGCATCGGAGTTTCGCCGATCTTGGCGGTGGCGGGATAGCCGTATTCTTCAACCTTGACGCTGGACAGAATCAGAACTGAGGTTCCGCCAACTTCGGTCAGGCCATAGATACGGGGAAGGTAAGTGGAGGGATTCTGACTTATACGGTCTCGTGCTTCTTTAATGAGATCGTTGCGTTCGCCGAACTTAGTCGCTCCGGTGGGGCAGATCTCGGCACACGCAGTCTGCTTACCGGCGGCGATGCGGTCGGGACACATAATGCACTTGCGAACGCGTGGGTTCAGGGACTGCCATTCGTATTTGGGCTGCCCAAACACGCAGGCCACCATGCAATAGCGACAGCCGATACACTTCCAGACGTCGTAGACCACCGGACCGGCGGCAGTTTTATGGAACGCGCCCACGGGACATACGGAGGCGCAGGCAGGCTTTTCACAGTGCATGCAGAGGCGACGCATGAATTTGTCATCTTTGTTTAGAACTACGGTGTACTTATGCGCCGATTGCACCGATTCGGCGGCTATGGTGTCGTCATACTTCAGGTTGTTCTGTTGCGCGCAGGCGGCTTCGCACTGCTTGCAACCAATGCACATGGTGGCGTCGTATAGTAAGGCCTTGCTCATGGGAGTAGCTCCTCTTCGATCGTCTAACTACCGATCGTTTAACTACCGATCGTGTAACAGCCGATCGTGCGATTGCGGATCGTGCCAATGCCGATCGTTCGATTGCTCCCAAGGCGGACTTCTGTTCCGGTTGAATATAAGAAATATGAGTGCAATGTCTCGGAGCAGACTTGGGAACGATGTCAAATGTTTGACGCGGTGTAACGATAGAGAAGAAAGCGGGTCCGGAGAGTTGTGCATCCGGACCCTGGTGGGCTGTTCCCGTGGGGAGCGCGAAGCGGGGAATTGATGTCCGACTGGCTACGGACGGGCCAGAATCGCGTTCCCTCCGAATTAGGTCGGAAATCATCATCTCGTCCTCATGCCTTCGTCGTCGCTGCCCGTCAATTAAGTGGCGCCGGGGAGCGGGAAGAGGAACAGCCGATGTCACAACTGCCTCTGGTGGAAAGCCACTATTTCTGCAAGGTGCGAATGTAGGTCACGATTGCTTTCGCATCATCTGCCGAAAGGCTCTTCACCGGCCCGGGATGCTTTGACGTTCCGGTAATGGCTGTGGCGAGGTCGCCATCCGATTTCGCCTTTACATCCGCCGAAACCAGGCTCGGGATCTTCGCTGCGGGCTTGCCGGTCGCATCCGCGCCATGGCAGGCTGCACACTTTGCTTTGTAGAGGCCGGCTCCATCCTCGGCCCAAGAGAGGCTGGGCATCAGGATGAAAAGGGCCATTGCGATTGTCATTACCAGAACCACCAACTTTGTCGTTTTCATGATTTCGTTTTCTTTCTCCTGTGTGAATTGTGGAACGTAATAAATCGCTTCGAGTAACCGTGGTGCTTGTGTTGCAAACCTTACCGTGTTGCAAATTCAAATAACTGAACGTAATAGAACGCAGCAGCCGTTGCGCCGCTAATTGAGAGTTTCAACTTAGGGGGATTGCGGAAGCAGTGACCGCTATCACCCTGAATGGTGACTTTTCCGGCGGAAAGCAGGTGTTTAATTGTCACAAGACGATGTGACAAACGTTACCGTGAGAAGGCTGAATCTAGGGAACAATCAACACTGGAGATAGAAAGATGCTGTCGAAGTTATTTGAGGTTATTTTCGGTTGTTCACACGGTCATTATAGTTTTCCGAGGAAGACGCGGGGCGGATGCAGTGCGGCTTGCTTTCTTACTGGCACTTATGTGGTTTGTCTCGATTGCGGGAAAGAGCTTGCTTATGATTGGAATGAAATGAAGGTGATCGACTCGCCTTCACAGGAAAGACATTATGTGAGATCTGCGGTGAGTAAACAAGTGGCGTAGGTGCGAGGTGAGTCTCTGTCACTCACTATTCTGCATCCGCATCGAGGTGTTGTTTTGAGAGATGGTGACACGTGGCCCAGATACCATCATTCGTCACGCCTTGATCAAGAAATTGGAAGCCGTAGCGAAAAGCTACTTTTTGTCGAACCGTGGCACAGATGTTGATTGGACCTGAGGGTAGCGAGAAATCCAATTCCACAATCTCTCCGATGGGCACTTCCATGGTTAGCATGGCGGAGATGCCTGATTCGCTGATGTCGACAGAGCGGCCCTTGAGCATGCCGCAACTGCGGGAATGAACCGTGATGTCTACCTGCAACGGGAAGCGGGGGTGACGGCGGGCGTCAGCGAGCTCCTGAATGGTGCGGGGGGCGGTCTGATCCTGTTCTTTCAAGGCCAGTTTTCTCCGGCGCGAGTGGGGACGGAAGGCATTGCGGCTCGCCCGCGTAACGGTACTATCGGCACAAGAGTGAATAGACATTAGGATGCGCGTAACTCCAGGCGATTGGTCACGCGCTCTTGGATTTGCGGCTCATTCAGTCGCGCGATTGACGCGCCTCGAGCGGTGGCTCTGAGGGGATCAGCGTGCCGCACAGGTTGGCTTTCACGGCGGCGGCCAGTCGCCGTACGCCTTCGCGTATCTGGTCCGGGGCGGCGTTCGAAAAGTTCAGCCGCATATGACGGCGGGCTTCACAGCCATTGTTGCGTTCATGGTTGGATTTGGCGAAGAAGGAATCGCCAGGGACGAAGGCCACGTTCTGCTCGAGCGCCGAATTAAAGATTGCCGGCATGTCCGAGCCTTGAGGCAGAGTTACCCAGAGAAACAATCCGCCATGGGGATGAGTCCAAGTCACTTCGGGTGGAAAGAACTGTGTCAGTGCCTGCAACATCACGTCGCGGCGTTCGCGGTAGATTTTGCGAATCAGCTGGACGTGTTGCTCCAGGAATCCTTCGCGCGCGACTTCATAGGCCACGAACTGATTGAAGGTCGACGTGTGAAGGTCGGCGCCCTGCTTCAGTTGCGTCAATTTGCCGATGATTTCGGGCGGAGCCACGATCCATCCCACACGCAGGCCGGGCGCGAGTGTTTTCGAGAAGGTACTCAGGTAAATAACGTTACCTATGGAATAGCCGCCGGCAGGATGGAGGTTGTGATGGTCGAGCGCGATGAGTGGCGGCAGGTGTTTGCCCTCGTAGCGCAGCTGGCCGTACGGGTCGTCTTCGAGGATTGGAACACCGTAGCGCTCCGCCAACAGAACCAGCTGGTGGCGGCGCTCCTCCGACAAAGTGGTTCCGCCGGGATTCTGAAAGTTGGGGAGGACGTAAATGAACTTGGGATTGGAACGGAGAGGTTCCTGGAGCAGATCGGTGCACATGCCGTTCTGGTCGCTGGCGACGGATTCGTAGGTTGCGCCATATACGTTGAAAGCCTGCAACGCTCCCAGATAGGTGGGCGCTTCGACGAGGACGCAATCTCCCTCGTTGATGAAGAGCTTGCCGATCAGGTCGAGCGCCTGCTGGGAGCCGGAGGTGATGAGGACATTTTCGACCTTCGCGTTGACGCCCTCGCGCGCGGTGTAATTCGCTATAAGCTCGCGGAGCGGCCGGTAACCTTCGGTCTCGCCGTATTGCAGGGAAGTATCTGACTGCTCGGTGAGCACTTTGTGACAAGCGTCCTGGAAGCGTTGAACGGGGAAGACCTCAGGAGCGGGAAGACCGCCGCCGAAGGAGATCATTCCAGGCTTTTGGGTGAACTTTAATAGCTCGCGGATTTGCGAGCTGGTGACGCCCCGGGTGCGAGTGGCGAAACGATCTGTCCAGACGGTCGACATTAAGAATCCTTGGCGATGCCCCATTCAATCCCGGCAATGCGCCCTTTCTTTGATGCGGACAATTTGATTATAGGCGCCAAGGAAACTTCAAGATAGATTAAGAGCGACATCCTAAAAGCGCAGCGCGTGCCGCAAGATCAACGGCCGCGGGCGGGGGCGCCCGCTCTACACGTTACTTGCGGCTGAAAGCGGTTGCCTCTACGTGCTGCAGACCTTTGACGGCTCGCATGTACTGCGCGCGTTCGAAAGCTCCGGGGTCGGGGCAGCGAAGTTGGCTCATGCTGCCTTGCATCTGGTGGACGGATTCGTATTCGTGATGCTCCATCCAGTCGATCATGCCTTGCTCGACGTGGCGGAGATGGCCGACGCCATGGCGCAATAAAGCGGAGCAGAGCATAGTGACGTCGGCGCCGACCATGAGCAACTTGATTGCGTCCTCGGCGCTATGCACGCCGCTGGTCGCGGCCAGGCTGGCGCGGATACGGCCGTAGAGGATGCCGATCCAGGTCAGGGGCAGACGCAAATCCTGCGGGCTGCTGAGCAGAACATTGGGTTTAATTTCGAGCTCTTCGAGGTCGATATCGGGCTGATAAAAACGGTTGAAGAGGACGAGGCCGTTTGTGCCCAGGTGATCGAGCCGTTTTGCCATGTTCGCGAGGTTGCTAAAAAAAGGACTCAGCTTGGCGGCTACGGGGATGTGAACCGATGTTTTCACTTCACGGAGAATATCGGCGTAACTCGCTTCTATTTCGGAACCAAGTATCTCGGTGTTGGTTGGGATGGAATATAGATTGCACTCGATGGCATCGGCGCCCGCTTGCTCGACCTGCCGGGCATATTTGGTCCAGCCGCCGAGGGTCGCGCCGTTGAGGCTGGCGATGATCGGAATATCGACGGCGGCTTTCGCTCTGCGGATGTGATTGAGATACTCTTCGGGTCCGGTGTGGAATTCGCTGGAATGGGGAAAGTAAGTGAGCGATTCGGCGAAGCTCTCGGTGCCGGCGTTGAGATGGAGTTCGAGCTCGAGGGCCTCCTTGTGGAGCTGCTCCTCGAAAAGCGAGAAGAGCACGATGGCCGACGCGCCATTGTCTTCGAGGGCGCGGATGCCGGCGATTTCGTGAGAGAGCGGGGATGCGGAGGCGACCAGCGGAGTGCGCAACTGCATGCCGAGATACTGAGTGCTTAGGTCCATGACGTTTCCTCTTCGGACTTGAATAACTCCTTGTGAACCTCGAACCAGAACGACTTGCTATTTCGTGTGAGCAGGAACCGCGGTTTCTATTACAGCGAGCGGGTCTGCATGTTTCTCCGGGGCGGCGGGCGCGGGTTCAGACTTGCGCTGCGCCAGATATTCGTAGAGGCGATAGCGGGCGTCAACGTCTTGCTGGGCCAGCTCCCAGAGCCGCTTGGCGTCCTCCGGCTTGCTCTTTTGCAGCATCTTGAAGCGCGTCTGCTGCAACAGGTAATCCTTTACTTTGCGATTGGGCGTGCGGGAATCGAGAGTTAATGGATTCTCGCCGACGGCGGCGCGGTCGGGATGGTAGCGATAGAGCAGCCACTGGCCAGAGTCGACTGCGACTTTCTGGTCAGACATGGCCGTGGTCATGTCGATGCCGTGCGCGATGCAGTGCGAATAGGCGATGATGATGCTGGGACCGTTGTAGGCTTCGGCTTCGAGAAAGGCTTTGAGCGTGTGCTCATCCTTGGCGCCCATGGCCACGCTGGCGACATAAACATTGCCGTAACTCATCGCCATCAGGCCGAGGTCTTTCTTCGGCGCGGGCTTGCCTCCGGCTGCGAACTTGGCGACGGCCGCGCGCGGCGTGGACTTTGAAGCCTGGCCTCCGGTGTTGGAGTAGACCTCGGTGTCGAGCACGAGGACGTTGACGTTCCGTCCGCTGGCGAGGACATGATCGAGGCCGCCATAGCCGATGTCGTAAGCCCAGCCGTCGCCGCCGATGATCCAAACACTTTTCTTCACCAGCATGTCGGCCAGGGCCAGCAGTTGCTTGGCTTCTGGGGAGTTCAGACTGCGCAGCTTTTCTTTGAGCAGGTCGACGCGCTGGCGCTGCTCGAAGATGTCGGCTTCGTCGGTCTGCGGACTGTTCAGCAGAGAGATGACAAGCTGTTCACCGATGGAGCCGCCAAGACGCTTAACCAGTTCACGCGCGAATTCTGTCTGCTTATCAATGGATAAGCGGAATCCCAGTCCGAATTCGGCATTGTCTTCGAATAACGAGTTCGACCATGCGGGGCCGCGGCCGTCGGAATTCTTGGCCCACGGCGTGGTTGGCAGGTTGCCACCGTAGATCGACGAGCATCCGGTCGCGTTGGCGATCACAGAGCGATCGCCGAAGAGTTGGGAAACGAGTTTGAGATAGGGCGTTTCACCGCATCCGGAACAGGCTCCGGAAAATTCAAACAGCGGTTCCTGAATTTGTTGCTGGCGGATGCTGGTGTTCTTTATTTTGCGGCGATCGAGTTCGGGAATCTTGAGGAAAAAATCCCAGTTGTCGCGCTCGGGTTCACGCAGCGGCGGCTGCGGAACCATGTTGATGGCCTTCAGGCGAGTTTCACTTTTGTTTTTCGCAGGGCAGATGTCGACGCAGATGCCGCAGCCGGTGCAATCTTCGGGCGCGACCTGGATGGTGTAATTCATGCCCTTCCATTCTTTGTCGCGCACTTCGGTTGACTTAAAGGTTGCGGGAGCGCCTTCCAGTTCTTTTGAATCGTAAACCTTGATTCGGATCACGGCGTGGGGACAGACCATCGCGCACTTGCCGCATTGAATGCAGACCTTCGTATCCCAGGCTGGAATTTCGAGTGCGATATTGCGCTTTTCCCATTTGGCGGTGCCGGTGGGGAAGGTTCCGTCGACGGGCAACGCGCTCACGGGAATCTCATCGCCGTGGCCCGAGTAAATAACGCCTAGCACGTTGCGCTCGAAATAGGGCGCCTGGGGAGAAAATGCATCGGGCAGTTCGGCGTGGCTCGTGACTTTCTCGGGTACGGTCACTTCGAAAAGGTGGGCGAGCGTTTCATCGACGGCGCGCAGGTTTTGCTGCACGACATCGTCGCCTTTTCTGCCGTAGGTGTGGCGAATGGATTCGCGAATTGCTTCGATCGCCTGGTCGCGCGGCAAAACTTTGGAGATCGCGAAGAAGCAGGTCTGAAGAATGGTATTCATGCGCGAACCCATGCCGGTTTCGCGGGCGACCTGATACGCGTCGATGATGAAAAAGCGCGCGTGCTTGGCGATGAGTTGCGTTTGAACTTCGCGGGGCAGGTGGTCCCAGATTTCGTCTTTGTTAAACGGACTGTTGAGCAGAAAGACGCCGCCGGGAACGAGGGTGTTGAGCATGTCGTAGCGCTCGAGGAAAATCCATTGGTGGCAGGCTACGAAATTGGCCTTTGAGATGAGGTAGCTGGAACGGATGGGCTGCGGCCCGAAACGCAGGTGCGAAACGGTCATCGCGCCGGATTTTTTCGAATCGTAGACGAAGTAGCCTTGGCCGTAATTTCCGGTGTTTTCGCCGATGATCTTGATCGAATTTTTGTTTGCGCCGACCGTGCCATCGGCGCCGAGGCCGTAGAACATGGCGCGCACTACGTTGTCAGGCTCGATCGAAAAATCGGCATCGTAATCGAGGCTGGTGTGGCCCACGTCGTCCTGAATGCCGATGGTGAAGTGGTCTTTGGGTTTTGCCTGCGCCAGGTTGTCGTAGACGGCTTTGACCATGGCGGGCGTGAATTCTTTCGACGAGAGGCCGTAGCGTCCTCCGATGATTTCGGGCGCGGCTTTCAGTGTTCCATAGCCGAGCTTGATTCCTTCCTGAATGCCGCTGACGACGTCGAGATAAAGCGGTTCGCGCCCGGCGCCGGCTTCTTTCGTGCGATCGAGGACGGCGATCTTGCGGACGGTTGGGGGAAGTGACGCGATGAACTGCTTGACCGAGAATGGGCGATAAAGCCTCACTTTGAGCAGGCCAACTTTTTCGCCGGTGCGATTCAAGTATTCCGCAGTCTCATGTGCTGTTTCGGCGCCGGAGCCCATCATTACGATTACGCGCTCGGCCTCGGGATCTCCGACATAATCGAACAGGTGATACGAACGCCCGACGACCTGGGCGAACTTGTCCATAACAGCTTGCACTTTGTCGGGGCACGCGTCGTAGTAGGGATTGCAGGCCTCACGCGCCTGAAAGTAGACATCGGGATTTTGCGCGGTGCCACGCAACACAGGATGGTCGGGAGAAAGCGCACGCTGCCGATGCTCGATGATGCGATCCATGTTGATGAGCGCGCGCATGTCGTCTTCGGTGAGCATCTCGATCTTGTTGACTTCATGCGAGGTGCGGAAGCCGTCGAAGAAATGCAAGAAGGGAATGCGGGTTTCGAGGGTCGCGGCGTGGGCGATGAGCGCCAGATCCATGGCTTCCTGAACCGAGTTGGAGGACAGCAGGGCAAAGCCAGTGGTGCGGCAAAACATTACATCCGAGTGGTCGCCGAAAATCGACAGGGCGTGAGCGGCTACGGTTCGGGCGCTGACGTGGAATGCGGTTGGCGTCAGTTCGCCGGCGATTTTATTCATGTTGGGGATCATCAGCAGAAGGCCTTGCGAAGCGGTGAAGGTTGTCGAGAGCGCCCCGGTTTGAAGGGCGCCATGCACGGCTCCGGCAGCGCCACCTTCGCTTTGCATCTCGATTACATGGGGTACGCTGCCCCAGATATTGGGCACGCCTTCGGACGCCCACTGATCCGCCCATTCGCCCATGTTTGACGAGGGCGTGATGGGGTAAATCGCGATGACTTCATTGAGGCGGTAGGCGACGTTGGCCACGGCCTCGTTGGCGTCCATGGTCTTGAACTTACGCTTCATGTGATCCCTTTCCACACTTCTACAACTGGAACAAATTTCGTGGGAACAGCTCATAGAAAGTATGGGCGAACGGCGGGGGATTGTCGGAGACGCATCTCACAGAGGGGTGTGATCCAGATCACAAAAGCAAAAACTTTCCCGTTTGTCGGCGAGGCGAAGACACATTCCACAACGGCTGAAGAGGGTGCGGAAAAGACGTTTGCCAACAGAGAGTGCGACCTCAGCGCCAAATGCGCAATCAAAACAGGGCTGTTACCGCAGCGCTGAAGCGCTGCGCCACCCAAAAACAAAGCTGTTACCCGCGCTGAAATGCCGCGCCACCCAAAAACACAGACCGCCCTCCGAAAACAAGGAAGAGAACAGGAGGTTTTCGCAATCGGTAAGGCCGCTATTGTTTTTGCGGAGGCTACGGCACGGCTGACGCCGTGCCCTTTCAAAGCAAATTCAGGACAGCCATAAGCGAAGTCATATCTTCGCCGGCGCTGATCTGAAAGCCCTGGCGCCTAAAGAGGACCTGCATTCCCATGTTATCTGGCAACATTTCTGCGGAGAGGCGGCTCAACTTTTCGTGGCGGGCGATTTCGACGACGCGGCGGAGCAATTCGTCTCCCAGGCCTTGATTCTGATATTGGTCGGAGACGAGGATCGCGACTTCGGCTTCATTTTTGTTGTGCAATTTGTTCATACGGCCGACGGCGATGATGCGACGCTCGCCCGAGCCGGAATCGGTAAGCTCGGCGACCAGCGCCATTTCTCGGTCGTAATCCCCGAAACAGATGCGCAACAGACGATCGTGGGCCACGCGCCGGCTCAGGCTCAGCGAATAGAAGTAACGCAAATAGACGCTGCGATCGGAGAGCGTCTCATGAAATTTGACCATCAGCGGTTCGTCTTCGGGGCGGATCGGGCGGATGGTTATTGGGCTTCCGTCTTTCATGGTCCACGCAGAAACATATTGCAGGGGATACGGACGGATGGCGGGTTTGGGCAACTCATTGAGGGTTACATCGGGCCCGTACAACACAATTCTGGCATCGAGCGCGAGCAGGCGTTCGGGAGAAGCCAGCAGCGGGTTGATGTCGATTTCCGCGATCCAGGATTGTTCGAGGACGAGTTGGCCGAAGCGGACGAGCAGAGTTTCGAGAGCCGCGGTATTGACCGGCTTGCGTCCGCGGACGCCCCGGAGCGCGGTGTAGACGCGAGTTTGCTCCATCATTCTTTGCGCGAGCGTTGTATTCAAGGGAGGAAGCGCCAGCGCGCGATCGGCATAAACTTCGACGAGTTGGCCACCCGAGCCGAACAAAACGACGGGGCCGAACTGTGGATCGGAGATACTGCCGACAATTAATTCGTAGCCATCGAGCTTGACCATCGGCTGTACGGTTACGCCGGAGAAGCGGCCGGGGCCGACTTTCTCAGATACGGAAGACTGAATGGCGCGAAAGGCGGCACGGACGGCGGCCTCGTCCTGCAAGTTGAGTTTGACTCCACCGACATCGGTCTTGTGCGTGATGGTTTCGGAAAGAACTTTCAGGACCACTGGGAAGCCAATTTCCGCTGCCATCCTGACGGCTTCGTCTTCCGTTGAGGCGGCTCGCGTCTCTACTGTGGGAATGCCATAGAGGGACAGGAGCTGCTTTGATTCCAATTCGTTGAGGAGGACGCGGCCGTGCGATCGCGCATTCTGAATAATCCGTTCGATTTGATTGCGAGATTCGCTGGCCAGTTCAAATTGCTCGGTCAGGGCAGGGGTTTCGTAAAGGCCGCGCAGGTTGTAGGTGTAGCGCCACATATAGGTGAAGGCGCGGGCGGCGGTGTCGGGATAACGGAAGGTCGGGATTCCAGCCGCATTCAGAATATCCTTGCCGGCAGAAACGCTGTTTCCGCCCATCCAGGTGGCGAGGACGGGCTTGCCGGAGTCGTGGCCATAGGGTTTGAGGCGTTCGGCAACCTGGGCGGGATCGGTCATTCCCTGAGGAGCGAGGATGACGAGGAGGCCATCGCTGTTCGGATCGCGCGAGGCAATTTCGAGAGCGCGACCGTAGCGATCGGCGTCGGCGTCGCCGAGTACGTCAATGGGATTGTTATGACTCCAGTGGGCGGGAAGAAATTCGTTGAGGTGCTGCACGGTTTCCTGGGAAAGCTCGGCGATTTCGCCGCCGGTCGAGACCAGCGAATCCGTGGCCAGGACTGCAGGGCCGCCGGCATTGGTCACGATGGTCAGGCGGGGGCCCTTGGGACGTGGCTGCCTGCCGAGGACTTCCGCCATATAGAAAAGGTCCGCGATTTGGTGAACCCGCAGAACTCCGGAGCGGCGGAAGGCTGCTTCGAGAACTTCATCGTTGCCGGTGAGCGCGCCGGTATGTGAGGCGGCGGCGCGCGAAGACGCCTGAAAACGCCCCGCCTTGATTACGATGATCGGCTTGGTGAGCGCGACTTCACGGGCTGCGGATACGAATGAGCGCGCATCGCCCACTGACTCCATGTAGAGCAGAATGCTCTTGGTGCGCGGGTCGTCGCCAAAGTGGTAGATCAAATCTCCCCAACCGACGTCGAGCATCGAACCGGTCGAGACGATGGCGCTGAAACCGACTTCTTCCCGAATGCTCCAGTCGAGGATTGCGGTTAAGAGGGCTCCACTTTGGCTGAGGAAGGCGACGTTGCCTGTTTTTGGCGCATCTTTGGCGAAGGTGGCATTGAGCCCGACAGTCGGGTTCATGATACCGAGGCAATTGGGGCCGATCAGGCGCATGGCGCCGGTGCCACGCCGCAGTTGTTCCTGAATTTGTTTTTCCAGGGCGGTGCCGGCGGCGCCGCTTTCGCGGAATCCGGCGGAGATCACGACCGCTGACTTGACGTGGGTGTCGACGCAATCGCCAATGATCTGCGGAACCGTGGCTGCCGGGGTGGCAACTACCGCGAGATCGACAGGGCCCGCGATGTCGCGAATGCTGGCGTATGCCTTGAGGCCGAGGACCTCGGGGCGCTTGGAGTTGACGGCGTAGACCTTTCCTTGAAATTCACCGTGCAACAAATTTTCGAGAACCGTCCGGCCTACGGTGCCGGGATTACTGGTTGCGCCAATGACGGCCACGGATGCGGGAGCGAACATCGCGTCGAGACCGAAACGCTTTGGCTGGGATTCTTCCGTGGCGTGCGGTTGGGGGGTGAGATCCGCTTCGGTCGAACTCATAAGAACTCCTCTGGCTCTCAATCTTGCCATGGGGAAAACGCTGCGTCGAGGATAGAAGGCAAGCCTACGCCACAACGTGCCTCTTACGGATGGGTGGTCAGAAGGTTACGAATTTGTACCTGAGGGTCACCGATCTGTACTCGTGCTTCGAATCGCGGCATCACTGAGAGTGCGCGAGATACCAGACAGAGCGCGTGGGTTTTCTGCAGAAGGTCAAGCGCCTGTTCTTGCTTTTGAGGAAGAATCAGAGTTGCGCGCATGAATATTTCCCGCAAGCTGTAACCCGCGTCGGTCTTCACGACTTCGCCTTCCACTTCGACTTGCAGATCGGTGTAGGGTAACTTCGATTTTTCGGCGAGGGTTTCGAAGGTCGTGGTGTAGCAGCTGGCGACGGCACAGAGCAAAAGGTCTTCCGGGGACCAGCGGCCGTCCAAGCCGCCAAAGGCAGGAGGGGCGGCAAAATGGATGGCATTCGGCGCGGAGCTGGCTTGGGCAATGCCGGTGCGTCCAGCAGCCCACCATGCAGTGACTCGAAAACGATGTGCGTCTTGCATAAGAACTCGAGGACATTGCGCCAATGCTTAAAGGTGTCAATTGCAACGGGCGTACTATCCCAATCTTGGGCCTATTGTTGCCTGGCAAGCGAAGGCAATACCATGCGTGAGGTCACCTTTTCGGGTGATTCTGATCACTCAGGGAGGCAAGTGATACAATTTGCGCGGATAGCTGTGCCACGATGCGCGCTCCCTACGGCCTGAACATCCTCGACAATTGCCTGACCTGCCCGATGCGGGAGGAGCATTTGTTTTGTAATTTGCCGCCGGCTGCGGTGCAGCGTTTGAATGAGATCCGATCGAGCGCGACCTACCCGAAATCCGCCATGTTGTTTATCGAGGGACAGCAGCCACGGGGGGTGTTCGTGCTGTGCACGGGGAAAGCAAAACTCTCGACGTCGTCGTCGGAGGGCAAGACGGTGATCACGAAAATCTCCGAGGCGGGGGACGTTCTCGGCCTGAGCGCCGCGGTTTCCAATCGGCCTTACGAAGTGACCGCCGAGATGATTGAGCCGGGGCAGGCGAATTTCATCACCCGCGATGCCTTGCTGCAATTTATGCGCGAATATGGGCAGGTAGCGGTGCGAGTGGCCGAGCAGTTGAGCCGCAATTACTACGCAGCGTACGAGGGGATCCGCACCCTTGGGTTGGCCAGTTCGCCGTCAGAGCGGTTCGCGAAGCTGCTGCTAGGATGGTCGAATGCTCCGAGCAACGGGGATCCAGTGCAGTTGAAGCTGACGCTCACGCATGAGGAAATCGCCGAAATCATCGGCACGACGCGAGAGACGGTGAGCAGGCTGTTTTCCCAGTTCAAGAAAAAACAGCTATTGCAGCTGAAGGGCGCGACGTTGATTATCCGCAATCGAGCGGCGCTCGAGAAGATGGTGAACTCGTAACTCTCGGCGACCGCTGCGCCGGCTATTTTTTTACTGCAAATTCCTTCTTCACCGTGCTCACGAGCGAGAGCGGAATGCGCACTCGTCTCACGTTGACGGAGGTTCGGGAGATGCCTTCGATGGCAAATCCCTCGCCGTCGGGAACGGGATTGGAAACGAAATGGAACTCCTCTCCATACAGCCTTATATTTTTCTCTTGTGCGTAACCTAGCTCTTGAAGCCGCTCGCAAATTGTTCGTCGGTTTTCATTTCGATTGGTCATAAAGAATCCGCGTACTTTGCACGTATTGGCCATCTCATAATGAACTTGGGAACTAAGGTGCCGGCTCCCTTAGGGGCTAAAGCCCTTGTCTATACTGGCGGTTTGCGGCACGGCTGAAGCCGTGCCCTACCCAAACCGATTGATGCCTACCCAAAACCGGTTGATGCCTACCCAAAACCGATTGATGAGCTACCCAAAACCGATTGATCTCCTACCCAAGACCGATTTATGAGATAGCTCTTACTGTTTTCGTCCTGAGACGCCTTCGCCGATTGCCTGTTCCGCCTGTGCCAGTTCGTAGCCGACCGACGCATAATAAATTGCGCGGTCGAAGAACTGGTCGAGTAACTGCAACATTTCGAGTTCACCGAATACTTCCACGGGGCGTTCCAATACCGATTCCTTCTTGATGAACTCCCACAGGTTTTCTTTGGTCAAAACGATGACCCAAATCAGCTCGCTGGCCGGCACGCGCTGGGCGGCGCGCTGGGCTCCGATCTGGAGATAGCGCTGCTCCAAGTGGAGTTCATCTTTGCTCATGAGCCATTCGCCGAGATGGCGGTAGACCTCAGAGACGCGCTCTTTCAGTTCTTCAGGAGGGACGTTCTTCTGGAAGCGTGTGGTCAATTCGGAATTCCGAACACGGTCGAGAAGGCAATTGGCGAGAGCGTCGGAATGGGTCTCAATGAGGCGAACTAGCCGGTATAGCAGGATCATAACGTGCCTCGGGTTCTGTGCTTGCACTTAGGATACAGTGTGCGCCGCCGACGCGTTTGCAGCGATGATAGCCGGTACGGTTGTGTGTGATGAAGATCACCATAGGGCAGAGCGAAGGAAGAAGCCGGAGCAGTTGTGCCTGCTCCGGCCATGTCCTTTGGGCCTATAGTCAGGCCGTCAGGGCCTCCACGAAATGATGGCAGAGCGAGGTTTCGACGTTGTAGAGCTTGTAGTTGACCGGGGCGGTCAGATAGGGATTGAGGATGCCTTCCACTTTGGGATAGGCCTCGATCTCATAGCGCTCGGCGTCCCGCTTCCCGGCCCACAGCGTGATGGCGACCCACTTCTCCGCGTTGACTTCGGGCACGAAGGGCAGGAATTCCAGGAAGCCGGCCTGGCTTTTCAGGATTGGCAGTACGTCCTTGTGCAAAACTTTCAGAAATTCTTCTTTCTTAGCCAGCTTCGGAGTGAATTCAACAATACGAGCAAACATAATGGAATCTCCTTGGCTTGGTGAAGATGAGTGCGGCCCGCAAGCTGATCCACCCGGGAGAGGATTGCCCACAGGTCAAGATCATCAAGCGATGCCAGACTAGGCTTTCACCGACGAATGTCAGTGATTGCGCATACACCAGGGTGTGATTGCACGCACCGCGCCAATCGCCAATTGTTAAGTGCCGGATAATATGACCTCACGGACATGGCGCACCTTGCCGCAAGAAATTAAAATAGGACATCCCAGTCTGAAAGGCGTAATCGAATGACTCCCCCAGCTACGTTAGATCGCTCCCAGTCGCCTACCGCCAGCGAGCCATCCACAGCCCAACCTTTGACCGCGGAAGAATTGCGCAAGCTTGACGCCTACTGGCGTGCGGCTAATTATCTTTCTGTAGGGCAGATCTATCTGTATGCCAATCCGCTGCTCCGCGAACCGCTGAAGATCGAGCACGTTAAGCCGCGATTGCTGGGACATTTTGGCACTACGCCCGGGCTGAATTTTGTATATGTCCATTTCAACCGTCTCATCAAGAAATACGATCTGAACGTTATCTATATTGCGGGACCGGGGCACGGCGGACCGGGGCTGGTCGCGAACACGTACTTAGAAGGGACTTACAGCGAGTTATATACAAGCATTACGCAGGACGAGGAGGGTTTGCAAAAACTTTTCAAACAGTTTTCGTTTCCAGGAGGCATTCCGAGCCATGCGGCGCCGGAGACGCCTGGTTCCATTCACGAAGGGGGCGAGCTGGGGTATTCGATCATGCACGCTTGCGGCGCGGTGTTTGACAATCCCGACTTGCTGGTTTGTTGCGTGGTGGGGGACGGCGAGGCGGAGACGGGGCCGCTGGCGACGAGTTGGCATGGCAATAAGTTTCTGGATCCGGTGCGCGACGGCGCGGTGTTGCCGATCCTTCATTTGAATGGGTATAAGATCGCGAATCCTACGGTGCTGGCGCGGTTGACGGATGAGGAGCTTGTTCATTTTTTCACTGGGTACGGCTGGAAACCGTATTTCGTCGAAGGACATGAGCCCGAAGCGATGCATCAACTGATGGCTGCGACTCTGGACGAGATTGTGAACGAGATTCGTGCGATTCAAGATGCGGCTCGGCAGGCGAAGGGGCATCAAGATGATGGTCGAGGCGGCACGGGCGCGGGCAAGAAAGAGTCGAGCCTGCCGGTTTGGCCGATGATCGTGATGCGCAGCCCAAAGGGATGGACAGGACCGAAGGTGGTTGACGGAAAACAGATCGAGGGCACATGGCGCGCACATCAGGTTCCGGTAACGGACCTGCAGAAGCCCGCGCACCTGAAGATTCTCGAGGATTGGATGAAGAGTTACCGGCCAGAGGAATTGTTTGACGAGAATGGCAAGTTGATTCCGGAGCTTGCGGAGCTGGCTCCGAAAGGCGACCGGCGAATGGGAGCGAATCCGCATGCCAATGGCGGGTTGTTGTTGCGCGACCTGATCATGCCCGACTTTCGCGAGTATGCGGTAAAGGTTTCGAAGCCGGGCACTGGGAATGCGGAAGCGACGCGCGTGCTCGGAGGATTTTTGCGCGACATAATGAAGTGCAACGCTGAGGCAAAGAATTTCCGCGTCTTCGGACCGGATGAAACGGCGTCGAACCGGCTGGAGGCTCTGTATGAGGCGACCGATAAAGAATGGATGGAGCCGATTCTTCCGGTGGACGAACACCTGTCGCAGAGCGGGCGCGTGCTTGAGATGTTGAGCGAGCATATGTGCCAGGGGTGGCTGGAAGGTTACTTGCTCACCGGGCGGCACGGGTTTTTCTCTTGCTATGAAGCGTTCATACACATTGTGGATTCGATGTTCAACCAGCACGCGAAATGGTTGAAAGTGACGCGCGAGATCGAGTGGCGGCGCCCAATCGCTTCGCTGAATTATTTGTTGACCTCTCACGTTTGGCGGCAAGATCACAATGGGTTCACGCACCAGGATCCTGGCTTCATCGATCACGTGATCAACAAGAAGGCGGACATTGTTCGGGTTTATCTCCCTCCGGACGCCAACTGCCTGCTCTCGGTCGCGGATCACTGCCTGCGCAGCCGGCATTACGTGAATGTGATCGTGGCCGGGAAACAGCCCGCATTGCAGTACCTCGACATGGAGTCGGCCATCGCGCATTGCACGACGGGCATTGGCATATGGGAATGGGCGAGCACCGACAAAGGTGTTGAGCCCGATGTGGTAATGGCTTGCGCGGGTGATATTCCCACGCTTGAAACGCTGGCGGCGATCGATCTTTTGCGGCAGCATTTTCCCGATATTAAGATTCGGGTGGTGAATGTGGTCGACCTGATGACCATTCAGCCATCGAGCGAGCATCCGCACGGTCTGTCGGATGTTGATTTCGATTCCATTTTTACCGTGGATAAGCCAGTGATCTTCGCCTATCACGGGTATCCCTGGCTGATTCATCGGCTCACCTACCGGCGGCACAATCATGACAACCTGCACGTACGGGGCTACAAGGAAGAGGGCACGACGACCACGCCGTTTGACATGACGGTGATGAACGATCTGGACCGCTTTCACCTGGCTGGGGACGTGGTGGACCGGGTTCCGCGGCTGCAGAAAATCGCGGCGCACTTCAAGCAATCGCTGCGCAATAAATTGGTCGAGCATAAGCAATACATCCGCGAGCACGGCGACGATATGCCGGAGATTCGCGACTGGACATGGCCTTACTAGTTTTCCAACTTGCAGGGAGATAGATCGTAAACCACCAAGGACACGAAGTACCACGAAGGGCTTCATCGCGAAAGCGTCTTCGTGTGCCTTCGTGAGTAAGGGTGTCGCTAATTGAAGGTGCTTGTTCTCAATTCAGGTTCCAGCAGCCAGAAGAGTTGCCTCTACGAGATTGGCGATGCGCTTCCAAGCGACCCCCCTGCGTGCGCGTGGGAAGGTAAGGTGGAGTGGGGCGAGGACGAGGCGCAATATTCAATCAGAAATGCGCGCGGCGTTTCGGTGAAAGACCGCACCTCGACGTCGGCTCGCGGGGAAGCCATCAAGCGCTTGCTCGAGACTTTGTGGAGCGGCAACGCGAAGGCGATTTCCGGCCCATCCGAAATTGATGTGGTTGGGCACCGGGTGGTCCATGGCGGCCCGAATTATTTTGAGCCCGCGATCGTCACACCTGAGGTTAAGTCGGCGATCGAAAAGGTTTCGGTCTTTGCGCCGCTGCACAATCGCGCCGAACTGGAAGGCATGGAGATAGTCGCGAAGATGCTAGGTGTAGTGCCGCAGGTTGCCGTCTTCGACACCGGCTTTCACCATCAGATGCCATTGGCGGCGGCTACTTATCCTGGTCCCTATGAGTGGTTCGAGCAGGGAATTCGGCGCTATGGATTTCACGGGATCAACCATCAATATTGCGCGGAGCGGGCTGCGCAACTGCTGGGCAAGAATCTGAATTCGTTGAAGCTAGTGACTTGCCATCTTGGTAATGGTTGTTCTCTGGCGGCGATTCGTGAAGGACGGAGTGTGGACACGACCATGGGATTTACTCCGCTCGAAGGACTGATGATGGGCACGCGCTCCGGATCGGTTGATCCCGGCATTCTTACTTACCTGATGCGACAAAGACACGCGCTCGACGAAGAGCTGGACGATGTGCTCAACAAAAGGTCGGGATTACTGGGGATTTCGGGAATCTCCGGCGACATGCGAGAGGTGCTTGCTGCGATGCGGAACGGCCACGAGCCTGCGAAAAAAGAACGCGCCCAGCTCGCGTTTGACATGTATATCCATCGTTTGCGGCGCGGGATCGGGGCGATGGTTGCCGTGCTCGGTGGGATCGATGCTCTCGTGTTTACGGCTGGAGTTGGGGAAAACGCACAAGAGGTGCGCAGCGCCACGTGTGAAAATTTCGGATTCATCGACTTGCGGCTCAATCCGGTCAAGAATGCACAATCGCCGCTGGAGGGCGACACGGATATTTCAGCGGCGGATGCGGCGGTTCGTGTTCTCGTCATTCATGCGCAGGAGGATTGGATGATTGCGCGCGAGTGCTGGAAGCTTGTCGGAAAGCGAGCTGTAACTGCGTCATGATGGAGAGCTCACTCACGACCTTCGCGGATGTTGTGGCTGACTTGGGCTGACGGTACTACGCGTAGTTGATCGGATTTTTGATTAACCACTGTTCGTCGCGGACCCGGCCAATATTTCTAAGAGCGCCATCCACAACCCGAGCCGTCAACCTGCGGCTCTCCCAGGCGAGGCCAGCGCCCAGCCCGATCGCCCCGCCTAGCAGACCGAACATCAGCGCCCGGCCTACCGATTTCTCGCGGGTTGGACTGCCTCCGAGGACGCCGATGCACGCTCCCAGCACCGCTGGCGCTAAGGCGCTTCGAAGGGAGTCGGCCAGATCAGGGGCCAGCGAATCGCTGAATTCTTCGTGCGCCGACCGCGCTCCCTTGATTCCGGAGAGAACCAGCCTTCGACCATATTCTGCATTCGATTTCGACCACTTGCGTACACTCATCGGAATCTCCTCAAGCTTCGAATCGGGGGGCATTTTGATTAAAACATAAAGCCGGGCAGGGCTGTGTGTCATGGGTCACTTCGGAGTGTGACCGAGCGGTGTGGAGCATCGCGGGCCAATAAGATTGTTGCGGAAAAGATCATGGTCAGGGCGTCACGGCTCGTTTTTTGTGGACGTGCAAAACCTTGTCCACTTCGGCAATTACGGCTCCAGTCTCATCTTTTACTTCAACTGTGAAAGTGGGTTCGATTTTACCTTTGCTCTCCACGTCGTCGCGGAGAGTGTCGATCTCCTGATCGGTTAAGCGGAAGGCGGCGACCATTTTTCCTTTGCCTGGCTTGCGGAAACGGATGGTTGCGGACTTGTCCCAGACGATGTAACCGGGGCCCAGGTTTTCGATGAGCATCAGCATGTAAAAGGGATCGGTCATGGCATAGAGAGAGCCTCCGAAATGAGTGCCGACGTAATTGCGATTCCAAAACGTCAGCTTCATTTCCACGTCAATCGCCTTCCAGTCGGGTTGGAGGCGCGTTATGCGGATGCCCGCGCCGAGGAACGGGGGATAGAGATTGATCCACCATCGCCGGTATCGGTTTGCCATTCCCATGTCGTTCTTTAGAGGCGGAGCTGCTGCACCAGGAAGTTTACCGCTGCTGCTCATAGACGGAGCTGTTGGGCGTCGGGTCGTCGTACTCGCGGCCATATTTATTTTTGTGGGCGATGTGGTCGCCATTGGTTTCTGGAACGCGAATCACGCCCAAGGACGACGCATTCTCGCCGATTGTGATCGCACGCGTCAGGGGCTGTGCGTTTTCAGGGCCCATACCTTCGCTCCAGATGTGCAACATGTAGCGGCCGTAGGGAACGCCGGCCAGGCTGAGTTGACCGTCACGGGTTGAAATAGCGTAGAACGGCGTGGCAATTGTAATCACCACGGCGCTCATCTCGGGATGGATGTTGCAGAAAATATAGCTGATTCCGGGGCGGTCAAAGCGCACCATTCGCGTCGTGCCCGCCTCGTAGAGGCCGAGATCGAAGCGCTTGCCTTCAAAAAGGGAAAAAACATTGTGAAAAAAAGGATCGCGATTGGGAAATTCGACGAGCGATCCGGCCGGAACGACGAGAATGTGAGGGTCGAAACTCTTGTGCTTCTGCACCAGTCGTGGGTTTTGCTGGGGATTGGCCTTCGGATCTAGTTCCGAGCCGGTGACCACCGCAGTGGACTCCGTTTCATTCGCCGTCAGGGGTGTTAGCCACACTACGGTGCCGGGAATTGTCCCCCGTTGAGCCTTGCCGGTCTTTGTGCCGATGACCTCGACGCGCCCGCGCACCGTGGTTGTTGCGGCTTGCGCCGTCGCGTGCGGCGGCAATGCAACCATACCGGCACATAACATGGCGACCAAGGTCAAGATTCTATGGCTCATTTTTAATTACTCACAGCTCATCAAGCATGGCTCTGCGGCCGCTAACATCCAATCAGAAAAGAACGCCCATCATCAGGTTCAGATGTCCCGCGCCGTTCCAGCCAGCGGTAAAGGAATCGGTGTTCAGGCGCCGATATTCGGCGGAAAATAATAAATCTGACCGCGGGCGGTAGATCATATTCACGAAGCCCGCTTGATTCTTCGCCAGCGTTGGATCCCCATAGCTTTGTGCGTAGGGAAAATATTTAAGATCGCGGGCGTATGGATTCTCCATTCCAAAGGCGGCATTGAATTCCCATTTGTTTGCCGGCCGATATTTTAGTTGCGCCCAGCCGCCAATTGAATTCAAGGCTTGCACTTCGGTGGCGGCCGTTGTCGGATCGCCGCTGAATAACACACTTTGCCCGAAGGCGCCGTACAGGCCGCCAATGGCTCTTCCGCGATAGAATTTTCCGCTCAACGAAAGCTGGCGACTGAGGGGCAGTTCGACATCGGTCATTGCCGCCCAGCCATCGACGTTGCGGTTATAGCCATAATCCTGACGGTTGTAATATCCTCCTGCGCCGAGGCGCAGCGGCTGTCCGAAAACATTTGTCGTCCAGGCGATGCGCGTGCCATAAGCGGGTTGACGCGATTCTTCTCCGGGGCCGGGTTGCCGGTAATAATTGTCGCCCGCCGGCGCACCGGGGGGAGCGGTGGGCGTCTCTCCGGTTAGCGGGTCGAGAATTCCTGCTTGAAACAGCAAGCTCGACTCTTCGCCTAGCGTGATTTTATGTTCGACGCGTATTTGCGGCACCCAACTCCACAAGTTCCCCGCATACGAGAGCGCGGGAATCGCCAGCGAGGCAAACGAGGTGGGAGAATTTGGCGAGAAGAAAATCATATCCTGCCCGACCACAACGGACGTGTTCGTCCAGTCCATGCGCATCGTCGCCGTGCGCAGGCGCATGATGCCGGAGTTGATCCCGTTTGGGACGGCAGGGAAGCCTCCCGCAAGATCGAGTTGCAAGTCGGCTCTGGTCTTTGCGCCCGCCACGGTGGGTCCGAAGGCTTCGAATCCTAGTTCCGACTGTCGCAACGTGGCGCCGAAACTTCCGCCGGAATCGCCCGGGGGACGCGCATAAGAGAGCATCGGAAGATCGATGCTATCCACCACTCCCTGATTGCTCACCAGATTCATCAGCACGATGCCCGACAGGCGCACGCGATACTTGGATGCGCTCTCCACTTTTGTCTGATACTGATCGTCGATTTTGCCGGCCAGCAACTGGTATTCCTCTTCGGCGCTGGCGGCATGGCCGCTTTTTCTTCGGTCTGGCTGCGAGCTTTCTGGCGATTGATTTTCCTGGGCAATTTGCATCGTGTTGAGCGAACTGGGCGTGGCCGCGTGAATGACGGCGTCTTGCATCACGGCGCTGCGGGATACTGTGGCGGCGCGTACCTCGTCGAGCTCGCGGCGCAGTTCGGTTGTTTCCTCGCGAGCGTGCTGCCACTCCGAGCGCATCTCGGCGACCGTCGTCTGCAACTGGCGCACCTCGTCGCGCAATTCTCGCAGGGAATCATTCAGAGGTTCTCCCGGCGCTTCTGAGCGTGCGTCGGAAGGGGCGTATTTTGCGACGCTCGCAGCGTCCTGCGCGACGGCGGTTGCAGCCCATGCCACGGCGCATACCAACACCCCGCATCGCAACGATTTGAACCAGCGCGTCTTGTAACTGCTCATTTCGCCTCCTGCTTCACGCCGCATTTTGCTATCGCTATCCACTCCGCGACGCCGCACTCGTGGAATTCGAGGCAGCGGTCTTCGCTTCCATATTCAAAGGAGTGAACTAAAAAAATATGCCGTCTACGTCGCATGGCGGGCTGCCATAATATTTTCCGCCGAAGGACTCAGCGGAAGATTCAAACGGAAAGTCGTTCCCGACGCCGATGTCTGGATCACCGCCACATCCCCGCCGTGGTCCTGCAAGATCTTTTGCACCACCGTCAATCCCATGCCCGTTCCATTCTCTTTGCCGTGGCTTACGAAAGGATCGAAGAGCCGGTCCCGCACCGCTTCCGCGATTCCTGGGCCGTTATCTTCAATATTAATTTCGAGACTGTCGCCCTGGCGCCGCAACGTGATGTCGATTTTTCCGGAGTCGGCGGGCACCGCTTCGCAAGCGTTGAGCAAGAGGTTCAGCAAGGCGCGCTCGAGCTTTTTGAAATCGAACCAGCCCTCGGTCGAACCTTCGCCGGAAATGCGGATGCGTATGCGTTGGAACTCGGGATGTGCCTTGACGCCCTGCATGGCGCGCTCCATTGCCGAGCGCACGTTACCGTAGGTGGGACGCAACGACTCGCGCGTGCGCGAGAATTCGAGCAAAGACTCGATCAACTCGGTCATCTGGTCGACAGCGATTCGTATCTCCGCGTAAAGATCTTCGCGCTGCGACGGGGTCAGGTTGCTTTCGCAAAGAAATTCGGCGTTGGCTACGACCGCAGCCAGAGAATGCCGCAGATCGTGCGAGATCGAACTGGCCATTCGGCCAATGGTTGCCAGGCGTTCTGCATCCAGGAGCTCGCGCTGCGTTTTCTGGAGATTTTTTCGCATACGGTCGAACGTTCCCGTGACCTCGGCAACTTCGTCTCCGCCCTTGGCCTGGAGAGGATAGGCATAGTCGCCCAATTCCAGCGCGCGCACGCCGGCCACAAGATTCTCCAGGGGACGCGTGAACGTGTGCGAGATTAGAAAAACCAGCAGGCTTCCCGCCAGAACGGCAGTTAAGCCGAGCGCAAGCAATAATTCGTTGAGGCTGCTGAGAAATGCTGTGGCCTGATCGAACGACTTCAACACCCAGAGATTCAGCAGCGGTCCACCGGGAGTGGTCAGATCGACCGAAGTTGCGAGAAACCGCTCGCCGCCCAGACGAATTTCATCGCCTTGCGGCGGGCCTCCAGTCGCCATTCTTGGCGACACTCGCAGCAATTCCGATTCCTGGGCAGGCTTGAGAGTGCTGCGCACGATCGCGTCGCCGTAACGAATCGCCACTTCGCTCGCGGCCACGCGGCTCAGGTCACGAGCTACCCGATCGTCGATTTCGTAGCCCACCAGCAGGTATCCCAAGACCTGATGCTGGCTGGCTGGACCGAAATAGATGTCCTGGAGAAAGACTTCGTAGAGGTGTCCTTCGACGTACCACCAATGGCGCGTTTCTGCGCGCGAGACAACCTGGGGGAAGTAATCCTGTGCTTCGCGGACCGTGATCTCCGGCGGGGTGGCATGGAGGGCGACGATTTTTCCGGAAGCGTCGGCCAGAAGCAGCAAGTCGCTGCCGGCGAGTTGCCAAAGGTCGCGCGACACATCCTGGATGGTGGCAGGATCGTGCGTGGTCATCAGCGCGCGCACGTTGGGCAGGTCGGCGAGAAGGGCTGCCGAGCGCTCGAGGGTTACTTCGCGCTGCTGTTGAAAGTTGTGGAATGCGGAGACGGAATTTTCGAGGTCGCGCTGGATTCCCAGGCGTACTTCTTGCTGCACGGTGTGCCGCACCACCAACAGGGTGGCAAAGGTGAGGGCTGCCGAAACGGCGACCATGGAGAGCAGGAACTTGGTCCGCAGCCGAATTCCGCCCATGGTCATGCCTCGTAAAGGTCAGAGGTTAGAAGTCAGATTGCAGAGGTGAAAATCTTAACTGCTTTACCTCTGCGATCTGACTTCTAACCTCTGACCTTGTTCTCCTACGGAACAAATTTATAACCCGAACTGTGCACGGTGCGGAAGTGCAAAGGATTTGCGGGATCTTTCTCTAACTTTTGCCGCAGCCGCAAAATATGGTTATCGACGGTACGCGTGCTGGGATAATTCCGGTATCCCCAGACATGATTCAGCAGTTCTTCGCGGGAGAGGACGCGCTCGGCATTCTGAATCATGAATTTCAGCACCTTGAATTCCTGGGAGGTCAACTGCACAAGACTGCCGTCGCGCCACAATTCCATCTTCGTGAAATCGACCTTCACATCGCCAAACTCGAAAGTCTGGGTCAGCGGAGTTTGTGTCGGCGGCGAGCGCCGCATCGCCGTGCGCACGCGTGCCAGAAGTTCGCGGGGACTGAAGGGCTTGGTCACGTAGTCATGCGCGCCCAACTCCAGGAGCAGGACCTTGTCCATCACTTCGGTTCGCGCACTGAGAATAATGATGGGCAGGGAGGGCGCAGCCTGGCTGATCTCGCGGCAAACATCCTGGCCCGGTGTGCCGGGCAAGCTCAGGTCGAGCACGAGCACAGACGGTGTGGCTGCTCGAAACATCTCGAGGCCTGCCGCGCCATTGCCTGCGATGTCGACCGCAAAGCCCTCGGCCTCAAATAGTCGCTTGAGGGCTTTCTGTACGGCGCGATCGTCCTCGATCACCAGGATTCGCTCCGAACTCGCGGGCACCGCCTCCATCGTCATGGTTGCCGCCCCTACCGCCGCTGAAGATATTGTTCTTTGCACAGCCGCCCCCGCGCCATAGTTGGCAGAATCATACCTCTAAACTGTAGCGTGATATCAGCTTATTGGCGCGCTTCGGGATAGAAAGTGACATAGATTTGACAATTTGTTGACAAAGGCTCGCGTCGGAAAGATCGCCAGATTTTTTACAGCGGATCGCGGATTCTGGCTTCGGGCTGGCCACCTAAGTCCATGAAGCGGGCATCCCGCGCCTCCTCACGTACCGAACTTAAAGCCAGCGTTACTTCGCGAATGTAGTAGAGGGTTCCGGCCAGCAGGAAAATCAAAGCGAACACAAAGACGATAACGGACGCGATTGCGGCCTGCATCCAGTAAAGGCCGACTCCCAGGAGCAGACAGGATGCGATGGTGCCTACCAGAGAAACCAGGACGAGAAGGAAAGAGCGGCGCATCATCTCGGCTCGCTGCTCGATGGCGTCGATCTGGGTGGTGTAGGCTTCGGCTTCCTGCAAGCGGTCGTTCTTGGCGGCGTCGTGCTTGGCATGTACATACTGCCGCAGGCGGCTGACAATACCCATCAGACGGACGTTGATCGACAGGATAAGCAAAGCTGTGGCGGAAACGAAGATAGCCGGGGACAGGAAGGCCTGAAAGAGGCGGGCGATGTTGGTCATGGAGTCTTCCGAGGCGGAAGGGCGGTCCTCTGCCCGATTCTAACTCAGTGGGAGTGCGAAAAATCCGCAACAGTAGGGCTCACGGTTCATGAGTTGACTTTTCCGTCTCCGAAGTCGACGACCGCGATGTGTCGGAACGTGCTGAAGGCAGCGACGGGAAGCTCACGTGCTAGACTCCCGTATTGCGGCATCGAACCATTCCATGAACTTTCTCCGGTCGAACGTCTTGACTCTCGGGGCGATGCTCGCGCTTATTGCGGCGGTTGTTGCTTGCGGCGATCCGAAATATCAGGCGTCCGCGATCGTCGTGGCATTCGGCAGCGGATTTCCTCCTCCCACGGCGCTGGAGACTAACGCGACGACCGGAATCGCAGCGGTCGTCACCAATGATCCCAAGAATGCTGGCGTAACTTTTTCCTGTTCTCCTGCCAAGGAGTGCGGAAGCTTTTCACCGAACCCCGTAGCGAGCAATGTGCCGACTACTTTTCAGGCCCCGCCGACGGTTCCGCCAAGCGGGAGCGTGACTGTTGTTGCGACTTCAGTGACCGATCCAACCAAGTCGGTTTCGGCTACGATTACCATTAATGCACCGTAGAAGGCAGCGTCAGGTCTTGAGTGCTAGGTGTGGGAGTAAGAACTTTTATCAGCGCGTTTTTTCTGCTTTTTGGTGCAACTAATCCGCTTGAGCTGGGTTGGTAAAGAGAAGAAGTTGCAAACGCGCGCCGCTTACGTCTTGGCTTCCGCAAGATCCCGTCCTTTTGCGGAAGCGCCCCTTCGTTGAAATGAGTTAAAGGAGTCAAATGACGTTGCCCGCGGCATTGAGCACTGCCTTTTTAGTACTTCTAGCGGCGCTGGGCTGCGGATCAGGAACCGGCTCGACTCCAGCTCCTACCTATAACAACCTTAATCCCAACGTATTACCGCCGGGAGTTAATGCTTCCAATCAGGCAACCATCAGTAAGAACGCCCAGGCGGCTCCCGGCTGGCAGATATGTGTCGGTTCCTGTGCAAACGCGGCCGTTCCCCTGACCTATACCCTGACGCAAAACATCGGGTCGCCCAGCCTCAATAACGATGGCACCGTCTCTTCTTACTCGGAAAGCGGCACTCCCTACGGGGATGTGATGTGGTACTACCATTTCGGCGATTCCAGCGCTACCCACTTTATTTTGGACCTTTATTTGAGGATTGATAACCCCGAGAACGTTCAGGCGCTCGAGATTGCCGCGCTCAAGGATGATGGTCTGAACTGGTACAAAATGTCGACCCAGTGCAATTACCAGTCAGGAGCATTTCGCGGCTTTAATGTACAGAGCTTCGAATGGCAAAACCTGGGCGCAAATTGCATTCCCGCCAAAGCCGACACCTGGCAACGCGTGACCCTACAGTTCTCAATCGTTGGAGGCACAACCAACTTCGAGGGCGTGAGTTTCGACGGCGTGCTTCAACCCGTTTCCGTCTCGCTTCCGCCGGCACCGCAGACGACAGCCTCGGAATTGATGGGAATTGATTTCCAATTGGACAATGCGGGTACGACGGGTGGGTACACGGTCTACGTAGACGACTGGACGGTTTATTCGTGGTGATCAGCGACAAAGAGCTGACACGGCATTCCGTCAGTTTAAACGTCACACTCCGTCAGCGGATGAAGCCGCGTTGATTGTTGCGGCAGTTGCGGCACGGCTGAAGCCGCGCCCTTTCAAAGCAAATTTAAACTGGCTACGACGTTCCGGCGTCATTTGACTTTGCGTTACTTCCCGCCGAAAATAGAAGCAGTTCTTTAAAGGCCAATTCCCACCAGTGGGGGCGTCACGGCTTCGACGGAGATGCTTGCGGCCAAGAGGCATGCCGGGGTGCACACACCCGTAATCGCGTGCAAAATGATAATTGCCAATCAACAGATGGCATACGCAGCCGGCTTCGCCCGTGGGCTGCGGTCAGGACGTCACACAGCGGGCCGCTCCTCTCTGCTACGTCTGGGCAGGGAGGCTAAGATCACAGGCTAGCGGCTAGCGTTTCTTGTCCGTTCTGAGCGTGGGCCGCGAACGTCCTGGGGTAATGCCCAGGGCATGAACGTGAATAAGCATGTAGTCTCTTGACCAGTAACATTTTCGGACGCGGGTTCGACTCCCGCCGCCTCCACCAACTCGTTTCACGGGAAAGGATGGGCAAGCGTGGGTAAGACAGTCAACATCTTCACTCGCCACCGGCTGAACTGCCAGCACCGAAACAAGGAAAGTTTCAACCGCTGCTACTGCCCGAAGTTCGCCCAGTGGAGCGACAACGGTCGCGTCAACCGGCAGACCCTGAAGACCGATTCCTTCGACGTGGCAACTCGGAAGGCGTACGAGCTTCAGGCGCTCATCGACGCTGGCAAGAACCCGAGCGCTCAGGGTGTGACGGTCAAGCAGGCCGTCGAATCCTACATTGCAGATAAAGAAGCACAGCGACTCTCCCCGGAGACGATCTCGAAGCTCGAACTGATTTTCGAGAAGAGCCTGCTGGCGTTCTGCGAAAAAGAGTCCATCGCCACAATCGACCAGATCACCCTCCCGCTCCTGCAGCAGTGGCGAAGCACATGGACCGACAAATCGCTCGCCGCCTCAAAGAAACAGCAACGGGTACGAG